>NZ_BHZI01000039.1 GCF_004305975.1 Streptomyces otsuchiensis
CCTCAGCACCCGCCTCGGTGGCGACCCCGCCCCCGTACCGGCCACGCGACCGACGACGGCCGCCGCCCCCGGCGAACCGATCGCGATCGTCGGCATGGCCTGCCGGCTCCCCGGCGGGGTCGCCTCGCCGGCGGACCTGTGGCCGCTGGTCAGCGAGGGCATGGACGCCACTTCCGCCTTCCCGTCCGACCGGGGCTGGCCGCTGGACATCGTCGGCGCCGAGGCGGCACGCGGTGGATTCCTCGACCAGGCAACGGAGTTCGACGCCGCGCTGTTCGGTATCTCACCACGCGAGGCCCTCGCCATGGACCCGCAGCAGCGGCTGCTGCTGGAGTCCGCCTGGGAGGCTTTCGAGTCCGCCGGAATCGCCACCTCGGACGCGCACGGCTCCTCCACCGGTGTGTTCATCGGCGCCGCGCACGCCCAGTACGGCCACGGCATGCGACTGCCGGACAACGCGCTCGGCCATCTGATGACCGGCACCACCACCAGCGTGGCGTCCGGGCGGCTGGCGTACACCTTCGGCCTGGAGGGACCGGCCGTCACCGTCGACACCGCGTGCTCCTCGTCGTTGGTGGCACTCCACCTGGCCGTGCAGGCACTGCGCAACGGCGAGTGCGAGATGGCGCTCGCCGGCGGCGTGACCGTCCTCGCGACCCCGGGTGTGATCACCGAGTTCGACCGCCAGCGCGGGCTGGCCTCGGACGGACGCTGCAAGGCGTTCTCCGCCGAGGCCGACGGCACCGGTATGTCCGAGGGCGTCGGCCTGCTGCTGGTGGAGCGGCTGTCGGACGCGGAGCGGCTCGGCCACGAGGTCCTGGCCGTCGTGCGGGGGAGCGCGGTCAACCAGGACGGCGCGTCCAACGGTCTGACGGCGCCCAACGGCCCCTCCCAGGAGCGGGTGATCCGGCAGGCGCTGGCGAACGCGCGGCTCGCGGCGACCGAGGTCGACGCGGTCGAGGCGCACGGCACCGGCACCAGGCTCGGTGACCCGATCGAGGCGCAGGCGCTGTTGGCGACCTACGGACAGGGCCGGGACGAGGACCGTCCGCTGTGGCTCGGTTCGGTGAAGTCCAACATCGGTCACACCCAGGCCGCCGCCGGCGTCGCGGGAGTCATCAAGATGGTGCTGGCGATGCGGAACGGCGTGCTGCCGCCGACGCTGCTGCACGCGGACGAGCCCACCTCGCACGTCGACTGGTCGACCGGCGCGGTCGAACTGCTCACCGAGGCACGCCCCTGGCCGCTGTCCGACCGTCCCCACCGCGCCGGGGTGTCGTCCTTCGGCATCAGCGGCACCAACGCGCACGTCATCCTGGAAGCGGCAGTGCCCGCGCCCTCCGACGCCACGCCCACGTCCAAGTCCAAGTCCACTTCCTCCCCCGGCCCGCTGGGCTGGCTGGTCTCCGCGCACACACCCGAGGGACTGCGCGCCCAGGCAGAACGTCTGGCCGCCACCCTCTCCGCAGCGGAAGCCGACGCGCACGACGTGGCCTGGTCGCTGGCCACCACCAGGACCGCGCTGGACCACCGCGCGGTGGTCGTCGGCGACGGCCACCGTGAACTCACCGCGGGCCTGACCGCTCTGGCCTCCGGCGACCCCGTCGCGAACGTGGTCTCGGGCTCGGTCGGTGAGGGGCGCACGGCGTTCCTCTTCACCGGCCAGGGCGCGCAACGGGCCGGTATGGGCCGTGGACTGTACGAGGCGTACCCGGCGTTCGCCGAGGCGTTCGACGCGGTCTGCGCCGAACTGGACACGCACCTGGAACACCCGGTGCGCGAGGTGGTGTTCGACGGCACCGACCTCGACCAGACGGTGTGGACCCAGGCCGGGCTGTTCGCGGTCGAGGTCGCCGTGTTCCGGCTGCTGGAGTCCTGGGGAGTGGTCCCCGACGTCCTGCTGGGGCACTCGATCGGCGAGATCGCGGCCGCCCACTGCGCCGGGGTCTTCTCACTCGCCGACGCCTGCGCGCTCGTCGCCGCCCGGGGCAGGCTGATGCAGGCGCTGCCCGCCGGCGGAGCGATGCTCGCGGTGCGGGCGACCGAGGCAGAGGTGGTCGCGGACGTACGGGGCCGCCTGGATGTCGCGGCGGTCAACGGACCGTCGTCGGTCGTGGTCTCCGGTGACGCCGCGACGGCCGAGGAGTTCGCCGCGAAGTGGGCTGACGAGGGACGCAAGACCAGCCGGCTGACGGTGTCGCACGCCTTCCACTCGGCGCTGATGGAACCGATGCTGGCGGACTTCGCCTCAGCGGTGGAGTCGGTGAGCTACTCCGAACCGCGTATCCCCGTCGTCGCGGCGATGGCGGGCGAGAAGCTGTCCACCCCCGAGTACTGGGTGCGCCAGGTCCGCGAGACCGTCCGGTTCGCCGACGGCGTACGGGAGGTGGCCGAACGCGGCGTCACCCGTTTCGTGGAGGTCGGCCCCGACGGGGTCCTCTGCGCTATGGCACAGCAGACCGTCGCCGACGCGGTGTTCGCACCGGTGCTGCGACGTGACCGGGACGAGCACCGGACCGCCCTGGCCGCGCTCGGCAGGCTGTGGGCCGCCGGCGCGGAGATCGACTGGCCGGCGGTGCTGCCCGCCGGCCGCCGGGTCGCGTTGCCGACGTACGCCTTCCAGCGGGAGCGGTACTGGCCGGAGCCGCTGGCGGCGGCCGGCCCGGCCGCGCCCGCCGACGCGGAAGAGGCACGGTTCTGGGCCGCGGTCGACCGCGCTGACCTCACCGAACTCGCCGACACCATCGGCCTGCCCGACGCGTCCGCGCCTCTGGACGCGGTGGTTCCCGCGCTCTCCCAGTGGCGTCGGTCCCGCCACCAGGAGTCGGTCGTCGGATCGTGGCGCTACCGCGTCACCTGGACCCCGCTCAGCCGGCTCACCAGCACCACCGCCACTCTCTCCGGTACCTGGCTGGTCGCGGCCACCCCGGCCGACGCCGAACCGGCCGCCCGCCTCGCCGAGGCGCTCCGCGCCGCCGGCGCCGAGGTCGCCCCGCTGGACCGCGAAGCCGACCGGCTGGGCGCCGGCGCGTCCGCCGCCGTCGCCGGAGTCGTCGTGTTGGCCCCGTCCTCCGGAGCCGTCACCGAATCGGTGGCGCTGCTCGCGCAGTTGGACGACGCCGAGCTGGACGCACCGGTGTGGATGCTCACCAGCGGCGCGGTGTCGATCGGACGCTCCGACCCGCTGCGCGAGGTGGCCCAGGCCCAGGCCTGGGGCCTCGGCCGGGTGGCCGCACTGGAACGGCCGCGCCGCTGGGGCGGTCTGATCGACCTCCCGGCCGAGTTCGACGACCGCGCCGCCCGCCTCCTGGTGTCCGTACTGGCCGGCGGCACAGGGGAGGACCAGGTCGCCCTGCGTTCCTCCGGCGCGTACGGCCGCCGTCTGGTCCGCGCCGCCGCCGACGGGCCGACCGGCACCCCGTACACGCCCTCCGGGACCGTCGTCATCACCGGCGGCACCGGGGGCCTCGGCAAGCGGGTGGCCCGCTGGCTGGCCGAACGGGGCGCGCCTCGCCTGGTGGTGCTCGGACGCCGAGGCGCCGACACCCCGGGCAGCGCGGAGCTGGTGGCCGAACTCGCCGCCCAGGGAACCGAGGTGACCATCGCCGCCTGCGACGTCACCGACCGTGCGGCGCTGGCAGCCGTGCTGGAGTCGATCCCCGAAGAGCACCCGCTGACCGGTATCGTGCACGCGGCCGGCGCCGGACAGGCCGTACCGCTCGCCGACACCGACGAGGCCGAGATCGCCCGCGTCCTGGACGTCAAGGTGACCGGTGCGGCCCATCTAGACGAGCTGACCCGTGAGGCGGAGCTGGACCTGTTCGTGGTCTTCTCCTCGATCGCGGCGACCTGGGGCAGCGGAGGCCAGGGCGTCTACGCGGCCGCCAACGCCCACCTGGATGCGCTCGTCGAGCAGCGGCGGGCACGCGGACGCAGCGGCACCTCGGTGGCCTGGGGCCCGTGGGAGGGCGACGGCATGGCCGGGCAGGGCGGGGCCGAGGAGTACCTCTACCGCCACGGTCTGGTCGCGATGGCGCCGGACCTCGCCGTTCGCGCGCTCCAGCGCGCGGTGGAAGCGGACGAGAGCTGTGTGACCGTCGCCGACGTCGACTGGGAGAGGTTCGCGCCCGCCTTCGCCTCCGGCCGGGACAGCGCCCTCTTCGCCGAACTGCCGGAGGCCGCAGCGGCCTTCGCGCCGGCGTCGGCAGCCGCCGACCGGGGCTCGGCCTTCCGCGACGAACTGGCCGCGGCACCCGAGAGCCGCCGCCACGGCATGCTGCTGAACCTGATTCAGGCGCGCGCGGCCGTCTCGCTCGGCTATGCCTCCCCGGACGCGATCGAGCCGGACCGGTCCTTCCGCGATCTCGGCTTCGACTCGCTCACCGCCGTCGAACTGCGCAACCTGCTCGGCGCGGAGACCGGGCTGGCCCTGCCGGCCACCCTGGTCTTCGACCACCCCAACCCCACCGCACTGGCAGAGCACCTGTCCACCGAACTGCTGGAGCACAGCGGCCCGGTCGCCGCCCTTACCGCCGCCGGCCCCACCGCCGCCGGCGTCGCGGACGAGGCGATCGCGATCGTCGGGATGAGCGCCCGCTACCCGGGCGGGGTGCGCAACGCCGAGCAGCTGTGGGAGCTGGTCTCCCACGGTGTCGACGGCATCGCCGCCTTCCCGGCCGACCGCGAATGGCCGAGGGGCGTGGTCACCGGAGCGGCCGCACGCGGCGGATTCGTGGACGCGGCAACGGAGTTCGACGCCGGACTGTTCGGTATCAGCCCACGTGAGGCCCTCGCGATGGACCCGCAGCAGCGGCTGCTGCTCGAAGCCTCCTGGGAGGCGTTCGAGTCTGCGGGGCTGAACCCGCGCTCGCTGCGCGGCCGGCCCGTCGGCGTGTTCGCCGGCGCCTCCTCCTCGGGGTACGGAGGTCCCGACGACGGTCTCGAAGGCGTGGACGGATACCGGCTGGCCGGCACCGCCAACAGTGTGATCTCCGGCCGGGTGGCGTACACCTTCGGCCTGGAGGGACCGGCGGTCACCGTCGACACCGCGTGCTCCTCGTCGCTGGTGGCGATGCACTGGGCGGCGCAGGCGCTGCGCAACGGTGAGTGCGAGCTGGCGCTGGCCGGCGGGGTGACCGTCATGGTGTCGCCCGCGGCGTTCGCCGAGTTCGACCGGCAGGACGGACTGGCCTCCGACGGCCGCTGCAAGTCGTTCGCGGGCGCCGCGGACGGCACCGGCTGGGGCGAGGGCGTGGGCGTCCTGGTGCTGGAGCGGCTCTCCGACGCCCGCCGCAACGGCCACGAGATCCTCGCGGTCGTGCGCGGCAGCGCGGTCAACCAGGACGGCGCGTCCAACGGCCTGACCGCGCCCAACGGCCCGTCCCAGCAGCGGGTCATCCGCCAGGCGCTGGCCACCGCGGGCCTGACCACGAACGAGGTCGACGTCGTCGAGGCGCACGGCACCGGCACCCGCCTGGGCGACCCGATCGAGGCACAGGCTCTGCTGGCCACCTACGGCCAGGACCGGGACGAGGACCGCCCGCTGTGGCTGGGCTCGGTCAAGTCCAACATCGGCCACACCCAGGCGGCTTCGGGCGTGGCGGGCGTGATCAAGATGGTCATGGCGATGCGGCACGGCGTACTCCCCGCGACCCTCCACGTAGACGAGCCGACCCCGCACGTCGACTGGTCCACCGGGGCGGTGGAACTGCTCACCGACTCCCGGCCCTGGACGGTCACCGACCGACCGCGCCGGGCCGGGGTGTCGTCGTTCGGCATCAGCGGCACCAACGCGCACATCGTGCTGGAGAACGCGCCGGCGCCTGACGACGAGGCGCCCGCACCCGCGCGCACCCCGCGGCCGCTGGGCTGGACGCTGTCCGCGAAGACCGCCGACGGTCTCCGGGCCCAGGCCACACGACTGCGCGGGCTGGTGGCCCAGCCCCACGTCGACCCCTACGACGTGGCCTGGTCGCTGGCCACCACCCGGGCGGCCCTGGACCACCGCGCGGTGGTCGTCGGCACCGAACGCGACGAACTCCTCGCCGGGCTGGCCGCGTTGGCCGACGGCGCGAGTGCCGCGCACACACTGTCGGCCGAGGCGACGCGGGGCCGCACCGCGTTCCTGTTCACCGGCCAGGGCGCGCAGCGCGCGGGCATGGGCCGCGGACTGTACGAGACGTTCCCGGTGTACGCGGACGCCTTCGACGCGGTCTGCGCCGAACTGGAGACGCACCTCGAACACCCGGTGCGCGACGTGGTGTTCGACGGCACCGACCTGGACCGGACGGTCTGGGCGCAGGCCGGGCTGTTCGCGGTCGAGGTCGCCGTGTTCCGGCTGCTGGAGTCCTGGGGCGTGGTCCCGGACGTGCTGCTCGGCCACTCGATCGGTGAGATAGCCGCCGCACACTGCGCCGGGGTGTTCTCACTCTCCGACGCATGCCGACTCGTCGCGGCAAGGGGCCGGTTGATGCAGGCGCTGCCCGCCGGTGGGGCGATGCTCGCGGTGGAGGCCACCGAGGCCGAGGTCGTCGATGCGATCGAGGGCCGGCTGGACGTCGCGGCGGTGAACGGCCCCTCGTCAGTGGTGGTGTCCGGCCCGGCCGCGACGGTCGAGGAGTTCGCCGCCCTCTGGCGCGGCCAGGGGCGTCGCACGAGCCGGTTGACGGTGTCGCACGCCTTCCACTCGGCGCTGATGGAGCCCATGCTGGCCGAGTTCGCCGCCGTGCTGGAGCAGACGGAGTTCGCCGATCCCCGTATCCCCGTCGTGTCCAACCTGACCGGCCGGCCGGCCGGGCCCGGCCTCCTCTCCAGCCCGGACTACTGGGTACGGCAGGTCCGCGACACCGTCCGGTTCGCCGACGGCGTCGAGTCGCTGCGGCTTGAGGGCGTGACCCGCCTGGTGGAGCTGGGGCCGGACGGAGTGCTGTGCGGGATGGCCCAACAGGCCGATCTCGAAGCCGTGTTCGCCCCGGTCCTGCGAGCCGGGCGGGACGAGCCCACCACCGCGCTGCTGGCCCTGGCCCGGCTGTGGACCGACGGCGCGGACGCCGACTGGTCGACGGCTGCCCCCGCCGGCCGCCGGATCGCCCTGCCCACCTACCCGTTCCAGCGGGACAGGTACTGGCCGCGTGCCACCACCGAGGCCACGCTCCCGTCCGCCCAAGCGACGGACTCCCGGTTCTGGGACGCGGTCGAGCACGAGGACATCGACGCGCTCGCGGACGTCCTGGACGACCCCGGCACCCTGGACCTGCTCGGCGCGGCGCTGCCGATGCTGTCCTCGTGGCGGCGGCAGCGGCGGAAGGAGTCCGCGATCGACTCCTGGCGCTACCTCGCGACCTGGCGCCCGGTCTCCGACCTGCCCGCGACGCCGGTGCTGACCGGCCGCTGGCTGGTGGTCGTCCCCGAGAACCAGCCGGCCCCCGCCCCCGTCCAGGAGGTGTCCGCCGCGCTCGTCGCCGCGGGCGCCGAGGCCGTCCACTTCCTGCCCACCGGCACGGACCGGGCGGCCCTCGCCGCCCGGCTCGCCGCCGCCGGCCCGGTGAGCGGGGTGGTCTCACTCGCCGCCTGGGCGGACGACGCGACCCCTCGCCCCGGGCTGCCCGCCGGCCTCCAGCTGACCCTGTGCCTGCTCCAGGCGCTCGGCGACGCCGGAATCGACGCCCCGCTGTGGGCGCTGACCAGCGGCGCCGTCTCGGTCGGACGGTCGGACGCCGCGCCCGCCGCGGTGCCGGCGCAGATCTGGGGCCTCGGCCGGGTCGCGGCACTGGAACAGCCGGACCGCTGGGGAGGTCTCCTCGACATCCCGTCGGTGCTCGACGCCAGAGCCGGGGCACGGCTCGCCGTCGTCCTCGGCGGCGGCACCGGTGAGGACCAGGTGGCGATACGCGCGGCCGGTGTGTACGGCCGCCGGCTGGTGCGCGCCGAGTCCGCCGGCAGCACCCCGTGGTCGCCGTCGCGGCCGGGTGCCGTGCTGGTCACCGGTGGCACCGGAGCGCTCGGCGCCGTGGCCGCCCGCTGGCTCGCCGACCGGGGCGTACCCCACGTGGTGCTGATGGGCCGACGCGGTACGCGGGCTCCGGGCGTGACCGAACTGGTCACCGAACTGGCCGACCTGGGCACCCGGGTCACGGTCGAGACCGGCGATGTCGCCGACCGTGCGGCGCTGGCCGGCGCACTGGAGCGGCTCCCCGCCGAACACCCGCTGATCGGCGTGGTGCACGCCGCGGGCGTGCTGGACGACGGCACGCTCGACGCCCTCACCCCGGAACGCTTCGAGACGGTACTGGCCGCGAAGGTGTCCGGACTGGTCGCGCTGGACGAGGCGACCGCGGGCGCGGAGCTGGAGTTCTTCGTGGCGTTCTCCTCGCTGGCCGGAACGGTCGGCAGCGCGGGGCAGGGCAACTACGCCGCCGCCAACGCCTTCGTCGACGCCTGGATGCACGGCCGCCGGGCCCGCGGGCTGCCCGGGGTCTCGGTCGCCTGGGGCCCCTGGGCCCACGACGGTATGGCGGCCGACGACCATGTGGTCGCCGACCGGCTGCGGCGCGGTGGCCTGTCCCCGCTCGACCCGGAGCTGGCCGTCACGGCGCTGGCCGGGGCCCTGGCGACCGGCGACCAGGACCCGGTGATCGCCGACATCGACTGGCCGCTGTTCGCGGCCGGGCTGACCGGCACGCGCCGCAGCGCGCTGCTGAGCGAACTCCCGGACGCGGCGTCGGCCCGTACCCCGGCCACCGAGGCCGTGCCGGCCACGGAGTTCCGGGCGGAGCTCGCCGAGGCACCGGCGGGACGGCGCGGCGCGCTGCTGCTGGCGGCCGTCCGCTCGTGGGCGGCGACGGTACTGGGGCACGACTCGGCCGAGGCGGTCGGTGCCGGCCAGGCGTTCCGGGATCTCGGCTTCGACTCGCTCGCGGCCGTGGAGTTCCGGAACCTGGCCGGCCTGCGGACCGGACTGCGGTTGCCCGCCTCGCTGGTCTTCGACCGGCCGACTCCCGCGGAGCTGGCACGGTTCCTGACCGAGGAGCTGTTCGGCGACGAGCACGGGCCGACACCGGCCGTCGTACCCCCGGCGGGCGCCGCCCCCGAGGTGGACGAGCCGTTGGCGCTCGTCGGCATGGCGTGCCGGCTGCCCGGCGGCGTCGGTTCCCCCGACGACCTGTGGGAGCTGCTCCTCGGCGGGGTGGACGCCATGACGACGTTCCCCACCGACCGGGGCTGGGATCTCACCGCACTGCCCGACTCCTCGAAGCTGCGCGGCGGTTTCGTCGACGGAGTCGCGGAGTTCGACGCGGCACTGTTCGGGATCAGCCCGCGTGAGGCGCTGGCGATGGACCCGCAGCAGCGACTGCTGCTCGAAACGGTGTGGGAGACCTTCGAGTCCGCCGGGGTGGACCCGCGCGCCGTACGCGGAAGCTCCGTCGGGATGTTCGTCGGCACCAACGGGCAGGACTACCCGGTGGTGCTGGCCGGCTCCGACGACGAGGGGCTGGACGCCCACGCGGCCACCGGCAACGCGGCGGCGGTGCTGTCCGGCCGGGTGTCGTACGCCTTCGGACTGGAAGGCCCGGCGCTCACCATCGACACGGCGTGCTCGTCGTCGCTGGTGGCGCTCCATCTGGCCGCGCAGGCGCTGCGGCGCGGCGAATGCGACCTGGCCCTCGCGGGCGGCGTGTCGGTGATGTCCACCGAGGCGGCGTTCACCGAGTTCGCCCGGCAGGGCGGCCTCGCGGAAGACGGCCGCTGCAAGGCCTTCTCGGCCGACGCGGACGGTACGGGCTGGGGCGAGGGTGCCGGTGTGCTGCTGGTGGAGCGGCTGTCCGACGCCCGCCGCAACGGGCACCACGTCCTCGCGCTGGTCCGGGGGAGCGCGGTCAACCAGGACGGCGCCTCCAACGGCCTGACTGCCCCCAACGGTCCGTCCCAACAGCGCGTCATCCGGCAGGCGTTGGCCGACGCGCGCCTCGCGCCGTCGGAGGTCGACGCGGTCGAGGCACACGGTACGGGCACCAGGCTCGGCGACCCGATCGAGGCGCAGGCACTGCTGGCGACGTACGGCCAGGACCGGGACACCGAGCGGCCGTTGTGGCTCGGCTCGGTCAAGTCGAACCTCGGCCACACCCAGGCCGCCGCCGGTGTCGCGGGCGTGATCAAGATGGTGCTGGCGCTGCGGCACGGCACGCTGCCGCCGACGCTGCACGCCGATGAGCCCACCACGCAGGTGGACTGGTCGGCCGGCGCCGTGGAGCTGCTGAACGAGGCGCGGCCGTGGCCCGAGGCGGGCCGTCCGCGCCGGGCGGGCGTCTCCTCCTTCGGCATCAGCGGCACCAACGCCCACATCATCCTGGAGGCCGGACCGGCACCGGCGGACGAGAGTGCGCCGACCGATCGCCCCGCCGACGGGACGACACCGCCCTGGCTGGTGTCCGGCCGCTCCGCCACCGCACTCGCCGCACAGGCGAGGCGGTTGCACGAAGCCCTCTCCGCGCAGCCGGAGCAGGCGCCGGCAGATGTCGCCAGGTCCCTGCTGTCCCGGGCCGACCTCCAGCACCGCGCGGTGATCCTGGGCGAGGGCCACGACGACCTGCTGGCAGGCCTCGCCGCGCTGGCGACCGGCGAGACGGCCCCCGACCTGATCTCGGAGACGGCCGGCGAGGGGCGCACAGCGTTCCTGTTCACCGGCCAGGGCGCGCAACGAGCCGGTATGGGAAGGCAGCTGTACGACTCCTTCCCGGCGTACGCCGACGCCTTCGACGCGGTCTGCGCCGAGCTGGACCTGAGGCACGAACGCCCGGTTCGGGACGTCGTGTTCGACGGCGACGGGCTCGACCGGACCGTGTGGACCCAGTCCGGCCTGTTCGCCGTCGAGGTGGCAGTCTTCCGGCTGCTGGAGTCCTTCGGCGTGGTCCCCGACGTTCTGCTCGGCCACTCGATCGGGGAGATCGCCGCCGCGCACTGCGCGGGAGTCCTCTCCCTCGCGGACGCGTGCGAACTCGTCTCCAAGCGCGGTCAGTTGATGCAGGCACTGCCCGCCGGCGGCGCGATGCTCGCGGTCGAGGCGACCGAGGCCGAGATCCTCGACGCCGTACAGGGACGGCTGGACATCGCCGCGGTCAACGGTCCGTCGTCACTCGTGGTCTCCGGTGCGGCCGAGACCGTCGAGGAGTTCGCCGTGCGGTGGTCGCGGGAGGGCCGCAGGACGAGCCGGCTCACGGTCTCGCACGCCTTCCACTCGGTCCTGATGGAGCCGATGCTGGCCGAGTTCGCGGAGGTCGTGGAGGCCATGACCTTCGCCGAGCCCCGTATCCCGGTGATCCCCGCGATGGCCGGCGCGGAGCTGACCACACCCGACTACTGGGTGCGGCAGGTACGCGAGACCGTCCGGTTCGCCGACGGCGTACGGCAGCTGGCCGAACAGGGCGTCACCCGCTTCGTGGAGCTCGGCCCGGACGGCGTGCTGTGCGCGATGGCGCGCCGGTCCGGCGTGACCGGCGCCTTCGCCCCCGTCCTGCGACGGGACCGTGACGAGGTGCGCACCGCGTGGGCGGCGCTCGGCCGGATCTGGGCGGTGGGCGTCGACGTCGACTGGACGGCCGCGGTACCCGCGCACGGCCGGCGGGTCGCACTGCCCACCTACGCGTTCCAGCGCGACCGGTACTGGCCGGAGGCGGCGACCGTGACGCCGGCCCCGGCACCGGCCGGGGACCCGGGCGAGT
Organism: Streptomyces otsuchiensis; assembly: GCF_004305975.1. Taxonomy (GTDB): domain Bacteria; phylum Actinomycetota; class Actinomycetes; order Streptomycetales; family Streptomycetaceae; genus Streptomyces; species Streptomyces otsuchiensis. The sequence goes on from NZ_BHZI01000039.1 coordinate 11,718, forward strand.
CCCGGTTCTGGGAGGCGGTGGAACGCGAGGACGTCACCGAGGTCGCGACCACCCTGCGCTGGGACGCGCGCCCGGAGGCGCTGGCGGAGGTGCTGCCGGCCCTGTCGTCATGGCGGCGGCAGGCACGACAGCACGCGGCGGTGGACGGCTGGCGCTACCGGGTGGAGTGGACACCGGTCGCCGTACCCGACGCCACCCTGGACGGCAGCTGGCTGCTGGTCACCGAGGCGGGCGACGAGGAAGCCGCCCGCGTCGGCGACGCACTGCGGGCGGCCGGCGCCCACGTCCTGCCCCTGACGATCGACCCCCACCCCGACCGGCACGAGCTGGCCACCCGGCTCAGGGCGGCGGCATCCGAGGACCTTCGAGGAGTCGTTCACCCGGCGGCCCACCAGGCCGACCTGGCGGTGGCCCTCACCCTCGTCCAGGCCCTCGGCGACGCCGAGTGGACCGCCCCGCTGTGGGTCCTGACCCGCGACGCCGCCGCGGTCGACGCGACGGACCGGGTCACCCGGGCCGAGCACGCGCAGCTGTGGGGCTTCGGGCAGGCCGTGGCGCTGGAACACCCGCACCGCTGGGGCGGCCTGATCGACCTGTCCGCGGGCGGCGAGAAGGAACTGACCCAGCTGGCCGCCGTACTGCACGGCGACACCGGAGAGGACCAACTCGCCCTGCGCGAAGGCCGGGTGCTCGCCCGCCGGCTGTTCCGAGCGGAGCGGCCGGAGGTGGCCGCCCCGGCCTGGACGCCCTCGCGGCCGGGCACGGTCCTGGTCACCGGCGGCACCGGCGCCCTGGGCGCCTCGGTCGCGCGGTGGCTCGCCGAACGAGGGGTGTCCCATCTGCTCCTCACCAGCCGTCACGGTGCGCGGGCACCGGGAGCCGACGAGTTGATCGCGGAGCTGAGCGCCCTGGGCGCGGACGCCACCGTCGCCTCCTGCGACGTCGCCGACCGGGAAGCGGTAGCCGAACTGCTCGCCGCCGTACCGGCCGGTCGTCCCCTGCTCGGTGTCGTCCACGCCGCCGGCGTCGCCCAGTCCGGCCCGTTGGAGACCACCCAGCTCACGGACATCGCCCGGATCACCGGGGGCAAGGTCCTCGGTGCGGCCCATCTGGACCAGCTCACCAGAGACGCCGACCTGGAGCTGTTCGTGGTGTTCTCCTCCATCGCCGCCACCTGGGGCAGCGGGGGGCAGGCACTCTACGCGGCCGGCAACGCGTATCTGGACGCCCTGGCCCAGCACCGCGCCGCCCACGGACTGGCCGCCACCTCGGTTGCCTGGGGCCCGTGGTCCGGCGCCGGCATGGCGGTCTCCGGGGAGGCGGAGGAGTTCCTGCGCCGCCGCGGCCTCGCACCGCTCGACCCGGCCCTGGCCGTCGCCGCGCTGGCACAGGCGGTCGACGGTGGCGAGACCAACCTGACCGTCGCCGACGTGGACTGGACCCGGTTCACCCCGGCGTACACCTCCGGCAGGCCGAGTCCGCTCCTGCGCGAACTGCCCGAGGCGGCCGGCGCCGTGGCATTGACCGAGACACCGACCGATGAGGAGGCCGACACCGGGCTGCGGGCCCGACTCGCCACGCTGAGCACCGCCGAGCGACTGACCGAACTGACGGAGCTGATCAGAGGCGCCCTGGCCGTCGTACTCCGCTACGCCGCGGACGAGCAGATCGACAGCACGCGCCCCTTCCAGGACCTCGGCTTCGACTCGCTGACCGCCGTCGAGTTCCGGGACCTGCTGGCGCGCGAGTGCGGCACGCCGCTCCCGTCGACGATCGTCTTCGACTACCCGACGCCGGCCGCCCTCGCCGAGCACCTGAACGGCACGCTGCCCGGAGCTGACCCGGTCACCGACATCGAGCCGCTCATCGGGGCACTGGACACCCTGGAGGCCGCGATGGCCGACTCGCCGCCGGACGGACTGTCCAAGGCACGGGTCACCGTCCGCCTGCAGGCCTTCCTCGACAAGTGGACCGCCGACCGGCCGGGCACCGCGGAGAGCATCGCGGAGAGCACCGCGAGCGACCGTATCCAGGACGCCGACGACGACGAGCTGATCAACCTGATCCGCGACCAGCTCGGCGAGGGAGGGCTCGACTGATCCCCGGCGGGACGGTGCCCGCCGCGCCCCGTCCCGTCACCTCGAGAGCCGGGCACCTCCGTCGTGGAGGTGCCCGGCTCTTCCTTCGGGTGCGGGCGGGACGGTCCCCGGCCCGGTGCGGTGATCAGCGGGTGAGGTAGGCGTCCATGATGGTCTGGACCGTGCGGTTGCCGTCCGCGTCGACCGCGGTGGCGCGCAGCGAGACCGATCCGCCGGCGGCCGGGTTGTCGACCGTCACCTCGGTGGCATCGCCCGAGCCGTCGTGGACCGTGGCCCACGACTCGCCGCCGTCGGTGGAGGACTCCACCAGCAGGGTCGCCGCGGTGCCGCCCTCGACGGCCAACGGCACGGTGAAGCCCTGCTCGTCCGCGGGCGCGGTGCTGTCCGCGGCCAGGGCGGGAGTGAAGCGCACCGCCAGCGGACCCGCGATCGGCTCCGCCCGCGTGGTGCGCCCGGAGGTGAACGTGTGGTCGACCGTCACCTCGGTGGACACATCGGCGTATCCCGACTCCGCACGTGAGGCGGTGGAGACGACCCGGTACGACGCCTCCCCGATGGGAAGGCCGAAGGCGACACCCTGGGCGTACGCGATGTCGTGGAGGAGTTCACCGTCGCGGTACACGCGCGTCCGGCCCGCGCCCTCGTCGGCCCATCCGCTGGCGGAGCTGCCCGGGGCGAAGAAGGAGACATCGCTCCAGACGAGGTTCTCCTCGCGGACGAAGGCCGCCCCCATCGAGTGGGCCGGCCCGAAGACCCCTGTGTTCAGGGTACGTTCGAAGGACTCACCGGCCGCGAACTCCTCCGGGTGCTGCATCGCCGACTGCACCCCCATGCCGTCGGCGTCCAACTGAAGGCCGGAGAGGGTCCAGGGGGTGCCGGACTGCAGCCAGAGGTCGGTCGTGCCGGGCAGCCGGACCTCCGCGCCGCTGCCGAGCCCGAACGCCGCCGGCGCCGCTCCGACCCAGCCGTCCGCGCCGTCCGCCCGGGTGCCGACGGTGGTGCTGACGCGGGCCATGTCGGAGTGGTCCGGGTGATTGACGAGCCCGGTAGGGAAAGCGCCGTTGACCTCGCGGTGGCCGTGGAACTGGCTGCCGTCGTCGCTCTGGTGATGGGAGAGCACCGAGAGCTCGAAGTCGCCGCCGTCCTGGGGGTCGTCCAGCGAGAGGCTGTGCACACCGTCCGCCGGGGCGCCGAAGAACCACATCCAGTCGCTGACACCGGGGGAGCTGAAGAGCGCCGAAAGGCTGAGGAGTTCGGCGTCCGGGTCCGGCGCGGAGAAGTCCAGCCTCTCCGCGTCCCGCAGGTCCGCCTCGACCGTGGCCGAGTCGTCGACCGTCAGCCGGGGCGCCAGCGCCCAGTCGACGCGCTGGTCATCGGGGCCCGCGTCCCAGGGGCTGGGTGCGAGGACCTCGATCAGGTAGTCGCCCGCGGCGACCCGGCCGGTGACGACACCGTCCTCGGTGAGGTCGTTGAAGCCGTCCTCGGCGCCGACCACGAACACCCGGGCACCCTCGGCGGGGTTGCCGTCCCGGTCGACGACCTCGACGGTGACGTCGTGCAGCTCGTGCCGCAGGGTCACCGTGCCGGCGGCCCGGACCTGCTGCTCACCCGCGCTGCCGACGACCACCACCGAGTAGTGACCCGCGGCGTCCGGCCCCGCGACCGTGGGATCGGCGACCACCTCCACCGTGGCGGAGCCGCCGGCGGGGACGGTCACCGAGGGCGCGGCGAGCCGGAACAGCTTCTCCGGCGCCTCGCCCCCGTCGGGCGCCGAGGTGGAGAGCTCCAGAGCGAGGGTGATCTCCTCGGTCCCGGCGTTGCGGTAGGTGATCTCGCGCGAGATCGGGTCGGCGCCGCCGTAGGGGTGTTCGACCGAACCGAAGGCGAGTGCGTTCGGCTCGACGGTCACGGACTGCTCCAGCGCACGCGACACGTCCAGCCGGCCGGAGCCCGTGCGCACCGGCGTGGCGTCGACGCCGAGGGCCGAGCCGACCAGCGCGGCCTTGAGCTGTTCGCCGGTCCACTCCGGGTTCTTCTGGAGCAACAGGGCGGCAGCTCCCGCCACATGGGGTGTGGCCATCGAGGTCCCCGAGATCGCCGTGTACCCGTCGGTGACCGGAGCGCCGATCAGCTCCATCCTGCTGCCGGCCGCCGCGGCGGCGGCGATGTCGACGCCCGGCGCGGAGATGTCCGGCTTCACTGCGGCCTCGCCGAGGGGCGGGCCCGCCGAGGAGAAGTCAGCGATGACGTCGTCGGCGTCGACCGCGCCGACCGTCAGCGCCGACGCCGCCAGCCCCGGAGAGCCGACACTGCCGGGCTCGGGGCCGTCGTTTCCGGCGGCGATGACGAAGAGGGTGCCGTGCTCCTGCGACAGCTGGTCGACGGCCTCCACCAACGGGTCGTAGCCGCCCATGGCGTAGGAACCGAGGCTCATGTTGACGATGCTCGCCCCCTCCTCGACCGCCCACTCCATGCCTTCCAGAATCCACGAGTCCAGCCCGCCACGCTCGCCGAGGACCTTGCCCACCAGCAGGTCGGCGCCCGGGGCGACGCCCCGGTAGGTGCCGTCGGAGCGGGCACCGCTGCCGGCGGCCGTGGATGCCACATGGGTGCCGTGGCCGTCGGTGTCGCCGCCTCCCTCGCCGGTGAAGTCGGCGGTGTCGCGGATCTTGCCGTCGAAGTCGCCGTGGCCGGCGTCGAGACCGGTGTCGAGCACGGCCACGGTCACGCCGTCTCCGTCATAGCCCGCCTCCCACGCCCGGTCCGCACCCACCTGCCCGGTGCTGTGCTCAAGGGTGGCCTGGCGCACCCGGTCCAGCGAGACCGCTCTGATCCCGGTGGCGGCGGCCGGTGCCATCCGGTCCTCGTCGGCCGGTTCGGTCAGCGTCTCCCACAGGGAGGGGGAGTGCTCCTCGGCGAGGGTGAGGGCGTCCGCGTCCACCGCGTCGAGCTGGGCGCGGACCTCGACATCCGCATCCGAACGCACGGCCTCCGCGACGGCGTGTGAGCCGTCCTCGTAGCTGATGATGACCGGTACGCCGTCGAAGTCGTCGTACGCCTCCTGCGTCAACTCCCCGACGTCGAAGAGGTTCCGGTCGACCGTGCCGTCCGCGATCAGCGCTTCCGCGTCCCACGGGATCACCAGGGTCGTGTCGTCCTGATCCACGACGCGGACCGGTATGTGCTCGCGCCCTTCGCCTCGCGCCAGTCCGGTGACCGAGCCGCCGGCGCCCAGCAGGACCCGGTCACCGGTGATCAGCGTCACCGACCCTCCGCCGGAGCCCGCCGCGCCGGACCCGGCGCCGGGAGGCGGCGGGCCACCCGCCGCGCCACTGGGCCCCGCCGTCAGAGCGAGCACCGCCGAAGCGGCGACCACCGCCACGCCTGTTCTGTTGCCTCGCGTGTTCAACAAGCCTCCAGGGCAGTTCCATCGGCACCCGGCACGCCCTCGGCGGCCGGTCGCCCGGAAGGTAGCGAGCCGGCGGCCCGCCCGCTTTCGGTTGGCCGCTTCCCGGCCATCGTGCGACTCCCGACTCCCGACTCCCGACGTACGGATCCCGGCTCCCGACGCCCAGCGGTCCGGCCGGGGAAGCCGGTGAGGCCGAGCGGTCTCACATCCGGCTGTCCACGAAGGTCGACGACCGGCCAGATGCGGCGTCCCGTCAACGCGCTTCCCCGCGGAGCACCCGGAAGTGGGCTTGCCCATCCCGCGCTTGTGTGACTTTCTGGAATACATCAACAACCGTCTGTAGTAGGCGGTGGTGAATGCCGAACGGCGAAGGATGAAGATGAGCACTGGCCCTGCGGTAACCACGGGCGGCGAGCACCCCGCCCCTCCGATCAGCACGGTCGCGGGAACCGGCGCGGCGGGGTTCAAAGGCCACAACGAGCCGGCCCTCTCGGCTCAGTTGAACCGCCCGTACGGGACGGCGGTGGACAGCAGGGGCACCCTCTACGTCTCCGACTACAGCAACCACCGGATCCGGAAGATCACCACCGACGGGAGGATCAGCACGGTCGCGGGGACCGGGGCCGCGGGGTTCAAAGGTGACAACGGCCCTGCGCTCTCGGCTCAGCTCAACTGCCCGCGTGAGGTGGCGGTGGACAGCGAGGGTGCCCTCTACCTCGCCGACGCGGACAACCACCGGGTCCGGAAGGTCGCGTCCGACGGCACGATCACCACGGTCGCCGGCACGGGCACCGCGGGATTCAGCGGTGACGGCGGCCCCGCCACCGCCGCCCGGTTGAGCCGCCCGTTCGGGGTGGCGGTGGACCACACCGGCGTCCTCTACGTCGCCGAGTACAACAACAACCGGGTCCGGAAGATCGCGGCCGACGGCACGATCACCACCGTGGCGGGGACCGGGGCCGCGGGGTTCAGGGGAGACGGCGGTCCGGCGGTGTCGGCCCAGCTGAACCGCCCGTACGGAGTGGCTGTGGACAACGAGGGCGGCCTCTACGTCGTCGACGCGGAGAACCACCGGGTCCGGAAGGTCGCGGCCGACGGCACGATCAGCACGGTCGCCGGCACGGGCGCCGCGGGTTTCGGCGGTGACGGCGGCCCGGCGGTCTCGGCGCAGCTGAACACCCCGCTGGCGGCGGTGGTGGACAGCACCGGCGTCCTCTACGTCTCCGACTACCGCAACCACCGGGTCCGGAAGATCAGCCCGGACGGCAAAGTCAGCACGGTCGCCGGCACGGGCGCCGCGGGTTTCGGCGGTGACGGCGGCCCGGCCGCCTCGGCCCAGCTCAACCACCCGCTGGGGCTCGGGGTGGACTGCGTCGACACGCTCTACATCACCGACTACGTCAACAACCGGGTCCGGAAGATCGCCTCACCGACGATGGGCGGGCTGCCCGAGTCCGGCACGGTGGTCGCCTGGGCCAACACCCGGAGCAGGCTGCGCATGGCGGTCGTCCGTGAGTCCACCAAGGACGGGGCCGAGGTCCAGCAGTCGCTCGCGGTTCCCCGTGACCACCAGCGGTGGCGGCTGGTCGCGGCGGGCCAGGAGAACGGTGACGTCCTCTACATGTTCGAGAACGTGCGCAGCGGAAAGGTGCTGGAGGTCGCCGGAGCACAGGAGGCGGACGGCGCGGTGGTCACGCAACGCGGCTACGAGGGGGGCGACGCCCGCCATCAGCAGTGGAGGCTGATCCCGGTGGGCTCCGAGGCCGGCGACGACCGGGTGTACGAGATCGCGAACCGGAAGACCGGTCTGCTCCTGCGCGTCGACACCAACGCGCGTGCGGTGGTCAGGCAGCGCGGTGCGGACGGCGACCACCGCAACCGGCAGTGGCAGCTGGTGCCGGCGTGACACACGGGTGGTCAGGGGCGATCTCGCCCCTGACCACCCGGCAGCCGGCCACTACACGGAACCGGACGGGTCCTCGGCGGTCGGCTTGGATGCCTCCGGCGCCTCGGGGGCTTCGGGAGGCTTGGTGTAGTCGCTCTTCTTCGGCCTGTTCTCCAGGTCCTCGTCCTTCTGCAGGCCGCCGTGCTCCGTCACCGTCGCACTCGACTCCCGCATGCCGGCCGACGCCGCTGTGGAGACCGAGCCGGGATCCTGGGCGTACTCGGCCTGCGAACCCGCCGACGCCTGGGTGGTCGCGATGAAGGAGCCGAGGAAGCCGAGGACGGCCCGGGCTTCGGGCGACTGCTCCTGCACGACCTTGGCGCGGGAGGAAGCCCCGTGGATCGCGCTGTCGAACAGGCTCGTGCTCGTGTCGTCGTATGTGTCCTCGTCGGCGTCCTCGAAGTCGACGCCCGCCCCCGGTTGCGGCTTGGCGCCGTCGGTGGTCACAGAGAAGAGCCCCGCGCCCTTGCCCGCGAAGCCGAAGATGTTGTCGAACACCATGGTCGTCACCCCTGTTCGTCGTCGTGGCGGCGCCGAACCGCCCGGTCACGGCTTCTTGTGCAGCTCTCGCTGGCTGTCCGTCAAGGTCTCGCCGTCGAACATCGTGTGGTGGACCTCCAGGGCGGACACGACCTCGGCCAGCCCCTTCATCCGGAAGCCGCCCCCCGCCAGGTCGATGTCGCCGAGGTCGCGGGCGACCAGTTGGTCGAGGCCGGGGTGGTTCCCGGGTTGCGGGGGAGACAGGACCGGCACCGGCACCTCATATCGCACCGCGAGCAACCCGGAGAACGTCACCGGGATCTCGTAGGAGTACTGCTTGCGGGTGCGCCGCTGCGTGACGAGGGTCTCCACGCGGGAGCCCGGGGGGACCTCGCCCGAGATCTGTGAGTTCGAGGCCCAGCTGGTGGTCAGGGAGCCACCGACCGAGGCCGTGATGCCCAGCATCAGCTGGGCGTTGAGCTCCGCGGTTCCGGTGGCGCTGCCCAGGGTCGTGAACGCCACGGAGTTGGTCACCGAGTTCGTGGCGGAGTTCGTCGCCGAGTTCTTCGCGGCCGTCTCGGTGGCGTTGGCGTTGTCGACCCCGATGTCGTCCTTGCTGTTCTCGTTGGTGACGGTGTTGGTGTTCTTGTTCTCCAGGTCGTTCTGCAGCTGGGTCTGGAGCTGCGTCTGGAGGTCCAGCTGCAGCTGGTTCTGCAGCTGGAGTTGGAGCTCCGCGCTGACGCTGCCGCCGAAGGTCAACTCGGCCTCCCCCTGGAGCGACCAGGTCACCTCGTTCGACACGGTGAACTCGACCGAGTCGGTGAAGGTCATCGGGGACGCCTGGCTGCGGTTGGCGTAGGTGCGTGAGGAGAAGGTGTCGGGCGGAGGCTGCTCGACGTTGCGTCGCTCCTCGATCAGCGGCTCCCCGAGGTTCATGTAGGCCAGCCACCCGAGTTTGAACGCAGAACCGGGGAAAGAACCGAAGCTCGACTTGTTCAGGGAAAAACCGACGGGTTTGTGACGAACCCCGTACTCGTCGACGTAAACCAGGTTCGGGTGATTGAGGATGGACTGCCAGATCTGCTCGATATTGAGTTCTCGCAGGTTTTTCTTCGTCAGCGGCTGCCGCTTGGCCCGTTCCAAATTGTACGCGTTGGAAGGCATTCCCCGTCCTTGGCTGATCTGACTGAATCGTGCTCGGTGAAGAGTGGAAACCGGCCTCTGTGCACGTTCCGCCGATCGAAGTTAGCACGGCGCCCGGGAGTCAGAAGAGCGCCTGAGGGCACTACACCCAATCGGGTGATCAAGGCTCTGTGGTTGCCTTCTCGTCGGCAAGTGGCGGAAGTATGAGCCACGTTCGATCATGAGACCGATAAATTTGTCGACGCCCTGACAATGCCCCGGCATCGTCCTGGCGCGAGCACCGGACATCGAACGTCGGCATGGTTTCTGATTCCGTGTCGGGCACTCATTCGTTTTCGCCGTGACCTCGATTGGGCGGTGTTGTCCTACGGTAATGCCGCGTGATAGACCACTGGACCGAGCGCCCGAAGCGTTGTTCTCCACATACAGAACAGGTGAGGTTTCCGCGATGTACACCCAGGAACGCACGGCGATGTCGAATTTGGTGGTCGGCGGCCCGGTGGCGGTGAACAGCTATGACAACGCGATCGTGGCCGCACTGCTGGAGAACCGGCCGGTCATGCTCGTCCACGCCTTCAACGGCGGCTACCTGCGGCCCGCCGAGCTGAAGGAGGAGAGCCACGACAAGGGCGTCCAGTTGGCCACCGCGCTCGACCCGGCCACCAAGGAGGCGCAGGGCCACCTCTGGTACATCACCCCGGGCGGCTTCTTCGGGCAGCGACCGCTCTACTTCATCGAGAGCGCCGCGGGCCAGGTGTCGCCCAAACCGGCGGGCGCTGGTGAGGCCGACGCCGGGCGCGGCGACGACGGCCTGCCGGGGCCACAGCGACGACGCGTCACCGCCCACCAGGACGCCCCGAAGAGCACGGCGGACACCCTCCAGGTCGGCCTCCCCGACAAGGTCGGCGACAAGTGGCGCGGGAAGAACGGCGCGCCGGAGGACACCCAGCTCTGGGTCGTCACGGTCACGCCGTGGGGCGGGATCACCTTCGTCCCGATCACCCACCCCGACGCCATCCTCGGCTTCAAGGACCACGCGGTGACGGCCAGCAGCGAGGCGCGACTCACCTACAACTGGGGCGGGGACTTCACCGGGACGGTCATCAACACGTTCTACCCGCGGCTGCCCAGCGAGTGGAAAGTCCCGTACCACCACGTCTTCACGTGATCCGCGGCCACCGCCGCGCCATGCCCGTTCCGAGTCACCGCCCGCACCGCCTGGAAGAGGCAGCACGATGCCCGTGCCCACCGAAGAACTGAAGCTGGAGATCGTCAACGCCGCCACGGGGGAGACTCTCGGCGCCAAAGCGGTGCCGGGCGCGGACGGGTCGCTCGTCGTCCGCGACCACCCCGACGGTGGTCCCGGCCCCGAGCAGTGGCGGTTCGCCCCCGTGGCTGCCGCGCAGAACGGGCAAGCCGCCCATGTGATCCGCAACGCGGTGAGCGGCAAGGTGATCGACAACCCCGCCGCCGCGGACCGCGGCGTCCGCCAGTGGGACGCCGCAGCCGGCAGGGCGGGCCAGCAGTGGCACGTCGTTCCCGTCGAGGGCGAAGCCGGCCTCTACTTCATCGAGAGTGCGACCGGCACCGTTCTCGACCTCGCCGAACCCGGCAAGGACGACACCCGGATCGTCCTGAGCGAGTACGACGACGACTCCGAGAGCCAGCGGTGGCGTCTCGTCCCGGCCGAGCCCGAACGTATCAGCGACCTCGCGCTGCGCTGGGCCCCACTGAGCCACTGGAACGGCCGCCGGTCCTGGCGGCTCGTCGGCTCGACCGCGCTGCGGCCTGCCCCCGACGCCACACCCTCCTTCAGCGACATGCTGCTCGTCCTGGAACGCTTCGGAAGCGCTCAGGACGCCGGAGGGTGGCACAGCCTCGGAGCCACCCCCTCCCCGGGCGGGCGAACCGGCTGGTGGGCGGGGGTCGGAGCGCGGTTCCTCGCCGACACCACCGGAACCGGACGGGAAGACGTCGTCGGCCTCAAACCCGCCAAGGGCGCGGTGTCGGCGGCCGGCAGAGGTGACGGGACGTTCGACGACGAGGAACGTGTCCTGCATCAGCCGGGGCCCTCTCCGAGCCCCGCCGACCTGTGGACCCTCGCCGACACCACGGGCGACGGCAAGCCCGATGTCGTGGTGCTCGGCGCCGACGGTGTGCGGGTATCGGCTCAGGGCGCGGACGGGACGTTCGCCCCCGCGGGCGGCGAACTGGTCCTCGCGGCGTTCGGACACGGCCGTCAGGCCGGTGGATGGTCCGCAGACAGGCACCCCCGCTTTCTCGCCGACACCACCGGCGACGGACGGCTCGACATCGTCGGCTGTCACGACGACGGCGTCTGGGTGTCACTCCAGGACGAGGACGGCACCTTCGCGCCGCTCGCCGACGAACCCGCCCTCCTGGCGTTCGGGCACGACGACGGGGCGGGCGGCTGGCGCACCGACCGGCACCCCCGTTTCCTCGCCGACACCACCGGCGACGGACGGCTCGACATCGTCGGCTGTCACGACGACGGCGTCTGGGTCTCGCTCCACGAAGAGGACGGCACCTTCGCCGAACCCCTCTACGTTCTCGACGACTTCGGAGCGGACCAGGGGTGGAGCTCGGCCGGGGAGCACCCCCGGTTCCTAGTCGGCACCACCGCCGGGGGAGCGGTCGACGTCGTCGGGTTCGGCCCGCAGGGCGTCGTCGTGTCACGTGGTCGCGGCGACGGCACCTTCGAACCCTCCGAGCTGGTAATGAACGACTTCGGTTCGGCCCAGGGGTGGACCAGCGCGAGGCACCTCCGGCTGGTCGCCGATGTCACCGGCGACGGCGCACCCGACATCGTCGGCTTCGGGGACGCCGGCGTCTGGGTGTCACACGGACGCGGCGACGGCCGCTTCGAACAGGCCCAACTGGTCTGCCGCGGGTTCGGGTACGACGGGGACGCGGGAGGCTGGCGGGTCGACCGCCATCCCCGTTTCCTCAGCGACATCACGGGTGACGGGCGGGTCGACATCGTCGGCTTCGGCGGCCCGGGCGTGTACGTGGCGCGGAACCTCTTCCGTCGCTTCAGGACCCGATAGGCCCCGGACGGCTCTCGCCGCCTCGGACACGGAGGCGTTCCTGTCGGCGCCGGCGGAGTGACCGTGATCACGGACACTCCGCCGGCGCCGCTGCGTAGGCTTGCCGGTGTCCTCGCGGCGTGATTCGCGAGAGCCCGGGACGCTCTCCGATGGCCGACCGGCGCACGTCAGCACGTCATCACGTGGTCGGCGCACAGCTCCGAAGATTCGGACCGCCACCCGCGGATGCGAGCCACCGTACAGCAGTGAACCGCCCTTGACCTGCACAGGTGCAGGCAGGTAGCCAGGAGGGCGAGGTTCTGCTGAACGGTCGACTGCTGGCCGGTCGAAACCCGCTTGTGCGCCAGGTCCGCTCGGTGCCCTTACCGTACGGAGGGCCGGGCCCTACCTGTCGTCAAACGATCGGCTACCGGCATGCGCCGCGGAGTGGAGGCGTCGCCGATGTTGAGCAGCGCGTGCCAGCGCCAGCGCCAGCGTCAACGTTCCGGCCTCGGGTCAGGCCGGCGGGTCGAGGCGTATCTGGCGAGCATGGTCTGGACGGCCTGCGCGACGGCGTCGTCGATTTCGGAGGCTGCTGGGTTCCAGTCGGTCAGCAGCATGCGGGGCCACAGGACGTAGTTGGCGATCATGCCGAGGAACTGGTTCGCGGCGCTCACCGCGTCCGGGACATCAGCGTTGCCCGCTTCGTGCTCGGATTCCAAGTAGTGCTGCACAGAGGTGAAGTAGGGCAGTTTGCCGAGCTGGAACTGCATGCGTCCCAGTTCGGGGAAACGAGGCAGTTCGGCGATGACGATCCGGAACAGGGCTGTCATGCCGGGCTGGCCGACCAGGTCGGCATAGCGGTGTCCGATGGTTGTCAGTCCGGAGCGCAGATCCCCGGTCTGTGGCCGCGCGGCAGCGTTGCCTGCGTCACGCGTCCAGGACTCGGTGACGATGGCCTCGAAGAGGGCCGCCTTGGTGGGGAACCGCTTGAACAGGGTGGACTTCGAGACCCCGGCCGCTTCGGCGATCCGCGCCAGTGAGGTGCCGTCGTAGCCATGATCCAGGAACAGCTCTGTGGCTGCGGTGGTGATCGCCTCGCGTTTCTGCTGGGCGAGTCTGCGGTGGTGCGCGGAGAGCTCTGCTGCCATGCGGACAGTATGCCGCAGATCCGAGGCGAGTCACTTGACTCGTCTCTATGGCCCTGCTTACGGTGTGAGGTAAGGCGAGTCGAGTGACTCGCATCCCATCTGTGGCGCCGGTGCGTTCCGGTGGCCGCGCAGTGGAGGAACAGATCATGACGACCGACAAGATCGCTTTGGTGACCGGTGCCAATCGCGGCCTCGGACGCAGCGCGGCCATCGCTCTGGCCACACGGGGGGTGCGGGTCCTGGTCACCCACCGCGGTGATGCGGCCGGGGCCGGGAAGACGGTGGAAGAGGTGCGGGCGGTGGGCGGGACCGCCGCTGTTCTCCGGCTCGATATCAGCGACGTCTCCTCTTTCGCGTCCTTCACCTCCGAACTGAGCGAGCAGTTGGAGCGCTGGGGCACTTCGCGGCTCGACATCGTGGTCAACAACGCGGGAGTGGGGATCTTCGGGCCGCTGGAGGACGTCACCACCGACGACTTCGACGCGGTGATGGGCACCAACGTCAGGGGCACGTTCTTCCTCATCCAGTCACTTGTGCCGCTGCTGGCCCAAGGCGGCCGCGTCATCAACGTCTCGACGTCACTGACCCGCCACACCAGCCCCGCCACCTCCGTCTACTCCGCCTCGAAGGCCGCCGTCGAAGCCCTGAGCCGCACCCTCGCCGCAGAGCTCGGCCCGCGCGGCATCCGGGTCAACTCCATCGCCCCGGGGCCGACCGCCACCGATTTCAACGGTGGAGCGATGCGGGACGACGCCGAGATGCGCCAGGTTCTGGCCGGGCAGACCGCGCTCGGCCGCGTCGGCGAACCCGAGGAGATCGGCGACGCCATCGCCACGCTGGCCTCCGAGGGCCTGCGCTGGGTCACCGCCCAGCGAATCGAGGTCTCCGGCGGCGCCCTCCTCTGAGCGGCCGGGCCACGGCCGACCGAGACGCGGCAAGCGCGACGGGCTCGGTGTGCGGCTGTGGTGCCATGGGCAGTCGGCTCCTCTTGAGGACGGTTCGAGGCCGATCGCTGGCGTGGGTAGCGTTCGGTTCCAGTCGGATCTCGGGCTCATGGCGCCCGTTCCGTACTGCCTCAACGAGGCGCGGGGTCGGCTGTGGTCATGGTTGTGCGAATCGACGGCACTGCTGACCCGCGATTCGCTGCCAGGTTCCCGCGCCGCATCCAGCCCCGGTGTGCTGGCAAGGCTCACTCATCAGGAGTATTGGAGGCAGGCACTCGCCATCGGCTCGGCGGGTGACGGTGATCACAGCCACCTGTGAGAGAGAGCTGCGTAGGCTTGCGGCGTGGTCGCGGTGGGTTCAGGAGGGTGAGTGGCCCCCTGAGGTCACCTGGCGAAACGTCAGAGAAGTCAGCAGGTGGTCAGCACGGGTTCTGAAGAACCCGGGGAACGCTACCCGCACACGCGACTCGTCATGAAGTGAGTAGGCAGCCCTTGACCTGCGATGACGCAGGCAGGGAGCTCAGGTCCAGGAGTACCTCGATGATGCGCACCATGTTCAAGTCCAAGATCCACCGTGCCACGGTCACCCACGCGGACCTGCACTACGTGGGGTCGGTCACGATCGACGCCGATCTGATGGAGGCGGCCGACCTGCTCCCCGGCGAGCTGGTCCACATCGTCGACATCGACAACGGCAGCCGCCTGGAGACCTACGTCATCGAAGGGGAGCGCGGCACGGGCGTGATCGGGATCAACGGGGCCGCAGCCCATCTGGTCAGCCCCGGCGATCTGGTGATCCTGATCAGTTACGCGCAGGTCGACGATGCCGAGGCGCGGAAGCTGCGCCCGCGGGTGGTGCACGTCGACACCGAGAACCGGATCGTGGAGCTGGGCGCCGATCCCTCCCGGCCGGTCCCCGGCACCGAGCGCAGCCCGATGTCGGTCGCGCAGGCCTGAGCCACCAGCGGCACACGGGAACGGGCCGGGCCCGTGACCTCTTCTTCTTGGGTTCTAACGGTCCTCGCAACACCCGCGATCTGTGGGAGTTGCGAGGACCGTGGGCGTTGGACGGGATGATCT
>NZ_BHZI01000040.1 GCF_004305975.1 Streptomyces otsuchiensis
CCTCCCCCCCCTCCCGCCGTGGGGGAGGTCCCCGCCCGGGACGCTCCGCCCGCCGTGGGGGCTCCCGCCGTCGACGCCCGTTCCGCCGACGGGCGCCCGGCCCGGCCCGGCATCGCCGCCGCGGTCGTCGTGGAGCACGCCACCGTCCTCATGGTGCGCCGCCGCGTCCGGGAGGGGGCGCTGTCCTGGCAGTTCCCCGCGGGCGAGGTCGAGCCCGGCGAGAGCGACGAGGAGGCGGCCGTCCGTGAGGCGGGTGAGGAGACCGGCCTGCTGGTGCGGCCGGTCGCCACGCTCGGGCGCCGCGTCCACCCGAAGACGGGTCGGCTGATGAGCTACGTCGCCTGCGCGGTGGTCTCCGGAACGGCGTACCTCGCGGACGACGAGGAACTCGCCGAGCTGGCCTGGGTCACGCACGAGGAACTGGCCGCACACGTCCCCTACGGTCTGTACGCGCCCGTGCAGGAGTATCTGGACGCGGCGCTGCGGAGCTAGCGCGTCCGGGTGGTCAGGGGGAGGGGCGCAGGCCGGAGAGCAGGTCGGTGAGGGCGGTGGTGGCGGCGGTGAGGTTGGCCTCGCGGCCGGCGTCACCGCCGGAGGAGTCGGCCAGCCAGATCGCGGCCTCGTTCATGGCGCCGGAGAGCAGCCGGGTCAGCGGTTCGACCGGGCGGTCGGCGATCACCCCGGCGTCCACCAGCGCGGTCAGCGCCTCGGCGAGGTGGCGTCCGGAGGCGGCCTCGTCCAGGGCCCGCCACTCCTGCCAGCCGAGCGCGGCCGGACCGTCGACCAGCATGACCCGGCGGCGTCCCGGCGCGGAGGAGGCGGCGAGGAACGCCCGGCAGCCCGCGATCAGTTGCCGCCACGGTTCGGACTCCGTGTCGGCGGCGGTCACCACCTCGTCCGCCACCTCTTGCTGTACCTCCTCCAGCACAGCGCGGAAGAGCCCGGCCTTGCTGTCGAAGTGGTGGTAGGCGGCCCCCTTGGTGACCCCGGCGCCGCGCGCCACCTCGGTGAGGACGACGGCGGCGTAGCCGTCGGCGGCGAACCGTCGCCTCCCTTCCGCGAGCAGTGCCCGTCTGGTCTCCTGCCGCTGTTCGGCCCGGACTCCCATGCCGTGTCCCTTCCGGTGTGGCTCCCCGTTTGACATACCCAGGGTACGCCAATAGCGTTTCACGTACCTCGGGTATGTGAAACTGTCGGGCCCGCACCCGGGCCGGCGCGCGAGAAGGAGTCATGTCATGACCGCGGCACCCGTCCCACCCGCCTCTTCTACCTCCTCGGCCCTTCCGGCCGCACCGCTCACCGGCTGCTATCCAGTGATCGCCACCGGCCGGATCGCCTCGGCCACCCGCTTCTGGACCACCTGGTTCGGCTACGAGGTGGCCTTCGAGGCCGACTGGTACGTCAGTCTGCGCCGGGCCGACGCCCCGCAGTTCGAGCTGGCTCTGCTCGACGCCACCCATCCGACGATCCCCGTGGCCTTCCGCGACCGCCCGGTGCGGGGTCTGCTGCTCAACTTCGAGGTCGAGGACGTCGACGCCGAGTACCGGCGTCTGGTCACCGACGGCGGGCTGACACCCGAACTGGACATCCGGTCGGAGGAGTTCGGGCAGCGCCACTTCATCGTCGCCGCGCCCGACGGAGTCCTCGCCGATGTCATCACCCCGATCGAGCCCTCGGCGGAGTTCGCCGCCGCCTACGCGGGTGGAGCCAACTGACTTGGTCGCCAACCCGGTTGGCGTGCGGTGGAGGTCTCGGCCGAGTGTGGCCGGCTCGCCGCTGGGGCTGGGGCCGGCCCGTTCGCCGGTCCGCGTCCGGCCCGCGCTCGGGTCCTGTCCGGAACCGTCCGGCCGTTCGAGTGTGATTCACCCGTCGTACGGACGAGCGAACCGCTCCGGGCGGGCTGCGGATGGGTCGTCGCGACACCCCTCGTACGGCGCTGAACTGCGAGAACACCCCTCACGGGGTCGGGTGGCCGCCGGTGTCCAACCGCCCTCGGTGGACATCCTCACGGTCCGCCATGCAATTGCCTGGTGTTCGACGCATCATGGGTGACGCGGTGTCCGGGCGGACCTCCCGCACCGACGGCGCCACCCGCCGACCGGTGTACGCAGCACCTGTGACCACGGGTGCGCGAGGGGAACCACGGGTCGCGCGGACGCGTGCCGGAGTGCGGGGGCCCCGAACCTCGGCCTTCGTAACTCCCTGGTGCAGGCGGCACGTTCGGCAGTGTCGGACCGTTCGGGGACCCTGGCCGCGTGGTCGCCGGCGACACCACGGCGCGCCCAGCCGCGCGGCGCGGAGCCCCCGGTTCGCCGGCACCGCCGATCGTTGATCAGTTCCTGTGAGAGGTAGTCCCCCATGCCCATGGCCTTCCACGTCCAGCCTGTCGGAACGCGGGATGGCAAGAAGCTGTACCAAGTCCGCCTCGACCGACACGGATGCGGCCTGACGGCCCGTCTGCTCCAGGAGTCGGCGGAGCACCGCCGGACCCTTCCGGCCGGCGTCACCCTCGGCCCCGCGCGCGGTGCGCTGCGTGCCGTGCACGTCGGGGGCGACGGTCCGGCGGCGCGGGCGGCGAAGTCCACGGACGCGGCCAAGACGGCCAAGACGGCCAAGACGGCGAAGGCGGCGAAGCCCGTGCGGTCCGCCGCCCCCGTCCACCGGCCGGTCGCGGGCGCTGCGCGTGACTCCGCCGCGTCCGCCTCTCCCTGTGCCTCCCGGCCGACCGCCCGGCTGCGACTGGTGCCCGACCTGTCCTGACGCCGCCGGGGCCTCCGGGGTCCGTCCGGTGCGGTGCCGGCGCCGGGTGCGTCCGGTGCCTGGCCTCGCCTTGATACGGGACGGGGCGGCTCGTGTCCCGTGCAGCCCCGTCCGCGCGTCGCCGGTTCCGGTCCCCGGCCGGGCGACGCGCGGCCCCCGTGCCTCTCTCGCAGCTGAGATCGACTGTCTGGCGACCACGCATCCGAAAATCTATCGCGGCCACGGTGGACTTTGGGATGCGAGGTGGGTATGGTTTCTCTCGTAGCCGAGATCGAGAAGGGCCCGGCAGAGACGAACTGCCGGGCAGCATTACACGTAGTTCGCATGACGGTGCGGTGGTCGAGTTCCGGAGCCGGAGTGTCCGAGTAACGGGCGACGGACTGGCGACCGCACCGGGTGGCCCGCAGTGATCAGGGGCCGCCGTGAGCGGTGGTGCGATGCGCGCCGCCCGCAGTGGGCAGTACCGTTTGGCAATGTTTTTCCGAGGATGAGAACGGAGGGGCTACGCGCCGTCAGGATCGCCCGGGTGGCACTGTATGAGCCCGGGTACCGCAGGACATCGTGAGTGAGGTGGTCTCCGGTCAAGCAGCTGCGATCCCCGCACACCCCATGGAACACCGATCGGGTGTGTGGAAACAGAAGGCCGACGCGTTCGCGAAGTCGGCAGGTGTAGTAGTTCCTTCGGGACCCTGGTGCCGCACGGCACCAGGGTCCCTCCACGCGTTCCACAGAGAGGTGCGATGACAGCGGACGACTCCTTCGGCCGTCTCGACGACGACGACTACCCCGCGTACACGATGGGCCGGGCCGCGGCGATGCTCGGCACCACCCAGGGGTTTCTCCGGGCCATCGGCGAGGCCCGCCTGATCACGCCCCTGCGCTCCGAGGGGGGACACCGCCGCTACTCCCGGTACCAGCTGCGCATCGCGGCCCGTGCCCGTGAGCTCGTCGACCAGGGCACCCCCATCGAGGCTGCCTGCCGCATCATCGTTCTCGAGGACCAGCTCGAGGAAGCCCAGCGCATCAACGCCGAGTACCGCCGGTCGACCGCGCCGCCGGACCCGCCGACCGCCGCCTGAGCGGAGCCGGTTCCGCCGCCTCGTGAGGTATCCGGGGTGCGCGGGCCGGTGTGACCGCCGGGTGCGGAGCCCAGGGCCGCGTGGTGTCGACCGCGTGGCCCTGATCGCGTTTCGGGCGAAGATATCTGTTCCCGCGAGATGAGGGTTTAGCGCGCCACGCGGAGAGTGTTTTTGCCGCCATGGACTGGGTGAATTGATTTCCCTTCCCGAGCCGGCCGACGTGCTACTGTTGCTCTTCGATCCAAGTCGTGGTTCTCAGCACTTCGAGCTTCTTCGCCGCTTTTCTCGCGGCCGTCGGAAGCGTTCTTGTCTCCGGTCTTCCCGGGTGGGGTGTCATCGCGGCGACCCGATGTCCGCGCCGTGCGGGCTCGGTTTACGCCCCACAAAGGAGATATGGAATGGCGTCAGGCAGTGTGAAGTGGTTCAACGCGGCCAGAGGGTTCGGATTCATCGAGCAGGACGGTGGCGGCGCCGACGTGTTCGCCCACTTCTCCCACATCACCGCACCGGCCGTCATCGAGCTGCGCGAAGGTGAGCGGGTCACCTTCGACCTCGTGCAGGGCGGCAAGGGCCCGACCGCCGAGAACATCGTTCCCGTCTGACTCCGCCCGCGCGTCCGCTCTTCGTGACCCATTTCGCGTGAGAGTTCCGGCATTTTTCGCGCACCGCTCCGTCGTGACCGAGAGTCACCCGAGTGTCGCCCCATAGATTTCATTGCCTGTGCCCCCAAGGGAAATCACGGGCAGACTCATTTTCGCATTCTTTCGGCTCGTACTTGTGATTCACGCCCTGTTCCTCAGTTGCGGGAATTCCCTGATGCGTGCCGTGTCAAGGAAGGTTCTGAATGAACCCCACACGTACGAGTGACCGCTCTTTCCGTTCCCGTGGCCGTGGCCGTGCCGGAGGCTCCGGCACGGCCACGGGGGCGAACCGGCGCTTCGCGCCGTCCGCTTCCGGACGGCAGGGCGGGCCGCGCCGCGCGAGCGGCGGGCAGAGCAGCCGGCCCGCCCGCGTCCAGGGCGAGTTCGCGCCGCCGGAGACGATCACTCCCGCGCTTCCGGCCGTCGAGTCGTTCGCGGACCTCGACCTGCCGGAACGGCTGCTGGCAGCCCTCACCGCCCAGGGCATGACGGTTCCGTTCCCGATCCAGGGCGCGACGCTGCCGAACACCCTCGCGGGTCGCGACGCCCTCGGCCGCGGACGCACCGGCTCGGGCAAGACCCTCGCCTTCGGCCTGGCGCTGCTGGCCAGGACCGCCGGGCAGCGCGCCGTGTCGCGTCAGCCGCTGGCCCTGGTCCTGGTGCCTACCCGTGAACTCGCGCAGCAGGTGACCGACGCGCTCACCCCCTACGCCCGCTCGGTGAAGCTGCGGCTGGCCACCGTGGTCGGCGGAATGTCGATCGGCCGGCAGATCAGCGCGCTGCGCGGTGGCGCCGAGGTCGTCGTCGCCACGCCGGGCCGTCTCAAGGACCTCATCGACCGGGGTGACTGCCGGCTGGACCAGGTCGCGATCACCGTTCTGGACGAGGCCGACCAGATGGCGGACATGGGCTTCATGCCGCAGGTCACCGCGCTCCTGGACCAGGTGCGCCCCGACGGCCAGCGGATGCTGTTCTCCGCCACGCTCGACCGCAACGTCGACCTCCTGGTCCGTCGCTACCTCAGCGACCCGGTCGTGCACTCCGTCGACCCGTCGGCCGGCGCGGTCACGACGATGGAGCACCACGTGCTGCACGTCCAGGGCGCCGACAAGTCGCGGATGACGACGGAGATCGCGGCTCGCGAGGGCCGCGTGATCATGTTCCTGGACACCAAGCACGCCGTCGACCGGCTGACCGGTGACCTGCTGAACAGCGGCGTGCGGGCAGCCGCCCTGCACGGCGGGAAGTCGCAGTCGCAGCGCACCCGGACCCTGGCCCAGTTCAAGACCGGGCACGTCACGGTGCTGGTCGCGACCAACGTCGCGGCGCGCGGCATCCACGTCGACAACCTCGACCTGGTCGTGAACGTCGACCCGCCGACAGACCACAAGGACTATCTGCACCGTGGTGGCCGCACGGCGCGGGCCGGCGAGTCCGGCAGCGTCGTGACGCTGGTGACCCCCAACCAGCGCCGGCACATGACGCGCCTGATGGCGGACGCCGGGATCGTGCCCCAGTCCGCCCAGGTCCGCTGCGGTGAGCAGGCCCTCCAGCGGATCACCGGCGCCCGGAACCCCTCGGGTGTCCCCGTGACGATCACCGCGCCGCCGTCCGAGCGGCGGCAGCGCAGCGGGGCCTCACGCGGCCGCCGCCGCCCCGCCGCGGCCGGCCGGCGCCCGAACGTGCGGCAGCCCGCCGTCGGTGCGGCGGCCTGACCGGCGTGATCAGGAAACTCACCTACCGCTGCCGGAGGGCCGCTGTGACCCTGCTCCGGACGCGGCACCGCCCGGCGGTCGTCGAGCCCGCTCGGCGCGAGCTCGTCCTCGCCGGCTGAACTCTTCCGTCGCCGACCGACCCTTCCCCTCGGCGGAGCCCTTCCCGCTCGTCGCCTTTCGTCCTTCTCCCTGTGAGGCATCATGCGCTGTGTCATAGCCCGCTTTCCGTTCCACCTCACCAAAGCCGGTGTGCTGGAAGCGATGAAGGGCGTCAAGCCCGAGCCCGTCCTCGCGGAGTGCGTGATCATCGGCCGCCGCCGGTACCCCGTGAAGCAGGTGGGGCAGGTCGTCACCGGCCAGGACCGTCGTGACTTCACCTCCGGTGAGGTGCTCCGGGCCATGGCCCAGCTCGGCTTCACCTGCCCCGGGCCCACCCCCGAGGCTGCGCCCGCCCGCGTCCTCACCTCCTACCAGCACGCGTCCGCGATGCTCGGCACCCCCGAGACCGTCTGACCTGCGCCGTCGGCGCCTGTTCGGTCCGGGTCCCACCCCCGGGGGTCATGTCACCCCCGGGGGTGAGCTGTGCCCCGGCACCTCCAGCGGGTCCGCCCGGGTCTCCCCGTCTGCCGGCGGCCGCTGCCGTTGAGCCCGCACCCTCCGACGGGTGACATCAGCTGCGTTCGGGGGGCTCCTTCGGCCGTGTGTGGGCGTGGGTGATCAGGTCTCCGGGCCGGCACCGCAGGACGTCACAGATCCGCGAGAGCGTCGAGAGCCGGGCGGCCTCGGCGCGCCCGTTCTTCAGGACGGACAGGTTGACGACTGTGATCCCCACCTGGGCGGACAGCTCCTGCCGCCGGCCCGGGCAACACCTCGTGCGCCTTTGGTCGTTGCGGGCGGCGACTTTCGAGGGCGGCGCGCGGCCGGCCCGCCGCGTGAGACTGTGCGCCCAGAGAACAGAGACGAGGGTGACGCATCGTGGAACCGGACTGGACGACCGTGGGAGTGCTCGGCGCGGCCCGGGCGGGCCGCCCGTCGCCGGAGGCGCCCATGGGTACGGAGAACCTGCTGGCGGGCATCTCGACGGCGAAGGGCCCGGCCCGCGAGGCGCTGACCGAGGAGGGGGCGACCCGCGGCGCCGTCGGGGCCGTCCTGCGCACGCAGCTGAACGGCGGCGAGGAGTGGCGCAGCACCGACGACGCCGGGGTGAGAGTCGAGTCGACCGACATCCTGGGCGAGGACGGCGACAAGGGGCTCTACTTCACGGGTGACGCCGCCCGCGCGCTGCGCGCCGCGATCGAGGCGGCCCGCGCCGAGGGGGCCGGGAAGCTGAGCGCCGTCCATCTGCTCCGCGCCCTGCTCGACGGCGGGGAGAATCGCGCGGCCGAACTGCTCGGCGCCTGCGGTACCTCGCCGCAGGCCGTCCTCACCCGGCTCGACGGCGATGCCGGGGAGCGGGACGACGGCCTCCCGCCCGCGCTGCACCCAACCCGCGAGATCCTGCTGGGCCGGGCCCAATACGGTCGGATGACGTTCTGGAAGCGCTGGATCACCAAGGCGTTCAGCCTCAACTGGGCTGCGATGCCGGTTGGTTGGATTAGGTACGAGACGGAGGAGCAGGCGCGGAGGCTGGGGCATCGCACGGTGGGCACCGAACACGTGCTGCTGGCGGTGCTGGCCACCCACGAGGTGGTGACGCGCTACCCGCACTTCGTGGAGGAGCCTGAACCCGCCCTGTCGGTGCGCTACTCGGGAGGAGAGCGGCTGGCCACCGCCGGTGTCGGCTACGTGGCCGTGCACGACGCGCTGAGCGAGGACGGGCCCGGCCTGTCGACGGACCCACGGCCGTTCGAGCGGTATTTCAAGGACGTCGAGCGCGGCGGCCCGCCCGCCGAGGGCGAGGACGCCCCGGCGGAGGCGCAGAGCAGCGGGCCGCTGGTGGAGGCCCTGCTGGCGGAGGAGACCCGCGCCCGGCAGCTGCTGCGCCGCCTGGCGCCGCACGCCGACCTGTGAACCGGGCGCTTCGTGGACCGGGCCGCTTCGGTCTGCCCCGGAGGGCTCTGACCGGGGTGTGACGGGCGGGCGGTTGAGTGTGTTGACCGCCACAGCGTGCCCGTTGACCTGCGTGGGGAGCATGGGAGTGCTCTTCGGCGCGGTGAGGGGCGGAGTGTCGTGGCGCACGATGAGGTGCGGTCGCGGCCGGAAGCGCGACGGACAACACACGGTGGTGGCGGGCGGCTTGCGGCAGACCCGGGCCGCCGCGGAGGAGCAGGTGTCCGCTACCCGCGACACACGGCCGCACGCTCTCCGAAGGACCTCCCCATGCTCCCCTCCACCACGGCCGACACAGCTCGTCTGGAACCTCGCGAACGGTTCGACTACTGGCACCAGATGATGAGTTCCGTCATCTCCCCGCTGGATTTCACCAGCGATGCGGCCCCGGACTACCAGGGCCGCATCCGCCTGACCCCGCTGGACGGCGTCGACACCTTCCCCGTGATGATGCAGGCGTTCCAGTGCCACCGGACCCCGCGCCTCATCCGGCGCGCCGACGCCGAGCTGTACCACATCGCGCTGGTGGGGCCGGGCAGCAGCCCGATGGCCGTGACCCAGTCGACCGGCCAGTACCTCGTGACCCCCGGCACCCTCTATCTGACCGACACCTCCAGGCCGTTCAGCGTGCTGGCGACCCAGCCGGAGCGCTACGCGATCGGCCACTGCGTCGAGATACCCAAACGACGCCTGGACCTCCCCCGGGACGCTCCCGTCGATCAGCTACTGGCCCGCCCCCTGGCCGCCACCCACGGCTTCGGCGCCCTGATCGCCCAGTTCCTCACCCACCTCCAGCAGCAGCACCACGCCTACCAGGAAACCGATGCCCCCCAACTCGCCGCCACCCTGGGCGATCTCATCACCGGACTGATCACCCACACCCTCGACACCACGCCGCCTCCCGACAGCGAAACCGCCGAACGCACCCTGCTCATAGCCGTCAGGGCCTTCATCGAGCGGCACCTCGACGACCCCGACCTCAAGCCGGCGGCGATCGCGGCACATCACCACATCTCCACCCGCCAACTCCAGCGCCTCTTCCAGCGGCAGGGCACCACCCCGGCCGCGCACATCCGCCAACGCCGCCTGGAACGCGCCCATCGGGACCTGAGCAGCCTCGCCCACGCCCGGACGCCGATCCACACCATCGCCCGCCGCCGGGGCTTCACCTCGCACACCGTCTTCACCCGCACCTACACCCGCCACTACGGGAGGACCCCCACCCACACCCGTGACCTGGCCCTGAACCGTCGGCGACCAACTCCTTGACCGTCATTGCCACATGGTGGCGAACCCCTGGTCAGCCCGTGTACCGGCCCGCTGCAATGTTCACCAGCGCATCAGCGGTCACACGGCGTGCCCAACCGGGCGGGCCTTCGACGAGGGGGACGCGGCGGCGTGCCGTGCCGCCCTCGGCACCGAACCAGGGGTCAGGAATGCGATCAACGAGAGTCACCAGGGCCTGTGTCGTCCTCACCGTGGTGGTGGCGGTCAACGCCGGCCTGGTCTCCGCCGGTAACGCCTCGACGACAGTGAGCGAGCGGCAGGCGGTCCCGTCCGGCGAGAGCGTCACGCCGCTCGCGGTGGTCAACCTCGGTCTGACCAACGCCGAGGCGCAGAAGGTCCAGCGCTGGCTGATGCTGAACTGGACGTACCTGGGCCCGGACGACGGGCTGATGGGGCCCAACACCTGGATGGCGATGCAGGGCGCGCTGCGCGTGGGCTGGGGCTACACCGGTGCGCGTGACGGAATCGTCGGACCGGAGACGATCAAGGCGCTGCAGTGCATGCTGAAGACCCATCACGGCTACACCGGTGCGATCGACGGCATCGCCGGGGCGGGGACGCAGGCCGCCTTCAAGCGGTTCGCCAACTCCCGTTAGAAGCACGGTCGTACGGAACCCGGCGGCCGGGGGTCGCCGGGCTTCGCCCGTTCGTGAGACACCGCCTCCACCGACCGGGTCCGGCCCGCGGCCGAGCCAGCCGGCAGCCTTCAGCTCACTCCGGCCGGCGGGCGGCAGCCCACGGCCCGGGCCGCCGTCCACGCGGCCGGGTGGCGGCGCGAACGGCCAGCACCGCGAACGCGGCGGCGGCGAGACCGCCCACCGCGAGCGGCACGGGCGACACCGCGCGGGCGCCACGACGCGGCGCGCCCGTCGTGCGGCGGCCCCGTAGCGCGTCCGTCGACTGCCAGGACAGCAGCGAACGGTCCGACTGCCCGGACAGCGCCGACGCCACGCACTGGAAGGACGCCACCGAGAACAGGGACATCGCCGAGCCGGCCGAGCCGATCGAGAGCACCGAACCGGCCGAACCGACCGACAGGATCGAGCCCGCCGAGCCGATGGACAGGATCGAGCCCGCCGAGCCGATCGAGAGAATCGAGCCTGCCGAGCCCACGGACCGGATCGATCCAGCGGACGAGGCCGGGCGCGCGTGGTCCTGACGCGGACCGTCGTGAGAAGCCATGGCGCCATTGTCCGCCTCCGTCCGGGCCCCGTCCTCCGGTGCGTGGTGCCCCTTCGCGCGGCGCCGCCGTCCGCCGCGCGCTCGCCGCCGCCCGCCGTCCGCCGCGCGCTCGCCGCCGCCCGCCGCCCGCCGTCCGCCGCGCGCTCGCCGCCGCCCGCCGTCCGCCGTGCGCCGTCCGCTCGCTGCCGTCCGCCGTCCGCCGTCCGTTCGCCGCTATCGGCACGACGCCGGTGACGGGACGGTCACGGTGTGCCTCTGATCACGTTTGGTGCGCGGGGGAAGAGCTGGACGGGTCACGGTGTTGTTCGTTGCAGCCCGCTCCAGGGTCGCCGCCTCGGATCAGGAGTCCTTGTGCCGAACCTTCCCCGGCTCTCGCGCCGCCGTCGCTCTGGACGGCATCCGCGTCGGGTGGCCGTGCTCAGCGTGCACACGTCGCCGCTGCACCAGCCGGGCACGGGTGACGCCGGCGGGATGAACGTCTACATCGTGGAGCTGGCACGCCAGCTCGCCGACCTCGGTACCGAGGTGGAGATCTTCACCCGCGCCACCGCCGGCGCGCTGGAACCCACCGTCGAACTCGCCCCCGGCGTCCTGGTGCGCCACATCGACGCCGGACCCTACGAAGGACTGCTCAAGGAAGACCTGCCCGCCCAGCTGTGCGCCTTCACCCACGGCGTGATGCAGGCGTGGGCGGGCCACCGGCCCGGCCACTACGAACTGGTCCACTCCCACTACTGGCTCTCCGGCCACGTCGGCTGGCTCGCCGCCGAACGGTGGGGCGTGCCCCTGGTGCACACCATGCACACCATGGCCAAGGTCAAGAACGCCGCCCTCGCCGCCGGGGACACCCCCGAACCCGCCGCCCGCATCATCGGCGAGCAGCAGGTCGTGGACGCCGCCGACCGGCTCATCGCCAACACCGCCGGAGAGGCAGAGGAACTCGCCCACCACTACGGCGCGGACCCGCTGCGCACCGCCGTCGTCCACCCCGGCGTCAACCTCGAACGGTTCCGTCCCGCCGACGGCCGAGCCGCCGCCCGGCGACGGCTCGGCCTCCCCCCGGACGCCGTGATCCCCCTGTTCGCCGGACGCATACAGCCGCTGAAGGCACCGGACATCCTGCTGCGCGCCGTCGCCGAACTGGTCGAGCGCGAACCGGAGCTGCGGCGACGCCTGGTGGTGCCCGTGGTCGGCGGACCCAGCGGCACCGGGCTCACCCGCCCCGAACGACTGCACAAGCTCGCCGCCCGGCTCGGGATCAGCGAACTGGTGTGGTTCCGACCGCCGGTCTCCCAGGCCGAGTTGGCCGACTGGTACCGCGCGGCGAGCGTGCTGGTGATGCCCTCCTACAGCGAGTCCTTCGGCCTGGTCGCCGTCGAGGCGCAGGCGTGCGGCACCCCGGTGATCGCCGCCGCCGTCGGCGGCCTGCCGGTCGCCGTCCGCGACGGGGTGACCGGCTATCTGCTCGACACCCACGACCCGGTCGCCTTCGCCGGCGCGCTGCGCCGCTTCACCGACGAGCCGCGCCGCTCGGAACTGATGGGGGAAGCCGCGACCCGGCACGCCCACGGCTTCGGCTGGGCCGCCGCCGCGGCGGCCACCGCCGACGTCTACAGCGACGCCATCGCCGAGCGGCGCTTCGCCGACCACACCGGGCACCCCGGTCTGCCCGCCCGGGTGAGCCCGGCGGGCGGGCGGCCCCCGGGACGGCCCGGCGGACTGCGCATCGCCCGCTGACCACCGCGCGCCGACCACTGCTATTGGTACTTGCCACTGCTACCGCGCCCGCGGACCGCCGCGCTGACTGTCGCGCGCCGAACGGGCCCGGCCCGTAGGATCGGGATCATGGCTGGACCCGACGAGAAGCCCGAGCCCGCACCGGAATCCGCGAGCGGGCGCGGTGACAGCGGCGGCAGCGGCGGCATCGGCGGTGCCGGGGGCGAGGGCACCGACGACCCGCAAGCGGCGGCAGTGCGCGCGATCGAGTCGGCGCTCGCGTCGCTGGCCTCCCCGGACGGCGAGGCGGACGGCCCCGCAGGTGACGGCGCGCAGGGTGACGGCTCCGGAGGCGGCACTCCCGGCGTCGAGTGGGAGAACCCCTCACCCGGCCACTACGTGATCAAGCTGCCGGGCACCCGCAAGCTCTCGACCACCTGCTCGCTGGTCGTCGGACGGCACTCCCTCTCCGTCAACGCCTTCGTGATCCGCCGCCCGGACGAGAACCACGCCGAGGTGCACCGCTGGCTGCTGGAGCGCAACTCCCGCCTTTTCGGGGTGGCTTACGCGATCGACCAGCTGGGCGACATCTACCTGGCGGGCAAGCTCCCGCTGGCCGCGGTCACCGCCGACGAACTCGACCGGGTACTCGGCGCCGTACTGGAGCAGGCCGACGGCTCGTTCAACCTGCTGCTGGAGAAGGGCTTCGCCACCGCGATCCGCAAGGAGTACGCCTGGCGTACCGCGCGCGGGGAGTCCACCCGCAACCTCGACGCCTTCCGGCACCTGACCCAGCCGTCCGGCTGAACCGTTGAGCGGGGGCACCCGCTCCGCCCCAACTCCGTCGCTTCGGTGGGCCGTTCACGCCCCGCCCAGGTCGGCGTCCTGGTTGCGTTCGCGAGGAAGCAGCCGTTCGGAGGCCAGTCGGGCGCGCACCAGCGGCGCGAGTAGATTCATCGGTCCCGTGCGCCGCAGCGCACCGAGCGCCGCCGCCTCGCCCACCAGGAACCGGTGCTGACCGTCCCGGGTCAGCCGAGCGACGCGCAGCGCGGCGAACGGATGCGAATCCAGCGCGCTGTGACCGTGGTTGGCGAGCGGGACCAGCACACCGTCCGGCACCAGCCCGATGATCCGCTCCGCCACCGGACGCGGCGTACGCAGCTCCTGGTCACCCGAAATGACGCTGACCGGCCAGTCGAAGCCGGGCAGTTCGGCGGGAAGATCGAAGGGCTCGCCCGCGAACTCGGGGAACTGCGCGGCGAGATCGACATAGTTGAGGTTCGGGTCCAGCGGCAGCCCGTCCGGCTCCGGCCGGAACTTCAGCTCCCGGAACGCGATCGTGCCGACCAGGTCGAACTCCATCAGGTACGGGCGGTTCGTGGTCGCCTCGGCGGTGCCGATCGACGTCAGCCAGCGCCAGGTGCGTCGCCCCCGCCCTTCCGCCACAGCGCGGCACAGCGACTCCACCAGGGGCGCCCCGCCCGCCTCGTAGGCGACCTGGACCACCAACCCGGTCTCCGCCGGAGCGACGAGCCCGCGTTCCACCAGTTCACGCAGCGCCCGCGCCGCCTCGGCCGTCTCCTCCCGGTCGCCGACCCACAGCCGCGCTCGCATCTCCGCACGCGAGACCGCGTCGTCGTGGGCGGTGAGCACGGCGGAGTCCAGCACCATCGATGCCACCCGGCGGGGATGACGCACCCCGAAGCCCTGCGCGAGGTAACTGCCGTAGGACGAGCCGTACACCACGGCCTTCTCGATACCGGCGTGGTCGAGCACGGCCGCCAGGTCGTCCACCGTTGCCGTGACCGTCACGGCCCCCCTGGGCAGATCCCGTCCCCGGAGATCGACCCGGGACAGGCCCACACCCCGGTGCTCCATCATCACCACGTCGAACCCCTGGCGGGCGGCCTTCGCCCGCAGCGCCCGGTAGAACAGGACCGAGCCGAGACCGGGGCCACCGGGAACGATCACCAGGGGCGTGCCGCCGCGCGGACCGGTCCGCACGTAGTGCAGGTCGAACTCCGGCCCTCTGGCGTCGAGTACCGGGCGGCGCACCGCCGTGACCCCGGCACCCGCCGCCAGCCGCGCCCGCGTCCGCTCCCGCTTCCCGTCCATCGCGCCTCCCGCTGTCGCTCTCGTCCTCGTTGCCCGACCGCCTGCCCGGCTCCCACTGATGTGAACGCAGAGAGAAGCCCCATCGTGCCGCCTTGATGCCGGTGGCCCGATGGGGCTCTGAGCGGTGCGGGGTCGTGCGGGCTGCGCGGTCAGGCTGCGATCTCACCCGTCTTGACGCCGGTCACGAACGCGGCGAACGCGCCGGCCGGGACCGCGAGGGCTGGGCCGGCCGGGTTCTTGGAGTCGCGGACGGGGACCGTGCCGGTGGTGGACGCGACCTGCGGGGCCCACTCGACGCACGAGCCGCCGTTGTTGCTGTAGGAGGACTTGACCCAGTGCTGCATGGGTTCGCTGGTCACGCTGTGCCCTTTCGTCGTTGCTCAACCACGGAAACGGGCTGTCCTGTGAGGGCGCTGCGGCCCGCCTCCGATGGTAATCCGCTGGGTCCACACTCCGGACAACTTGGAAAGAACCCACTCAAGTGGCAGCGCTATGCCTGCTCTCTGGCCTGCGCCAGCGCTTCGCGAGCCTCGCGGGTCCACAGTGCGTAGCGGAGTTCTGGTGGGAGGCTGTCGAGTCCTGTCGTCAGGTGCTCGGCTGCGTGTTCATGCCGACCCAGTCCGAGATGCACGTGGCCCAGTGGGAGCGACATCCATTCAGGAGTGAGCCAGTAAGCAGTTCCCGGAGGGACTTCATCGGCTGCCCTGTCTCGCAGATTCTCACAGTCGCTGAGGAGCCTCTCCGCTTCGCGGCGGCGGCCGAGTACCGCAAGGGCGGATGCAGCTTGCGCCCCGTTGACCACTCTCTGACGTCGTGCCGATTCGGACATGTAGGCCCCGAGGAACCATCGATGCACTGCCGCCCAGTTCCCCATCTGGCGGGCAATATTTCCCTTGAGGTTGAGTGCCTGAGCTGCCAGTGATCCGTCACCGACTTCGTCAGCAAGCTCGACCGCTTCATTCAGCAGAATGACAGCACGTTCATATTTGCCAGTTTCGATGTTCAGCCACCCGCAGAACTGCACGGCCTCGCTGACTACGGCGCATAGTGCGTCACGGTGCGATCCCCTGGCGTCGCGGAGAAGTGTCAGCAGCGATTCCCGGTGCGCTTCGGCGGCGGGCAGGAGCGGTAGCGGTCCGACCACGTCATCCGCACGGCGCTGAGCTGCCAGAGCGGTGGCCAATGCTTCAACGGCGGTGCCATCAATACGTCCCGGGTGCTTCATAGCATGGTCGACGTATTGATCTTCCTCCGTCACGCCGAGAGCGTTCGCCATCGCTGCGAGGAGAGTGCTCGAAGGGCGTTGCAGACCGCGTAACGCACGCGAGATGTATGCGGGGTCGTAGTGCGTCCTTCGAGCCATCTCCCGCAGGCTGACAGCCTTCCTCGCCATAGCTGCCTGAATCTCTTCGGCGTCCATGGATCGAAGGATAGAGCAGTCAACAGTCAACAGACCCTGGTCAACGGCGAACCCGGTGCCGATACGAGCGGTGGGGAGTTGAATTTGCTGCGAAGTACCCCCGAGACCACGAGGCCGGTCCGGGGCATGGGCAACCTGATGGAGGCAGGCCGCCATGGCAGAGAGAACGGCCGAGGCTCGCGAGTGGGGAACGTCGGATGCTGACGAAACGCAGGCCGGGCTCGGTGTTGTCGTGGACTACTCGGTGCCAGAGCCGTGCGTCTTCATCGACCAGCGCCAGAAGGACCACGACGGGTGACCGGGCCCGGCGCGGAGGGTGAGGCGGAGGCTCCGCCAGTTCCGAGCGACGAGGAGCTGGATATCACGACCGTTGAACTCCGACGTTTATCACAGGAGTTGGGCCGCAAGATGAGGCGCACTTGAAGGAGTTGAGGCAGCGGTGAGCGGCGGTTACCGGTTCGCCCGGTTCGAGCTTGTGCCGACGCGTGGGCCGTTGGTGTTCCGTGCGCAGTGTGAGGTGTGCGAGGAGATGGGCCCGAGGGCTGAGACGGGTGACGCGGCGATGATGTGGGTGGTCTTCCACTGGGAGGACCACCCCGACCACACTGGCTACCGCGAACTCAGCTCCACCCCGTACCTCGTGGAGCCCCGCTCGTGAGCGCCGGGCGGTACGTCGACGGCTACTGGTGCGAAGCGGTCGCACGGTCCGTGGACCTGACCGACACCTGGCGCCTGAGCGCCCAGCGGTCCCACAGCCCAGAGCACGCGCTCGCCTGGCTGCGCGACCAGGCACTGCGCCTGGCCGATGCCCTCGGCCACGCCCCGCCCGTCGGCGCCACGGCCGACATCTTCCGGGACTGGGCCGCCGACCACGCCTACCAGCGCATCCAACTCACCGCACTCGCCAACGGGCAGCCGATCAGCGCCAACGCCTGCGGCCCGGACCGCATCCACGGTGTTTGCCGGGACATCGAGATCCTCTACTCCCTCTCCGCCCGGCCCATCCACCGCGACGCCACCACCCGGCGCCTCCTCCGCGCCCTCTGAACCAGCCCCACACCCGCCACAACCAAGGGACACCCATGTTCGAAGACATCAGCTTCGCCAACTCCGACCGCGAAGAACTCGAAGACGCAGCAAGGGAGTTGTTCAACCACATCAAGGACCTCGGTGTCCGTCTGGACGACATCGACGTCCTCGACCCCTGCGACGGCTGCCGACGCCACGCCTACCTCGTCCACCTCGGCAACCTCACCCGAGACGACATCACCACCCTCAACAACGCCCTGCGGCAGCACCCGGCCGCCAAGTCGGTGACCCGCCGGCCATGACCCACCTCCGCGCCCACGCCCTCCGCCTCCCCGCCGACCACATCCGCATCGGCGACTACCTCACCCTCGGCGGCGACACCACCCGCGTCACCTTCACCGAACACCGAGGCGGCCTCACCCGCCTCGAACTCGACGCCGACACCCGCCTCACCCTCAAACCCACCACCCACCTCACCATCACCCGCCCCACGCCACCACGCCACCACACATGACCCGACCCGCACACATGAGCCGACCCGGCCCGTGCCACCGGGCCCACCGCCGGGAGACCGACGTCCCGGGTGCAACCGGGCGAGAGGCCGCCCGTAGGCGGTGCGTGGTCTTTCGCGCCCCGGCGGCCGGTGCCAGGCTGGGGCGATGGACGACCTCGTCGCACGTCTGCACGAGGGCCTGCCCGCCGCGGCGGTCCTCACCGACCCCGATGTCACCGCCTCCTACGCCCACGACAAGGCGAGTTTCTGCCCCGCCGGTGCTCCGGCCGCCGTGGTCCTGCCGCGCACGGTCGAGGAGGTGCGGCATGTGCTGCGCACGGCGAGCGCGCTCGGTGTCCCCGTCGTGCCGCAGGGGGCGAGGACCGGGCTGTCCGGCGCCGCCAACGCGACGGACGGCTGCGTGGCGCTGTCCCTGACCCGGATGGACCGGGTGCTGGAGATCGACCCGGTCAACCGGATCGCGGTCGTGGAGCCGGGGGTGGTCAACGCCGACCTGACCCGGGCCGTCGCCGCGCACGGCCTCACCTACCCGCCCGACCCCTCCAGTTGGGAGGAGTGCACGATCGGCGGCAACATCGGCACCGGCTCCGGCGGGCTGTGCTGCGTCAAGTACGGCGTGACCGCCGAGTACGTCCTCGGGCTCGACGTGGTGCTGGCCGACGGGCGGCTGCTGCGCACCGGCCGCCGGACGGCGAAGGGCGTCGCCGGCTACGACCTGACCCGGCTGTTCGTCGGCTCGGAGGGCAGCCTCGGCGTGGTGGTCGGCGCGGTTCTCGCGCTGCGGCCCGCTCCCCCACCGCAGTTGGTCCTGGCGGCGGAGTTCCCCTCGGCGCGGGCGGCCGGGGACGCGGTGTGCTCGATCATGGCGGAGGGCCATCTGCCGTCCATGCTGGAGCTGATGGACGGCACGACCGTACGGGCGGTCAACGCGCTGACCCGCATGGGGCTGCCGGAGACCACCGAGGCGCTGCTCCTGGCCGGTTCCGACAGCACCGATCCCGGTGCCGACCTGGCGGCACTGGCTGCCCTGTGCACGGCCGCCGGCGCGAGTTCCGTCGTTCCGGCCGAGACGGTGGCCGAGTCCGAACTGCTGCTGGCGGCACGCCGGTCGGCGCTGGTGGCTCTCGACGCGGTCAAGGGCAGCTCGATGATCGACGATGTCTGCGTGCCGCGCAGCCGGCTCGCCGACCTACTGGAAGGGGTCGCCGGGATCGCCGAGCGGCACGGACTGACCATCGGTGTCTGCGCCCACGCCGGGGACGGCAACACCCATCCGACGGTCTGCTTCGACGCTGCCGACCCGGAGGAGTCACGGCGCGCCCGCGTCTCGTTCGACGAGATCATGGCGCTGGGCCTGGAACTGGGAGGCACCATCACCGGCGAACACGGCGTCGGCGTGCTGAAGAAGGAGTGGCTTGCCCGCGAACTCGGCCCGGAGGGAGTCGAGTTGCAGCGTGCCCTGAAGAAGGTCTTCGACCCGGCGGGCATCCTGAACCCCGGCAAGCTCTTCTGAGGGCGCCGACTCGGCCGGCTCAGGTTTTCTACTGTACAGTTTCGACTGTCACAGTCTGAGCCAGCGAGAGTGAGAGTCATGAGTCGGACGATCCGGGTCGACGACGATGTCTTCGCCGAACTGCAGAGCAGGGCGGAGCCGTTCGTCGACACTCCCAACAGCACCCTGAGAAAGCTGCTCGGGCTGCCGCCGTCCGAGACCTCCGCGCCCAATCCCGCCGGGACGTCGCAGCGCGACCAGAGCCTGATCCCTTTGCTCGCCGACGGCCGGCTCGGCGCCGGACAACGGCTCGTGTGGAAGCGGCGCAACCTCAAGCAGGAACACCACGCCGTGGTGCTGAGCACCGGCGAACTGCGGCTCGATGACGGTAGCGTCCACAGCACACCGTCCGGCGCCGCGACCATGATCGCCGGGAACCAGCAGAACGGCTGGAAGGCGTGGACGACAGAGGACGGCGTGCCGTTGAAGGAACTGCGATGACACACGTGACACCGGCCCGAAGGCTCCACGCCGCGGCCGTCCCAGGCACCCCGGACACCTCCGGAAGCGCGCCATGGCCGGAGTGACCCAGCCCAAGGTAAGCCGCGTCGCGCCGCCGCAGCTGGTGGACTGGGCACGGGACGGGCGGATCAGGATCCCGCCGTTCCAGCGGCCCTACCGCTGGGACGCCTCCGACGCCGAGCGGCTGTTCGACAGCATCCTGCGCGGGTATCCGATCGGCAATCTGCTGATGTGGCGCAAGCCCGCGCCGGCCGCCGAGGTCTCGATCGGGGAGACCACCTTCGACGCCCCCGAGCAGCCCGCCGCCCTGTGGGTGGTGGACGGGCAGCAGCGCCTCACCACCCTCGTGGGCGCGCTCACCGGTTCCGAGGAGACGGTCGACCGCCGGTTCCGGATCTTCTACGACCTGCGCGAGGAGAAGTTCCTCTCCTCGCCCCACTCACACCGGCCGCGGGAACACTGGCTCCCCGTCTGGGTGGCCGCCGACAACCGGCGGCTCCTCGCCTGGCAACGGGCGCGCCCCTGGCTCTCCGACCACGAGTTCGAGCTGTGCGACGCGGTGACCACCGCGATCCGCACCTACGAGATCCCCATGTACGAGATCGAGGGCGACGACGAGAAGGCCCTCCGGGAGATCTTCGACCGGATGAACACCTTCGGCAAGGCACTGAAGCGGGCCGAGATCTTCCAGGCACTCCATTCGGCACCGCTGGACGTCCAGCCGTCGGACCTGGACACGCTGCGAGTGCGGGCCGCGGGCTTCCGCTTCGGCGACTTCTCCCAGCAGGTGCTGATGCAGAGCGTCATGGCCGTCAGGGGCGGCAAGGTCGACCGCGACTTCCGGCAGGAGTTCCGCGACGACGCGGACCGGCAGGACGCGTTCGCACGGACGGAGAAGGCGCTCCGCGTCGTGGTGGACTTCCTCCGCACCGAGGCCGGTATCCCCCACCTGCGGCTGCTTCCCTACGCGCTCTTCACGCCGGTCCTGACGCGCTTCGTGGCGCTGTTCGGCAGACCCGACGAACGCAGCGCGGAGTTGCTGCGGCGCTGGATCTGGCGCGGTGCGGTGGTCGGGGCCGCCCCTCAGGGGAACACCGTCGCCCTGCGGCGCAACGCGACGGCGGTCGCCGACGATCCGGTGGCCAGTGCGGGCCGGCTGCTCGCGCTCCTCCCACCAGGCGGGGAGAACTGGCGACCGGATCTGACGCAGGCCGCGCTGAACCGCGCACAGGGACGGATCAACGTCCTCGGGCTGCTCTCGGCCCGCCCGGTTCTGCTCACCGACCTCGATCAGGCCGACGGCGACCACTATCCCCGAGGGACGCGAGTGGACCAGCCGGAGCTGCTGCAGACGATGCTCGACGGCCACGAACGCCCACTGCGCGAGATCATGCCCGGAGGCGGGCGGGGGCTGGCGAACCGGATCGCGCACCCCGTCGTCGCTGAATCGATCGGCTCCCTGCTGCTGGGCGGCGGGAACGAATCCGGGGCCGACGAATCCGGGGCCGCCTCCCACTGCGTGGACGACACAGCCCTCTCCCTGCTGGCTCGCGGCGACCACGAGCGCTTTCTGAAGCGCAGGGAGATCGCGCTGACCCAACTGATCTCCGGTCACGTCCAGCGAATGGCGCTCTGGGGCTTCGCCGACGGACCGGAGATCGAGGCGTGGTTCGACCAGCCCGACGACATCTGGGGAGATCACGATGCAGCGTGACATCACCGCCTCGGTCCTTCTCGGGGACCGGCGCGTCGGCGTGCTCGGGTACCACGACGGAAACACCTGGTTCGAGTACACGGACCTGGCGCCGGACCACCCGGTGCTGGGCCAGGGCTTCGAGCGGAACCCCCGGAAGCGCCGGACGGCGAGCGGCAGCGTACCGGAGTGGTTCGCCAACCTCCTGCCGGAGACCGGCAGCGGGTTGCGACACCTCGTCGCCACCGAACTCGGCAAGAAGCGTGTGCACGACTTCGTGCTCCTGTGCCACCTCGGCGAGGACCTGCCGGGGGCGGTACGGGTGGTACCGGACGCGCCCCTCGACGGCCTTCCCGACCACGAGCCCTCCGACGCCTGCGCGCACGACCATCCACTGCGGTTCTCGCTGGCCGGGGTCCAGCCGAAGTTCTCGATGCGGTACGAGGGGAAGGCCCTGGTGCTGCCGACCACCGGGGAACAGGGTGACTGGATCGTCAAGTTGCCCGACCAGCGGTTCCCGTCCGTCCCGGCCACGAGTTCGCCATGCTCGGGTGGGCCGGTCTCGCCGGTATCGATGTCCCGGAGACCAGGCTGGTACCGGCCGCCGATGTCCGGAATCTGCCCGACGGGCTGGTCGAACCGGGCCAGCACGTCCTGGCGGTGCGGCGCTTCGACCGGACCGCTGCGGGCCCGGTCCACCAGGAGGACTTCGCGCAGGTTCGCGAGGTCGCCAGCGAGGCGAAGTACGACAGGGCGACCTACGAGGGCATCGGCAGAGTGATCGCCTCGGTCTGCCCCTCGCGGGACGCGGTCGAGTACGTCCGCCGCCTGGTGGCGGCGGTGGCGATGGGAAACGCCGACGCGCACCTCAAGAACTGGACCCTGCGCTACCCGGGCGGCAGACGGGCGGAGCTGTCTCCGGCCTACGACCTGGTCTGCGTCACCGCCTACCCGGGCGCCGACCACAAGCTGGCCTTCCCCCTGGGCGGGACCGACAAGAGCCACCTGGTCCGGACCGAGCACTTCCGCCATCTCGCCGCCGCACTCGGGATGTCCCCGGAGACCGTCGGCGAGACCGTCCGTGAGACGACCCACGCTCTGCGTTCCTCCTGGCCGGAGGTCAAACGGGAGGCACCCGTACCGGAGTTCGTCGCGGCCGAGATCGACGAGCGCCTGGCGACACTGCCGCTGCTCCAGCAGAGCTGACCTCAGGTGTCCCGGGCATAGGCGCCCGGCCCATCGCCGTCCGGGTCGGCGCCCGGGGAGGTGGTGTGCTCGGGGTCGTCGGGGATGGCGCACAACTCGTCCAGGATTTCCTGCCGTTGGCGCGCCTCGGGCAGCAGCAGCCAGGGCTGGTAGTGGGAGTTCCACTCCTCGGCCGCCTGGCGCACCGCCCGGTCCACGTGGGGGCGCAACAGCGGGCGCAGCACCAGCAGCGGCACCGCGAGGAAGGGCCGCAGCACGCCACGGCCGCCGACGGTGACCGTGACGCGGGTCTGCCAGGACTCCTCGCCGCGGCCGCCCGGGATGTCCGGGGCGAACTCCACCGCCGCGCGTGCCAGCGGGTGGTCGAGCCGCGCGGTGGCCCCCGTGGTGCCGTCGGCGCGGAACCAGGCGTCGAGGTCCAGGCGGAGGCTCGCCGTCAGGGTGCGCAGCCGCCGGAAGCGGCCCGCCTCGGGCGGGGGCACGGCGCCGTCGACCGTCAGCAGCTGGGGGTCGTCGGCGGCGGTGAGCCGGAACTCCCCGGTGAACTCGCCCACGGTGAAGTCGATCGCGGTCTGCCGGTGGCGTTCCCAGGCGCGCACCGTGAAGTCGGCGTCCTCGCCGGTGGCGGGGTCGGGGGCCAGGTAGCGGGCGCCGGGGCGCAGATGGTCTCCCGCGTCCAGCTCCAGGTCGGGCACGGTGCGGCCGTCCTCCGCGACGAGCCTCCGGTCGTCGCCGACGCGGGTGTGTTCGGCCACGTCGTGGAGGAGCGCGCTGAGCCCGGCCAACTCCGTGAACGGGGCGGCGCGGAGCGGGACGGTGAGCCGGAATCGTGCCATCCGGCCAGGATCGCACGGTCCCGGAGAGCACCGGAAGGCCCGCGGCCGTGGCGACGGGCGCGAGCGGGCGGTGGCGAAATCGGTGCATTGCGGTCGGGAGGCGGCGCGTTCCGGTGTCCGGCCGGCTCACGGACTGCCGGTAACTGGCCGAATAGCGCCCCTGTTCGACGCCCGGGGGCCGTGCACACCCCGGGGCGTGCACACCCCCGTCCGCACGCCCCACCCCGGGCACGCCGACGGCCCCGGCGGTCCGCTGCTCGCGGTGCCGGGGCCGTCGTGTGTGGCGCTGCTCGTCGCTACGGCAGCCGATGCGCTCAGAGCCGCTGGAGCTCCCAGAGGCGGAACTGCCCACCGGCGTCCCGCAGATGCTGCAGGCCGGTGATCTCGCGGTCCGCGATGACGAAGTTGCGGTCCTGCCAGATCGGGATGACCACCGCGTCCTCGGCAGCCAGGCGGTGGATCTCGCGGAACAGCTCGCCGGTGTTGCCCCGGTCGACCTCGCTGCGGGTCTGCGAGATCAGCTCGTCGATCTCGCCGTTCTTCTTGCCGTGACCGAGGATCGAGCCCTCGGTCAGCAGGGCGTGGGTGTAGGTGTCCGGGTCGGCGAAGTCCGGCCGCCAGCCCACCAGGTAGGCGTCGACCTCGCCCTTGCCGAACGCCTCGATGATCTTGCCGGGAACCTCGAAGGACTCCACCTCGACCTCGAAGACGCCGTCGGCCTCCAGCTGCTGCGCGACCAGTTCGGCCTCCGCCTGGTTGACCGCGCCGGAGTAGCCGATCGTGATGTCGATCGGCAGGCTCGCGCCGCCGGCGATCAGGTCGTCCACCGCGTCGTCGGGGTTCTCCGACGAGTAGATGTCGTAGTACGGCGTGCCGTGTCCGGTGACGCCGACCGGGATCAGCGAGTACGCGGCCTCGACGGTGTGCAGCCGCACGTCGCGGGCGATGGCGTCCCGGTCCAGCAGCGTCGCCATGACCCGGCGGACGTCCTCGTCGTTCAGCGGGGAGGAGGACGCGGTGCTGCTGATCAGGGCGCGGATGCTCTGACCGGTCGTCTCGGAGTACCGGATGTCCAGGTCGTTGCGGTCCACCTGCTGGGTGTCCTCGGGCTCCATCCGGCCGCCGTTGAGGTGGATCTCGCGTGCCTCCCACGCCTGCTGGAGCGAGGCGGAGTCCGCGTAGAACCGGATGGTCACCGGGTAGTCGCTCGCCTGGAGCGCGCCGTTGTAGTCGGTGTTCGGCTCCAGCACGGCCTTGCCGGCCCGGCCGGACTCCTCGTCGGCGTCCTCGAACTCGACCAGCCGGTAGGGACCGGAGCCGACGGCGAGGTCCGTGGTGGCCTCGTCCAGCTCGTACTCCTCGCGGTCCACGATGGAGCCGGCGCCGCCGGCCAGCGCGAACGGGAAGGTGACCTCCGGGTTCTCCAGCTCGAAGACGACGTCCTGGCCGTCCACCCGGATGGCCTCGACGCCGCTCAACAGGCCGTAGGGCCCGCTGAACTTGAACTTCTCCTCTTCCGGGATGGACTCGTCCGCCCGGTCGGCGGCCGCCCGCTCGCCCATGGTGAGGATGCGCTCGATGGAGAACTTGACGTCCTCCGGCGTGACGCTGCGGCCGGAGGTGAACTTCAGATCGGAGCGCAGCGTGCACCGGTACACCTGATAGGCGTTGTCGGTGAACTCGCAGCTCTCGGCCGCGTCCGGCACCGGCTCCTCGGAGCCCGTGCTGACCGTCAGCAGCCCCTGATAGATGTTGCTGTAGAGGTCCCAGGAACCGGCCCCGTAGGACATCGCCGGATCGAGGGAGTCCACCCGGTCGGTGACTCCCACCACGATCGGTTCGTTACTGTCCCCGCTGGACCGGAGGAGAAGCCACCCTCCCAGTGCAACGACTACCAGACCTACGGCAAGGCCAATGCCTATGCCTTTTTTGGCCCCCAACGCTCGCACTACGGTTGCCTCTCTTGCCTCGGACCTATGCGCGGGGGCCAGCCAATCACAGGGGGGTCGCGGACGCACCAGCCGGGGGACAACGGACCGGCCACAACTCGGCGCGTGGTCGGACGGCTACCCGACTCCGGGCACCGTGATCCGGAACTCCACCTCGACCGGTCGGCCGTCGAGCCGCACCAGCACGCTCTCCTCGCCGAGTTGGGGCGAGGAGGCGGACAGCAGGTAGTCGCCGCAGGAGGGCGCGGTCACCTCGAACGCGCCGTCCTCCGCGCTGCGGGTCTTGCTCAGCTGGCGGCCGCCCACCCCGGAGACCGTCAGGGTGACCAGTGCGCGCGGCAGCGCCACGCCCAGCGAGTCGCGGACCGTGCCGCGGATCACCAGCGCCGCGGCGCCGGCCTCCACCCGCCCGTCCTCCTCGGCGGCGGGTGTGTCCGCCCCGGCCGCCTCCTCCGCGACGCCCCGCGCCGCGCCCTGTGACAGGGATTCCGTCATGCCCCACACTCCCATCCGGTCCGCGCGTCCGACGACGCCGCCGCACTCTCGCGCCGGACGCCGCTCGCCGGACGTTGCCTTGTCGTTATCAAAGGACACCAGGGTGGCCCGAATAGTTGACTCGCAGAAGACGGGAAGTCGAATTCGTTCCACTCGGACGGCCCCGTCCGCTCTTTCGGCGCGGGCCGGTGTGGCCCGCACGGGCCCGTGACGGGGTGTACGGGCCCCTCCGGCGGCCGTGGCGGGGCTGGACCGGTCGGTCTGTGAGAGGCGGTCAGGTCGGTCGGGGGTCGGTCAGGCGCGGGAGAGGTGCAGCACGGTGATGTCCGGCTCGGCGCCGACCCGCACCGGCGGGCCCCAGGTGCCGGCGCCGCGCGTCACGAACAGCTGCGAGTCGCCGTAGCGCTCCAGCCCGGCCAGGGTCGGGTTGGCCCACGCGGCGATGATCGGGCCGGGCCAGACCTGGCCGCCGTGGGTGTGGCCGGAGAGGACGAGGTCGACGTCATGCTCGACCGCGCGGTGGATCAACTCCGGCTGGTGGGAGAGCAGGACGGCGGGGCGCTGCGGGTCGCGCCCGTCGAGCGCGGCGGGGATGTCCGGGCCGTCCTCGCCGTCGACGGTGTCGGCGGCGAGGTCGTTGACGCCGACCATGTCGAAGCCCGCCTCCAGCTCGACCCGGCTGTTGGCCAGCGGGATCATGCCGAGCTGCCGGACGTGCTCCACCCAGGGCTGGGCGCCAACGTAGTACTCGTGGTTGCCGGTGACGAAGAAGGCCCCGTCCACGGTGCGCAGGTCCGCCAGCGGTGCGGCGGCCGAACGCAGGTCGGGTACCGAGGCGTCGACGAGGTCGCCGACCATGGCCACCGCGTCCGGTTCCGTGGCGTTGACCGCCGCCACCACCCGCTCGCAGTGGGCCCGGCCGAGGACCGCGCTCAGATGCATGTCGCCGACGACGGTGATCTTGTAGCCCTCGGAGGCGGCGGGCAGGTTCACCAGCTTCACGGTGACGTGTTTCGTGGCGAGCTGCCGTGCCGCCCAGACGCCGTAGCCGACGGTGGAGACGGCGACCGCGGTCGCGCCGACGGCGACGCCTCGGGCGACGAACATCCGCCGGCTGAGCGCGGCGCGCTCCTCGGCGTCGTCCCCGTCGGCGGGGGTGTCCCCGGCAGCCGGATCGGGGCGGTCGCCGGGAGCTTCGCCGGTTTCGGTGGACGCGTCATGGGCGGGGCCGCCGCCGCTCGGCGGGCCGGCGGCGGGCGTGGCGGCGCGGGTGGCGGTGGCACCGGAG
>NZ_BHZI01000041.1 GCF_004305975.1 Streptomyces otsuchiensis
GGGGTGGGCCGGGCCGAGCAGCCTGGTGAGGGTCTCGGAGGGGGAGTGCACCCCTTCATTGTGCTGGCCGCCAGTGCCGCGGCGCGCGGACCGGTGGGCGCCGCTCCCTTCGGGAGGTTCGTCCTGGCGTGCGGCTCCGTTCCCAACACGGGCCGGGCGAGGGCGGTTTGTTGCCCCGCTGTTGCGATTCGCGCAACGTGCGGCCCGCTGTGGCGGGTGCTGATGTCGGTCCGGTAACGGACGACAACTGGTGCGTGCACAGCCGTTGACGCTTTTGAAGGTCTAGGCCAAGCTCAGGGCCCTGGTCTAAACCACTAGTGGTCAGGTGCGGCCCAGCTCGGCATTCATCACGCGTATGAACGGCGCGGCCCTCAGGGGAGCCCGCGCCGCCGGGGGCGGTGCAGTGACATCCCTGAGGAGGATGAAGTGAAACGCAAGCTCATGGCGGCCATCGGTGTCGCGGCTCTGCTGGGCATCACGGCCTGCGGTTCGGACGAGAGCGGCGGCGGTTCCTCCGCGGCTCCCGAGGACCGCGACGAGACCCTGACCGTGTGGCTGATGGGTGAGGCGGACTCCACCTGGCCCGAGCTGGTCACCGAGGTCAACGAGA
This sequence comes from Streptomyces otsuchiensis, assembly GCF_004305975.1. GTDB lineage: Bacteria > Actinomycetota > Actinomycetes > Streptomycetales > Streptomycetaceae > Streptomyces > Streptomyces otsuchiensis. Next base: position 611 of record NZ_BHZI01000041.1, read on the forward strand.
AGTTCGCGGACGTCTACCCGAACGTCAAGGTCAACGTCCAGTACCAGCAGTGGGGCGACAAGACCACCAAGCTCGACGCCGCGCTCGGCGGCAGCGAGTACCCCGACGTCGTGGAACTCGGCAACACCGAGACCATGACCTACATCCTCAACGGGGTGCTCGCCGAGATCGACCCGGCGCAGTACGACAACTCCGACACCTGGATCGGCGGCCTCGTCGACACCTGTACGTTCGAGGGCGCCATGTACTGCGTCCCCTACTACGCGGGTTCGCGTGTCGCCATCTTCAACGCCGACATGTTCGAGCAGGCCACCGGCTCCGCCGAACTGCCCGAGACCGAGGACGAGCTGCTGGAGGCCCTCGCCGCTCTCGACGAGGAGTTCGGCTCGGACCAGGCGTACTCGCCGACGTACCTGGCCGGCCGCAACTGGCACGCCGCCATGTCCTACGTCGCCGGCTACGGCGGCCAGATCGCCGAGTTCGACGAGGACTCCGGCGAGTGGAAGGGCACCCTCTCCACCCCCGAGGCCCAGGCCGGCATCGAGCACTACATCAACCTGGTCAAGGAGTGGAACCGCGGCGACCAGACCAAGGACGAGGAGGACCACTCCCTCGCCATGGCCCAGGAGAAGGCCGCTCTGATCTACGGCAACGGCTGGGAGGCCGGCGTCGTCGTCCACGGCGAGGAGGGCAACCCCGAGCTGGAGGGCAGCATCCTGGTCGCCGGCATGCCCGGCCCCAACGGCGAGCCGCTGCCGTCCTTCATCGGCGGCTCCGACCTCGCCATCGTGGAGAAGTCCGACATCCAGGACCTCGCCGCCGAGTGGATCGCCCTCTTCACCTCCGAGGAGTCCATGGAGGTGCTGGCCGGCAAGGACACCCTGCCGAACAACACCAAGCAGCTCGAACCGCTCAAGGAGAACCCGACCACCGCGCCGATGGCCAACGCCGTCCCGGACGCCTGGTTCACCCCGATCGCTCCGGGCTGGTCGACCATCGAGCAGCAGAGCGTGCTCCAGAACATGCTGCTGGAGGTGCTGCGCGGTACCCCCGTCGAGGAGGCCACCGCCGCCGCCGACGCGAAGATCGACGAGCTGATCAACAGCGAGGCCTGACACCCGGCCGGACACCCGGCGGCGGGCCGTGGCACCCAGGAAACGGGGGCCACGGCCCGCCCCGGGGCCGTCGCCTGGATCACCGGACGAACGAAGGGCTCGCACAGATGAGTGCCCCCACCCTTGACCGCCGGCCGACGGCCGGCGAAGAACCGGGCGCACCCGAACCGGCCGCGACCGGATCGGGAAACCCCCTCGGCTGGAAGCGCGGCACCGGACACCGCGGCGGGAAGCTCCCCTACCTGCTGGTACTGCCCGGCATGCTGGCCATCGCGGCCGTCTACTTCTACCCCCTCTACCGCACGGTGGTGATGTCCTTCCAGGACTACCGCCGTCGCCACCTGTGGTCCGGCGACACCCCGGACTGGGTCGGCTTCGAGCAGTTCACCAACGTGCTCTCCGACGCCCACTTCTGGGGCGTCGCCGCCAAGACCGTGATCTTCATGGTGGTCTGCGTGACCGTCACCATCGGCGGCGGGCTGCTGATCGCGCTGATGATGCAGCGCATGTCCCTGGTGGTCCGGCTGATGGTCACCGCCGCCCTGGTGACCGCCTGGGCGATGCCCATCGTCGTCGCGACCTCCATCTTCCGCTGGCTGTCCGACTCCGAGTACGGCCTGATCAACATCCTGCTCAGCAAGATCCCCGGGGTGGACTTCCGCGGGCACAACTGGTTCATCGAGACCTGGCAGGGCTTCAGCATCGTCGCCCTGGTGGTGATCTGGGGAGCCATCCCGTTCGTGGCCGTCACCCTCTACGCCGCGCTCACCCAGGTGCCGCGCGAGCTGGAGGAGGCCGCCCGGCTGGACGGCGCGAGCGCGCTCCAGGTCTTCGGCAACGTGGTCTTCCCGGTCATCAAGCCGGTCTTCACCCTGGTGACCACACTGTCCGTGATCTGGGACTTCAACGTCTTCCTGCAGATCTTCCTGATGCGCGGCAACAACGTGGAGCCGCAGTACGAACTGCTCGGTATCTACTCCTACAACCTCGCCTTCCAGAGCCAGTCGTTCAGCCAGGGCACCGCCGTCGCCCTGATCACCGTGCTGCTGCTCGCCGGGGTCGCCGTGTACTACCTCCGGCAGATGATGAAGCGAGGCGAGGTTGAATGAGTAACGCGATCACCACCATCTTCCGCCGCGGCGCGCACTCCACGCCCGCGTCCACCCCCGACGGCCGGCAGCGGCTGCGCGCGGACCGCAAGCGGCCGACACGCTGGTACAACCTCGCGGGCCTGATGGTCTTCGTGCTGATGGCGTTCCCCGTGTACTGGATGCTGGTCAGCGCGTTCCGGCCCGGCCGGGAGATCCGCTCCTACGACCAGACGCTGTGGCCGAGCTCCTTCACCCTGGAGGGGTTCCAGGCGGCCATCGGCAGCAACTTCTTCTGGACGTCGGTCCGCACCAGCCTGATCGTCACCTCGGTCACCGTGGCGGCGGCGATGGTGCTGGCGCTGCTGACCGCCTTCGCCATCGGGCGGTTCCGCTTCTACGGACGGCGCCCGCTGCTGATCATCCTGGTCCTGGTGCAGCTGCTGCCGCCGCTGTCCATGCTGATCCCGCTCTACCTCCAGATCAACCGGATGGGCGGACTCAACCAGTACTGGTCGCTGATCGTCGTCTACACCGTCTCGGCGCTGCCGTTCACGGTGTGGATGCTCCGGGGATTCATCATCAACATCCCCAGGGAACTGGAGGAGTCGGCGATGGTGGACGGCTGCACCCGGATGGGGGCCTTCTGGCGGGTGGTGTTCCCGCTGATCGGCCCCGGACTCGCCGCGACCTCGGTCTTCGCCCTGGTCAACACCTGGAACGAGTACCTGCTCGCCTACGTGATCATGCAGGACAACGAACGCTGGACGCTGCCGGTGTGGGTGATGAGCATGACCACCCAGCGCGGCACCAATTTCGGCTCGCTGATGGCCGCTTCGGTGCTGATCGCGCTGCCGGTGGTGATCTTCTTCATGATCGTGCAGAAGAAGATGGCGGCCGGCCTCACCTCGGGAGCGGTCAAGGGCTGATCCGCTCACCCGCCCGCCGTGCTCCCGCCGCGCGGGGTGTGACCGTCCCGCCGGACGATCACACCCCGCGCGGCGCGTTCAGCCATGTCCCAGCGCGCCGGCTAGGAGAGGTCCGGCCCCGCTCGCGCGGGGAGCACGACAGCGCCGCTCGGGGTAGGCGGACCATGATCGGACCACCCCCGCTCGCGCGGGGAACACGTGGCGCTGCCCGGGGTGCCGGCCGGTGCCGACGGACCACCCCCGCTCGCGCGGGGAACACGCCATCTGCTTGACCAGCGTCGCGAGGGTGACCGGACCACCCCCGCTCGCGCGGGGAACCCCCTTCGCGACCTGGTGCGTTAGGAGGGCTTTGCAGTTCCTTTGCCATGGGTCGAGCGGGTCATACCGGCATCTTGCCAGAGGCGTCGGATAGCAGCCCGCCTGCTCGCGCGGGGAGAGCTCAATCCGTGCCATTCCGGGCTGCGGCGGCGGTCGCCCCCGCTCGCGCGGGGGAGCTGTGGATAGCTGCGGTCAGTGGCCCACTTGCAGGACCACGACGAACGTGACGGGGCGGGTGATGCTCGACGGGGGCGCACGGTTGCGTTCCGGGGATGAGTGGCCGTTCCGATGGGCATCATGAACGGACGCCCGCGGCGCGGGCATTCGTGACGCGACGAGCGGGAGGGGCGGTCGTGACGACGGAGCGCGGGGCGCCCTGTCTGGCGCAGGCGCTGATCGAGGTGCCACGGCACGCCTTCGTGCCGCCACGCGCCTGGGCCGCGGCCAGTGCGGCCGGCCCGGCCCGGTGGATCGACCGCGAGAAGGACGCGGACGGCTGGTGGCGTGCCGTCTCCTCCAGCGCGGCGATCTACACCCAACTCGACGACGGGCGAACCGAACTGACCGAGGGCAACGCGGCCCTGACCCGCGCCCCGACCAGTTCCTCGACGAGCCCCCCGCTGGTGGTGGCCTTTCTGCGGCGCCTCGATCCGCGCCCCGGGGACCACGTGCTGGAGATCGGCACCGGAACCGGCTGGACCGCCGGGCTGCTCAGCGTCCTGGTGGGCGGCTCCGGGCGGGTCACCACGGTGGAGATCGACCCGGCGCTCGCCCGGGAGGCGGCGAGCAGCCTCGCCACCGCCGGTCACGCGCCCGGCATCGTGGTCGGCGACGGCGCACACGGGGTCCCCGCCGAGGCACCCTTCGACCGCGTCCACGTCACCTGCGGGGTGAGCGAACTGCCGTACGCCTGGGTGGAGCAGTGCCGCCCCGGCGGGGTCATCGTGGTGCCGCACGCGGGGACCGGGCGGCTGCTGCGGCTGACGGCCCACGGGGACGGCACGGCGAGCGGCCACTTCCACGAGCCCTGCTCCTTCATGCTGCTGCGTGACCAGCGCCGGCCGGTGGAGCGGATCGCCCGGACCCCGGAGCGGGTCCGGGCCCCGTCCGGGGACCCGGACGCCCTCGCGCACGCGCCTCCCGGGCTCCAGGTGCTGCTGAGCGAGGCGGTCGGCGACATCCCGTTCCCCGCCGGGGAGTCGGTCCTGCTGACGGTGGGGACCTCCCACGCGGTCGTCACCGACGGCCGCGTCACCCAGACCGGCCCGCGCGACCTCTGGGACGAGGCCGAGGCCGTGCATCGGTGGTGGCAGCGGCTGGGCCGGCCCGGCGCGGAGCGAATCGGGTACACCGTGACCCGGGACGACCAGTACGTCTGGTTGGACGACCCCACCCGCCCCGTCTCCCGGCCGGCTGGTCTCGCGCCCGGCCCGGGTGCGGAGCGGGGGCGGGTGGCCGAGCCGGAGCGAGGGATGACGAAGCGAAGATGACGAAGCGAATCCACAGATGGGCCGGCGACGCCGGCGGGAGGGGACATCCATGGAGAAGAACGCGCCGGGGAAGACCGGGGCCGATCCCGACTGCGGTGCCTGTGGCGGCACCGGCTGGGTGACCGTCAACTACGACGGGATGCAGCGGAAGGAGAAGTGCCCGCTCTGCGCGGACTGACGCCACTCAGCGACTGAAACTCTGAGGTATCGAGCCGCCGAGGCAGCCGCGTGGGTGCGGCTGCCTCCGGCGGGTGGGGAGGGCCAGGCGGGGCTGTCCGGCGCCCTCGCGGTCAGGACCAGCCGCGCAGCGTGACGGCCGCGACCCCCGACAGGGCGGCCGTGAGCAGCCGGTCGGCGGAGAAGACGACCTCCGTGGGCAGGTCGTCCTCCGGCATCCAGCACACCTCCGCGTGCTTGGCCGGTTCCCTGTTGACTGGTTCCCCCGACCAGCGCTCCGTGAGGAAGACCACCGTCAGGAAGCCACCCGGCGCCTCCGCGCCCCGGGCGCCGTGCACCACATGGACCAGCCGCAGGTCGGCCGGGTCCACCACCAGTCCGGTCTCCTCGGCGAGTTCACGGACGGCGGCGTGGCTGACCGCCTCACCCGGATCGCACTTACCGACGGGGACGTCCCACAGCCCACGGCCGAACTTCGCCTCGGGGCCGCGCCGCAGCATCACCACCCGGCGCAGCACCGGGTCCCGCACCACCACCGCGGCGGCCAGCAGGGTCATCGAGCCGGTGGCCGGCGGCAGCGGCTCCGGACCGGCCGATCGGCCGGGGAGCGAGGTCAGGCGGAACGGGTTGCCATCGGGGTCGCGCAGCTCCCGTACGGAACCGGCCGGTGCTGCCCCCGGCGGGCGCGTATCGTCGGCCCCGCTGTCGGCCCCGCTGTCGGCCCCGCTGTCGGCCCCGCTGTCGGCCCCGCTGTCGGCCTCGCCGTCGCGGGCGCCCAGCCGTCGCGCCCGGTGTTCAGCCGCCGCGACATCGGCGACCTCGATCTCCAGCCTGGCGCCCCCGCCCGGCGGGTCGGACGCGGGCAGCACCCGGCGGAACGCGAGGCGGGGGAAGCCCGGGGCGTCGAGGTGGGTCGCCGGATCCGCCCCGTCGGCCCCCGCCCCGGCCACGCCGGTCGACGGTTCGCCACCGATCAGTGCCGCCCAGAAGCGGGCCAGCCGGGCGGGGTCCGCGCTGTCGAGCACGATTCTGTTGAGCCGGGTCTCCATGCGGGCGAGATTAGGCCCGCCCGTCGGTGACTCGCCATCCGGTTTCGTCGTCGGTACCCGTACCGCCCGTACCGCCCGTACCGCCCGTGCCGCCCGTGCCGTGCCCCTCCTGCCTCCGGCGCGGCCATCGTGCGGCGATGGGAGGTGGTCAACGCCGCCGGGGCGGGGTGGCCAGGGTGAAGGAGGCGATGCCGACCGCCAGCGCGAGCAGCGCGCCGGTCAGGATCGCCCGCGTGGTGCTGCCGCCCGCGGAGAGCGCCACCAGGAACGCGGCCGCCGCGCCCGAGCAGGCCGCGAGCACCACCGCCCGGGGAGTGCGGGCGAGTACGCGCAGCCGCCGGCCGACCACCAGAGCCACCACGGCGGCCACCAGCCCCGAGATCACCCCGACGGTCAGGGCCCGCCCCGCCGACGCGCCCGCGCCGTGGTCCAGCAGCCCGCACGCCAGGCCGAAGAACGCGCCCAGCAGCACCGCCGCCGTCCGTACCCCGACCAGGGGGCGGCGGGGCGCCGCGTGTTCACCCATCTGAGGGCTCCTTCCGGCAGTCTCCCCTCAGGGGACACCGGCGCCCGCACCCCGGCAAACGCTGGCGCGTCCGGCTGCTCCACCCGGTGGAAACGGCGCCGGGCGGCGGGGCGCACGGATGAGGTCTAGCGTGGCTGGAGGGGCCCGTACCCGGCGCCCGGCAGGCGCCGGAGAGCCGAGGAGCGACACCGTGAAGTACATGATCTCGATGACCGGAACCCAGGGGGACTGGAACGCGATGAACGGCGGCCGGGACGATCAGGGCCGCGCCTGGACCAAGGGGGACGTCCGGGCCATGGTCGACCACATGGACGGCGTCAACGCCGAGCTGACCGCCCGCGGCGAGCTGGTCGAGGGCCAGGGGCTGGCCGCGCCGGACACCGCCCGCACCGTCCGGGTCCGTGACGGGCGGCGCGAGGTGACCGACGGGCCTGCCCAGCGTGGACCTGACCTGCTCGCGGGGTACTGGGTCGTGGACTGTGCCTCGGAGGAGCGCGCGCTGGAGATAGCGGCGCTTGTCTCGGTCGCGCCCGCCCCCGGCGGCGAGCCGGGTGGTGAGCCGGTCGAGGTGCGGCCGGTGATGGAGGAGGGGCCCGACGGCTGCTGACCGGCCGCCCTTCCGGCGGCGGATGCCCACGTGTCCCGTCGCCACGCCGTGCCCCGCCCGCACACCACTGCGCCGCCCGGCCGCGAGGGGCGGCGGGGCGGCGCAGCAAGGGGGAGCGTGCGGGGCGGTCGGCGGGTCAGTCGAAGGTGATCGACTCGATGACGACGTCCTCCACCGGCTTGTCGCCGGCGGCCGTCTCGGTGGTGGCGATCTCGTCGACCACGGCGCGGCTGTCGTCGTCGGTGACCTCACCGAAGATGGTGTGGGCGCCGTTGAGGTGCTCGGTGGCGCCGACCGTGATGAAGAACTGCGAACCGTTGGTGCCCGGACCGGCGTTGGCCATGGCCAGCAGGTAGGGGCGGTCGAAGACCAGGTCCTCGACGATCTCGTCCTCGAACTGGTAGCCCGGGCCGCCGCGGCCGGTGCCCTCGGGGTCGCCGCCCTGGATCATGAAGCCGTCGATGACGCGGTGGAAGATGACGTCCTGGTAGAGAGGCTCGTCCGCCTCCTGCCCCATCCAGCTGCGCGAACCGTCCGCGAGGCCGAGGAAGTTGCCGACGGTCTCCGGCGCCTCGTCGGGGAAGAGCTCGACGGTGATGTCACCGACGTTGGTGCTGATGGTGGCCTCGGTGGCCGCGAGCAGCTCCCCGGCGTCGACGCCGTACTCCTCCCCGGAGTTCTCCTCGCCCTGCTCGCTGTCCTCGCTCTCCTGCGAGGAGGCGGGCGGTGCGGCGTCGCTCTCGCCGTTGTCGCCGTCGTCCGAGCCGCAGGCGACGAGCAGGCCGAGACAGAGGGGCAGGGCGACCGCGGAGGTCAGCAGGGAGTGGCGTGATCGGAACACGGGGACCCTTCCGGGGGGACAGTGGCACGGGCAGGCCCATCATGCCGCACGGCCCGGCCCGTCCGGCAGGGCGCCGTGGAGTCCCGGTCGCCGCGGCGGCCTGGCGGCGCCGTTCAGGCGTCGGCGGTCTCTCCGCCCGGGGCGCGTTCGCGGCGCTTGCGCGCGCGGTAGGCGGCGACGTTGGCGCGGGTGGCGCAGCGGTCCGAGCAGTAGCGCCGGGAGCTGTTGGTCGAGGTGTCGACGTAGGCGTTGCGGCAGGGACTGGCGCGGCAGATGCCGAGCCGGTCGACGCCGGCGTCGGTGAGCCGGACGGCCAGGCCCATGCAGGCGATGGCCGCGTAGCCGGCGGCGGCGGTGGTCGAGTGCTCCGCGAGGTGGAGGTGCCAGCGGGGGCGGCCCGCGTCGTCCAGGAAGTCGTGGCCGGAGATCTGCGGGCTGGCCGGGTACTCCAGCAGCAGGGCGTTGAGCAGGTCGACCGCCCGCTTCTCGTCGCTCTCCCCGGCGGCGGTGAAGACCGCGCGCAGTCTGCTCCGCACGCCACGCAGGCGCGTGATGTCCGCCTCGGTCGCCCGCCGTGCCGCCTTGGCGCTCTCGCCGAACAGTTCCCGCACGGCCTCGACGGAGGTCAGGGTGTCCGTTCCGCGCGCGGGTTCCTCGGTGTTGACCAACCGCACCGCGAAGTCGGAGTAATAGATCAGTTCCACGGTGATCCTTACGGGAGCAGTCTGGGGACAGCACTGTACTAGTAAGGGTCGCTCTAATTCTGGGCTATTACCGGCCGCGGAGTGCCGGGTGTCGTACGGTGACACCAGTAGGGCCAACGAAGGGAGCCGAAGTGGCGGACTGGACGGCATGGCAGAAAAGTTGGGACCGGCAGCAGGAGTGGTACCTGCCGGACCGTGAGGAACGGTTCCGGGTCATGCTGGACGGGGTGGAGGCCGTGGTCGGCAGAGCGCCGCGCGTACTGGACCTGGCCTGCGGCACCGGCACCATCACCTCCCGGGTCCTCGCCCGGTTCCCCGACGCCCGGACCACCGGCGTCGACCTCGACCCGGCGCTGCTGACCATCGCCAGGGGCAGCCTCGGCGACGAGCAGCGCGCCACCTTCGTCAGCGCCGACCTGCGGTCCGCCGAGTGGACGGCCTCGCTGCCGCACGAGCAGTACGACGCCGTCCTCACCTCCACCGCGCTGCACTGGCTCCAGTCGGGGCCGCTGCGCGACCTCTACCGTGCCATCGCCTCCGTGCTGCGGCCGGGCGGTGTCTTCGTCAACGCGGACCACATGCCCGACGACACCACTCCGCAGCTCAACGACGCCTTCGAGGCGCTCGTACGCGACCGGCAGGAGAAGGCCCAGGCGGACGGGGCCGAGGACTGGTCCCAGTGGTGGCAGCGGGCCGCCGAAGCGCCGGAACTGGCGGAGGCCGCCGCCGAACGGTTCGCGATCTTCGGCACCCCGATGGACGGCGACCACTCCGACGGCGAGGCGCACTCCGCCGAATGGCACGCGCTGGCGCTGCGCGACGCCGGGTTCGCCGAGGCCCGGGCGATCTGGGCGTCCCCGACGGACGGCATGGTCCTGGGACTGCGCTGACCGTCGCCACGCCCGCGTCCACCGCGCTCCCCGGCGTTCCGCACCCGCCGCCCCGCCCCGCCCCGACAGGTGCGGGGCGGGGCGCCGTCGTCAACGACGTACGCCGTCGTCAACGACGCGCACGCTTGCCAACGACGTACGCGCTTGTCAGGAACGTCGGCGACGGCGACGTCAGCGCCGCGCGACGCCCTCCGTACGCGCTGCCGCCGCCACAGCCGCGGCGACGGCCGGAGCGACCCGGGCGTCGAACGGCGAGGGGATGACGTGTGTGGGGCTCAGTTCGTCCGCGATCACCGCCGCCAGCGCCTCCGCCGCGGCCAGCTTCATCGACTCGGTGATCCGCGAGGCGCGCACCCGCAGCGCCCCCTCGAAGATCCCCGGGAAGGCCAGCACGTTGTTGATCTGGTTCGGGTAGTCGCTGCGGCCGGTGGCCACGACGGAGGCGTACCGGGCGGCGATCTCCGGGTGGATCTCGGGGTCCGGGTTGGCCATGGCGAAGACGAACGCGTCCGGCGCCATCGTGGCCACCAGCGGCTCGGGCACCGTGCCGCCGCTGACCCCGATGAAGACGTCGGCGCCGGCCATCGCCTGCTCCAGGGTCCCGGTCAGGCCGGCGCGGTTGGTCAGCCCCGCCAGCTCGCGCTTGGCCTCGTTGAGGTCCTGCCGGTCGGCGGAGACGATGCCCCCGCGGTCGCAGACGGTGATGTCGCCGATTCCGGCGCCGCGCAGGATCTTCGCGATGGCGACTCCCGCGGCGCCCGCGCCGGAGATCACGGCGCGCAGCTCGGCCAGCCCGCGCCCGGTGAGCAGCGCGGCGTTGCGCAGGGCGGCCAGGGTGACGACGGCCGTGCCGTGCTGGTCGTCGTGGAAGACCGGGATGTCGAGCCGCTCCTGGAGCTTGCGCTCGATCTCGAAGCAGCGGGGCGCGGAGATGTCCTCCAGGTTGACCCCGCCGAAGGAGGGGGCGAGCCGGACCACGGTCTCCACGATCTCGTCCGGGTCGCGGGCGTCCAGGGCGATCGGCACCGCGTCGACCCCGGCGAACTCCTTGAAGAGGATCGCCTTGCCCTCCATCACCGGCAGCGACGCCTCCGGGCCGATGTCGCCCAGTCCCAGCACCGCGCTGCCGTCGGTGACCACGGCGACGACCTGGGACTTCCAGGTGTAGTCGTGGACCAGCTCCGGCCGCTCGGCGATCGCGGAGCAGACCTTGGCGACGCCGGGCGTGTAGGCGAGGGAGAGGTCGGCGGTGTCGCGCACCGGCACGGTCGCGCGGACCGCCATCTTGCCGCCGCGGTGGAGGGCGAACGCCGGGTCGAGCCCGTCGGCCCGCGGTTCGTCCTGTCGAGGGTTGATGATCTCCGATGCCACTGGGGTGACCCCTTACTGAATTCCGCACACGTCTGAGGGTGGCCGTACTCCGGTCCGGAGGACGGGCGGACACCACGTCCGCGGCCTGTCCGGCGGTTGGTCCACCGTCGAGGGGGAGATGCGGACGCCGGACGCGCCGCACACGCGCCCGAGTCCCCAGGTAAGGGGTGTAACCGTCCGTTGTACAGGATCGGCGGCGTGGTGCACGAGCGGGTGGGGGCGTGACGCTCGCGCCGCGCGACCCCCGCGCGGCGCAACCACCCCTCGGACGAGCGGAGCTGCGCGGAGCGCGCGGCCGGCGCGGGGGAGGGCCGCGTGACACACGTCTCACCGTCCTCGCGGACCGCGTGCAATTCCGGGCGCCTCTTCGGCTGCTCCGGTTGCCACTTCGACGTGTCCGTTATCCGATCTTGACGTAGCCGGTAACCGAACGCCGTCATTCCGGATGGGAAGATGCCTCCCACTGGAACAGAGTCTTGACACCCGATCGTCTGCTCGACCGACGGCGATCGTCCCTCATCGACGGAGGCACTCCATGACAGCCCGCTCCCTCTCCCGCCGTTCCCGCCTCGCGAGCGCCGGCGCGCTGGCGGCCGCAGGCGCGCTGCTGCTGGGCGCCTGTAGCTCGGACGACAACGGTGGTGGCGGTTCCGAGGAGACCGTCACCGGTTCGGACGCCCCGCTCTGGGACCAGCTGCCGGAGAACATTCAGGAAGCGGGCGTCATCAAGGTCGGTTCGGATATCGCCTACGCCCCGATCGAGTACTACGACGAGAGCGGCGAGGTCACCGGTATCGACCCCGCTATCGCCGCGGCCATCGGAAATCAGCTCGGAGTCGAGCTGCAATTCGAGAACGGCACCTTCGACGGCCTGGTCCTGGGAATGAACTCCGGCCGCTACGACGTGATCATGTCGGCGATGACCGACACCAAGGAGCGCCAGGACGGCATCAGCGAGGACGCCGAGGGCGGCGCCGACTTCGTGAACTACTTCCAGGCCGGCTCGGCCATCCTGGTGGCCAAGGACAACCCCGAGGGTGTCACCGGCCTCGCGGACCTCTGCGGCCAGACCGTCGCCGCCCAGCGCGGCACCGCCAACGAGGCGCTGATCGAGCGGCAGCAGGAGGACTGCGACACCCCGATCGAGCCGCTGATCAACGACAACGACGACGAGTCGATCACCCAGCTGCAGAGCGGCCGGGCGACCGTGGTCGTGACGGACTTCCCCGTCGCCCTCTACAACGCGCTGACCGCCCGCGACGGCGAGCTGTTCGAGGTCGTCGGCGACCAGATCGACGCCGCCCCCTACGGCATCGCCGTCGCCAAGGACGACACCGAGCTGCGTGACGCGCTCCAGGCCGCCGTGCAGGCGATCATCGACAACGGCGACTACGCGGACGTCCTCGCGGAGTGGGACGCCGAGTCCGGCGCCATCGAAGAGGCGACCGTCAACGCCGGCCAGTGACGGCCTCTCGCGCAGCGCTCCCGGGGGCGGCCGCCGTCCGGGGCCGCCTCCCGTTCCCGTCCGACCCCTCCGGCAGCTAAGGCAGTAACCCGTGTCAGAAGAGAACAGGGACGCGGTCCCGGACCCGCTCGCGAAGGGCGGCGGGTCCGGGCAGGGACCGCTCACACCGGGCGGCGATGCCGCCGACACCCCGCCGGAGGCGATCAGGGCCATCCCGGTGCGGCACTACGGCCGCTGGGCCGGGGCCGCTCTGGTCGTGGTCCTGCTGGGCATGCTGGTGCTGGCGTTCGCCAACGCCGACATCCAGTGGAGCGTGGTGGGGCGCTACCTCAACCACGAGACCATCGTGATGGGCGCCGTCAACACGCTGTGGATCACGCTGCTGTCGATGCTGCTCGGTGTCACGCTCGGCACGGTGCTGGCCATGATGCGGCTGTCGGGCAACCCGGTCCTCTCCGCCGTCGCCTACGGCTACATCTGGTTCTTCCGCGGCACTCCGGTGCTGGTGCAGCTCTTCCTCTGGTTCAACCTGGCGCTGATCTTCCCGGTGCTCAACCTCGGCTTCTACTCCGAGGACATGAACACGGTCATCACCCCGTTCGTCGCGGCCCTGCTGGGTCTGGGCCTGAACGAGGCGGCCTACATGGCCGAGATCAGCCGCGCCGGCATCCAGTCCGTGGACCGCGGGCAGACCGAGGCTGCGCAGGCGCTGGGCATGTCGGGCAACCGCACCATGCGCCGCATCGTGCTGCCCCAGGCGATGCGGGTGATCATCCCGCCCACCGGCAACGAGTTCATCAACATGCTGAAGACCTCGTCGCTGGCGTACGCCATCCAGTACAACGAACTGTTCCTCGCCGGACGCAACATCTCCTCGCGCACCCTCGCGGTGATGGAGATGCTGGTGGTCGTCTCCATCTGGTACCTGGCGCTGACCACGATCTTCTCGGTCGGCCAGTACTACCTGGAACGGCACTACGCCAGGGGCTCCGACCACACGCCGCCACCCACCCCGCTGCAACGCGTCGCCCGGCAGCTCACCTCGTTCCGGACCAGGCCCACGCTGCCGGAGCCCGCGACGGCGACGGCTGCCGACGGCGGGACGCGGCACGACGGGGACGGCACGAACGGCAGCGGCGACGGAACCGGTCGCCGCGGCGACTCGGAGAGGTGACGAGATGAGCGACGCGACCACCGAGGCGCACGGAGCCCCCGACGGGGCCACGGGAACCGGCCCGGCCGGCGGCAACGGCGGGCTGATGGTCAAGGCCGAGCGGGTGCACAAGTCCTTCGGGCTGGTGCAGGTGCTCAACGGCATCGACCTGGAGGTCCGCAACGGCGAGGTGTTCTGCCTGGTCGGGCCCTCCGGCTCCGGCAAGTCCACCTTCCTGCGGTGCATCAACCACCTGGAGAAGATCAACGCGGGCCGCCTGTACGTGGACGGCCAGCTCGTCGGCTACCGCCAGAAGGGCGACAAGCTGTACGAGATGAAGGAGCGCGAGGTCGCCTTCCAGCGCCGCGACATCGGCATGGTCTTCCAGCGCTTCAACCTCTTCCCGCACATGACGGCGCTGGAGAACGTCATGGAGGCGCCGGTCCAGGTCAAGGGCTTGCCGAAGAGCGAGGCGCGGCGGCGCGCGGAGGAGATGCTGGAGCGCGTCGGCCTCTCCGACCGGATGAAGAACTACCCGGCGCAGCTCTCGGGCGGCCAGCAGCAGCGGGTGGCCATCGCCCGGGCCCTGGCCATGGAGCCCAAGCTGATGCTCTTCGACGAGCCCACCTCGGCACTCGACCCGGAACTGGTCGGTGAGGTGCTCGACGTCATGCGGGGTCTCGCCGAGGAGGGCATGACCATGATCGTGGTGACCCACGAGATGGGGTTCGCCCGCGAGGTCGGCGACTCGCTGGTCTTCATGGACGCGGGCGTGGTCGTGGAGTCGGGCCACCCCCGCGAGGTGCTGAGCAACCCGCAGCACGAGCGGACCCAGGCGTTCCTCTCCAAGGTGCTCTGAGCGCCCGCCGGGCGGCGGCACCGCCCGGACACGGCGGCGGGGCCCGCGCATCGCGTCAACGCGATGTGCGGGCCCCGCCGCCGTGTGCTCCCCACTTCACGGGCCCCGGCTGCCCGGGACCGCCCGTCCACCTGTCACGGCCCGGCTGTCGGCCCGGCAATCGGCCTGGCTGTCGTCGCGGCTGTCGGCCCGGCTATCCGTCGCGGCGCAGGCACCATGCCTCCAGCGGCTTGGCGTCGCCGCGCGGGGTCATGTCACCGGCCTTCGACCAGCCCCAGGAGGAGAAGGCGTCCTTGGCCTGCCGCTCCTCCGGGGCGAGCAGCACCACGGCCACCGGCACCCCGATCCGGGTCAGCAGCTGGTCGAGAAGCCGCCCGCCGACGCCGTGGCGGCGGCGTTCGGGGCGCACCATCAGCTCGGCCACCACGAACAGCTGCCGCGCCCCGGTCACCTCCGCGAGTTCCACCAGCTCGTGCGGGACCCCGGAGAAGCGGTCGAACCAGCCGCCCTCCCGCTCGATCCGGAAGCCGTAGGCGCAGCCCACCAGGCCGGGGTCGCTGGCGATCACCAGGTCGAAGCCGGGCTGCTGCAGATGGTCGGAGAACCGTGTCAGGAACTCCGAGGGATCGGGCGGCTCGCCGGAGCCGCGCTGGCTCTCTGCGTGCAGCGTCGCGAAGTCGTTGCGCCTGTCCTCGGCCTGCCAGCGGCTCAGCCGTCGCAAGAACACCTCGGCCATGGTCATGTCCCTCCGGCCCTCGCCAGCGAGTGGCCGCACCGAGCGGCCCGCTGCCAGGGTGTGACTCCATCGTCGCAGGTAGCGCCGCGCGCCGGAAGTGTGACCCGGCGGCTTGTCCGGGCCCCGGTCTCCTGCCGCGCGACCGGCGGGCCGCCGTCCGCCCCCTGGCGTGTACGGATGCCGGGGGCTAGCTTGAGGATCATGTTCGCCGCCTACGCCGCCCGATTCGACGCCGCGAAGCCAGTTGACGCCCTGGAGCTGGGCGAACGGCCGGCTCCGCACGTCCCCGACCGCTGGGCGACGGTGGACGTACGCGCCGCCTCCCTCAACCACCACGACCTGTGGACGCTGCGCGGCGTCGGCCTGCCGCGGGAGTCGCTGCCGATGATCCTGGGCTGCGACGCGGCCGGCGTGGACGAGAACGGCGACGAGGTGGTGGTCTATCCGGTCGTCGGCGCCACCGGGCACGGCGTCGGGCCGGACGAGCGTCGCAGCATCCTCACCGAGAAGTACCAGGGCACCTTCGCCGAGCGGGTCGCCGTACCGCGCTGGAACCTGCTGCCCAAGCCGCCCGAGCTGTCCTTCGAGGACGCCGCCTGCCTGCCGACGGCCTGGCTGACCGCCTACCGGATGCTCTTCACCGCCGCCGGGGTGCGGCCAGGGGACACCGTGCTGGTGCAGGGAGCGGGAGGCGGTGTCTCCACGGCCGCGATCGTGCTGGGCGCCGCCGCCGGGTTCCGGGTCCTGGTGACCAGCCGCGACGAGGCCAAGCGGTCGCGCGCGGTGGAGCTGGGCGCCGAGGCGGCGGTCCCCACCGGTGAACGGCTGCCGCGCCGGGTGGACGCGGTGCTGGAGACGGTGGGCGCCGCCACCTGGGAGCACTCGGTGAAGTCGCTGCGGCCCGGCGGCACCCTGGTCATCGCCGGTGCCACCTCGGGCCAGGCACCGTCCTCCGCGGAGCTCAACCGGATCTTCTTCCTGGAGCTGAAGGTGGTCGGTTCCACCATGGGGTCCCGGGAGGAGCTGGCCGGGCTGCTGTCGTTCTGCGCCGCGAAGGGCGTCCGGCCGGTGGTCGACACCGTGCTGCCGTTGGACGGGGCCCGCGAGGGATTCCGGCGGATGGCCGACGGGCAGCTGTTCGGCAAGGTCGTGCTGACCGTGTGAGCGGGCGGGCGTCGCCCCCCGGGCCGGCCGCGGAGGAAACCCGGACCGGCCGGGGAGGAAACCCGGGCCGGCCGGGCCGGTGCGGCGACGTCAGTCCTCGCCGGTGCGGCGGCGGTACTCGTCGGCGTCGTTGAGCAGGGCGACCAGATGGGCGGACGTGGTGGAGAGCCGGCGTCGTGCCAGGCGCAGCTGGTCCTCGGTGACGCCCCCGTCCCGTGCCGCGTCGCGGACCTCGTCGCGGAAGGCGTCCAGCAGCCGTTCCAGGTCCCGCAGCGGCTCGGCGGACGGCCGTTCCGGCCCACTCGTGGCCCGGTCGCCCGTGCTCTCCCGGCCGCCCACCTTCTCCCAGTCGGCGGTCGGCTCCGCTTCGGCGGCCGGCTGCTGCTCGCCGGACGTGGGGCGGTCACCGCCGTCCCGGGTGCCGGACGCCGGGCGGTCGGTGGTGAGGAATTCCTGCCAGCCGTCCAGTTCCCGGCCCAGGCCCTCCATCCCCTCCCGGATGACGGCCTGCCAGTCGTTGGCCGAACTGTGCCGGCGCGTCCGCTCCTGGATGCGGCGGGCGGCCTCCTCGAAGTGGCGGCCGGCCGCCCTCGCCGCCGCCTCGGCGGCGTCCGGAGCACCGCCGCCCGTCCCCGGCCCGCGCCCGGGGCCACGGCCGCCGGCGGAGGGGGCGGAGGCGGACGCGGCGGCGCGGTGCAGTTCCTCACGCAGGTCGTGGGCGGACCCGCCGACGTCGCGACGCACGTCGGCTGCGAGCGCCGCCAGCGACTCGCGGACCTCGGCCTCCAGCTCGGCCAGCTCGCTCTCCCGCGCGGCCAGCTCGCGTTCCCCCGCCTCGGTGAGCGAGTAGACCTTCCGGCCCCCCTCCACGGTGTGCCGCACCAGCCCCTCGGAGGCGAGCTTCGCCAGCCGCGGGTAGACGGTGCCCGCCGAGGGCGAGTACATGCCGTGGAACCGCTCCTCCAGCAGCCGGATCACCTCGTAGCCGTGGCGCGGAGACTCGTTGAGCAGCTTGAGCAGGTACAGCCGGAGGCGGCCGTGTCCGAAGACGGGGGGCATCTCAGACCTCCTTCGCCAGCGGCGCCGGTGCGGCCGTGTCGGGCGCCGAGCCCGTCGCGCCGCCGGTCGGGCCGTCCGGGGTGTCCAGCGGGTGGCGCAGTACGGCGATGCCGCCGCTGACGGTGCTGATCTTCCAGCCTGCGGTGCCCTCGCCGACGACGCCGCCGAGCTTCTGACCGGGCCAGCCGCCCCCGCCGGTCAGCTCCTCGAACTCGCTGACCAGGTTGCCGCTCAGGCTGGACGCCCGGACGCGCGCCGCCGAGGTGGCGGGGGAGCGGAGGGTGACCGAGCCCGAGACCGACTTCAGGTTCAGCTCGGGGGTGGCCGACCGGCGGGAGAGGTCCAGTGCGATCCGGCCGGAGACCGTCTCGCCGGAGATCTCCGGGCAGGCGCCGTCCAGCACGGTGAGGTCCCCGGAAGCGGTCTGGAAACGGAACGGTCCGCGCGGCGCCTCGGCCTCGACGTCACCCGACGCGGTGCGGACGTCCACCGGGCCGCGCAGCCCCGCCAGGGTGGCCGGCGCGGAGGCGGTGCGCACGGTCGTCTCCGCGCCGATACCGCTGACCACGGCCGGTGCGGTGACCGTCCCGACGGTGACGGCCACTGCCTCGGGAACCGACACCGAGACCACGGCGTGCCGGTCGTGTTCCCGCTTGGAGCGACCGAAGAGGCTGTCCCAGGGGGTGTCGCGGTAGCCGATCACCAGCCGGGAGCCCTCCCTGGTGACGGTCAGCGGGCGGCCCACCAGCTCGCTGACCTCCACGCGCACCCCGGCGCCGGGGCGGGTGGTGCCCACCACGTTGACCGCGCCGCCGACGGTGGCCACCCGGAGCTCGGTCACCTCGCCGTCGATGTCGAGCGTCGTCGGCTCGTCGATCGTCCACGTCTCGCTGCCGCTCATGCGGGCCTCCCCGGTCTCCGAAGACGCGATAGGGATATCGCGTCATGCCTCCGAGAGACACGATATATCGCGTTGTTGGTGTTGCCAACAGCCGGAACGACGTCAGCGGCCACCCGGAGTCCCGGGCAGCCGCTGACCTGGTGGTTCGTCACTCGTCCTCGTCGTCCTCGTCATCGAGCCGGGCGAGCCAGGTGGCCAGCCGCTCGACGGGGACCTCGAAGTCCGGGTTCAGGTCGACGAAGATCCGCAGCTGCTCGGCGAGCCAGCCGAGGCTGACCTCGTCCTCGCCTCGCCGCTGCTCCAGCTCCTCGATGCCGCGGTCGGTGAAGTACACAGGTAAACGCTCCGCGATGGGTCGGGTCGGGGTCGGGTCCTACGGACGAACAGTTCAGGGGCCGCGTCTCGGTCCGTGCCACCGGGCCGCCGCGCGGCCCGGGAGAACGGCCCCGGAAACGGCGCGGGGCCCGAACCGGAGAACCGGCCCGGGCCCCGCCGCGCGGCAACCGCCACGCGGACACCGTCAGAGGTCGAAGACCTCGTTGGCAAGAGACTGCTGCTCCGCCTGGTGGCGCTTGGCCGAGCCGACCGCCGGCGACGACGACGACGGGCGCGAGACCCGCCGCAGCCGGTCGGCGTCCGGCGCCGGGCCCGAACCGATGATCAGGTCCAGGTGGTCGACCAGGTTGAGCGCGATGAACGGCCACGCGCCCATGTTGGCCGGCTCCTCCTGCGCCCACACGAACCGCTCGGCGCCGCGGTACTTCGCCAGCTCCGCCTGGATCTCGTCGGTCGGCAGCGGGTACAGCCGCTCCAGCCGGATCAGCGCGGTGTCGGTCTGACCGCGCTTCTGCCGTTCGGCGTCCAGGTCGTAGTAGACCTTGCCGGAGCAGAAGACGACCTTGCGCACACCCGCCGGGTCCACGCTCTCGTCACCGATCACCGGGCGGAAACCGCCGGTGGTGAACTCCGACGCGGCCGAGGTCGCCGCCTTCAGCCGCAGCAGCGACTTCGGGGTGAAGACCACCAGCGGCTTGTGGTGCGGGTTGTGCACCTGCCAGCGCAGCAGGTGGAAGTAGCTCGACGGCAGCGACGGCATCGCGACCGTCATGCTGTCCTGCGCGCACATCTGGAGGAACCGCTCGATCCGGGCCGAGGAGTGGTCCGGGCCCTGGCCCTCGTAGCCGTGCGGCAGCAGCAGCGTCACACCCGAGGTCTGCGCCCACTTCTGCTCGGCGGAGGAGATGAACTCGTCCACCACGGTCTGCGCGCCGTTGACGAAGTCACCGAACTGCGCCTCCCACATGACCAGCGACTCCGGCCGGGCGAGGGAGTAGCCGTACTCGAAGCCCATCGCCGCGTACTCGCTCAGCAGCGAGTCGTAGACGTTGAACCGAGCCTGGTCCTCCGACAGGTACAGCAGCGGCGTGTACTCGTCCGCCGTCTGCTGGTCGATCAGCACCGCGTGCCGCTGCACGAAGGTGCCGCGCCGCGAGTCCTGGCCGGCCAGCCGCACCGGGGTGCGCTCCATCAGCAGCGAACCGAACGCCAGCGCCTCGCCCATCGACCAGTCGATGTTGTCGTCCTCGACCATCGCGGCGCGCCGCTGGAGCTGCGGAAGCAGCCGCGGGTGCACCTGGATGTGGTCGGGGATGTTGACCTGCGACTCGGCGATCCGCTTCAGGACCTCCTGGCTGACGGCGGTCTCCACCGGCACCGGGAAGCCACCCAGCGGCGGCGGGATGTCCGCCGGGGAGTCGGCGCCGGTGGCCTCGCGGACCTCCTTGAACACCTTCTCCAGCTGGTCCTGGAAGTCGCGCAGCGCCTGCTGCGCCTCCTCCAGCGTGATGTCGCCCCGGCCGATCAGCGACTCGGTGTAGAGCTTGCGCACCGACCGCTTCTTGTCGATCAGGTTGTACATCAGCGGCTGGGTGAACGCCGGGTTGTCGCCCTCGTTGTGACCGCGACGGCGGTAGCACACCAGGTCGATGACGACGTCCTTGTTGAACGCCTGCCGGTACTCGAAGGCCAGCCGGCCCACGCGGCACACGGCCTCCGGGTCGTCACCGTTGACGTGGAAGATCGGGGCCTCGATCATCCGCGCCACGTCGGTGCAGTACATCGACGACCGCGACGAGGTCGGCGGCGCCGTGTAGCCCACCTGGTTGTTGATGACGATGTGCACGGTGCCACCGGTGCGGTAACCGCGCAGCTGCGACATGTTCAGCGTCTCCGCGACCACGCCCTGGCCCGCGAAGGCCGCGTCACCGTGGATCAGGACCGGCAGGACCGTGAAGTCCGTGCCGCCCTTGCCGATGATGTCCTGCTTCGCGCGCGCCACACCCTCGACGACCGGGTTGACCGCCTCCAGGTGCGAGGGGTTGGCCGTCAGCGAGACCTTGATCTCCTCGCCGCCCAGGCCGGTGAAGGTGCCCTCGGTGCCCAGGTGGTACTTGACGTCGCCGGAGCCGTGCGTGGACTTCGGGTCGAGGTTGCCCTCGAACTCCCGGAAGATCTGCGCGTACGACTTGCCGACCACGTTGGCCAGGACGTTCAGCCGGCCGCGGTGCGCCATGCCGATCACGGCCTCGTCCAGCGCCGCGCCGCTCGCCTCGTCGAGGATCACGTCGAGCAGCGGGATGACGGACTCGCCGCCCTCCAGCGAGAACCGCTTCTGGCCCACGTACTTGGTCTGCAGGAAGGTCTCGAACGCCTCCGAGGCGTTCAGGCGCCGCAGGATGCGCAGCTGCTCCTCACGCTCCGGCGCGGTGTGCGGCCGCTCCACACGGTCCTGGATCCACTTGCGCTCCTGCGGGTCCTGGATGTGCATGTACTCGATGCCGGTGGTGCGGCAGTACGAGTCACGCAGCACGCCGAGGATGTCCCGCAGCTTGAGCATCGACTTGCCGGCGAAGCCGCCGACCGCGAACTCCCGCTCCAGGTCCCACAGGGTGAGCCCGTGCTCCTTGATGTCCAGGTCGGGGTGCTTGCGCTGCTTGTACTCCAGCGGGTCGGTGTCGGCCATCAGGTGACCGCGGACCCGGTAGGAGTGGATCAGGTCGAAGACCCGGGCGGCCTTGGTGACCTCGTCGTCGTGGCTGACGTCGATGTCCCGGTGCCAGCGGACCGGCTCGTAGGGGATCCGCAGCGCCTCGAAGATCTCGTCGTAGAAGCCGTTCTCGCCCAGCATCAGCGACGCCATGGTGCGCAGGAACTCGCCCGAGGCGGCGCCCTGGATCACCCGGTGGTCGTAGGTGCTGGTCAGCGTCATGACCTTGGCGACGCCGAGGCGGTTCAGGGTGTCCTGGCTGGTGCCCTGGAACTCCGCCGGGTACTCCATGGCGCCCACGCCCAGGATCATCGCCTGGTTGGGCATCAGACGCGGCACGGAGTGGACCGTGCCGATGCCGCCGGGGTTGGTCAGCGAGACCGTGACCCCGGTGAAGTCGTCCATCGTCAGCTTGTTGGCGCGGGCGCGGCGGACGATGTCCTCGTAGGCCTGCCAGAACTCGAAGAAGGTGAGCGTCTCCGCCTTCTTGATGGCGGCCACCACCAGCTGGCGGTCCCCGTTCGGCTTCACCAGGTCGATGGCGAGGCCGAGGTTGACGTGCTCGGGCCGGACCAGCGTCGGCTTGCCGTCCTTCTCCGTGAAGGAGTTGTTCATGTCCGGCATGGCCTTGATGGCCTGCACCATCGCGTAGCCGATGAGGTGGGTGAAGGAGACCTTCCCGCCCCGGGCACGCTTGAGGTGGTTGTTGATGACGATGCGGTTGTCGAACAGCAGCTTCACCGGCACGGCGCGGACCGACGTGGCGGTCGGCAGCTCCAGCGAGGCGTTCATGTTCTTCGCGACCGCGGCCGACGGGCCGCGCAGCGTCACCAGCTCCGGGCCGTCGGCCTTGGAGCCGTCCGCCTCGGTCTTCTCCGGCTTCTTCTCCTGCTTCTTCCCCGGCGTGGTCTTCGCCGGAGCCGCGGCGGGGGCGGCCTGAGCGGGCTTCGCCGCGGGGGCGGGCTCCGCCGGGGCTGCCGGGGCCGAGGTGGTCTGCGGCTTGGCCGCGCCACCGTTGCCGGCCGGAGCCGCGGGTGCTTCACCGGCGGAGCCGGAGGCCGGCTTCTCCGCCGCGTCCTGTGCGCCGGGCTTGTAGTCGGCGAAGAAATCCCACCACGCCCGGTCGACGGAGTTCGGGTCCTTCAGGTACTGCTGGTAGATCTCGTCGACGAGCCATTCATTGGCGCCGAATCCGGCCGCTGGGCCGGTTCCTGACGCGGCCGGGCCTGATCCGGCCTGGTCGGTGGAGGCACTCGAGGTGTTCGGGGACTGTGGCGACACGGCGGCAACCGCCCTCTTCCGCTTCGCAAGGTGATGGACAGCGGAGATCAAGGCTACGCCTTTACCCACCCTTGGCGCAGTCCCGGGCACCCAGTCGTCGCGTACGTCACATTTCGCGCGGGGTTTCGGCGGCTTTCGGGGCGGGAAAGACGAGGGGTTCGGCCGCGTCCGGAATCGCCGACATGCGGCT
Organism: Streptomyces otsuchiensis; assembly: GCF_004305975.1. Taxonomy (GTDB): domain Bacteria; phylum Actinomycetota; class Actinomycetes; order Streptomycetales; family Streptomycetaceae; genus Streptomyces; species Streptomyces otsuchiensis. The sequence goes on from NZ_BHZI01000041.1 coordinate 23,570, forward strand.
GCGGCCCTCCGTGACCACAGCCGACGCGCGCCGGACGGTGAACGTCCCGCGCGGTGGACCCGGGACGCCCCGGGCGGCTCCCGGCGGCTCGCCGCCGGGTGAGCGGCGCCCTGCCGGTCCGCGCGGCGCCCCGGCACCGCCTCGGGCGCCGAACGACTCCCGGCGCGCCGTACGGGTACGGCCGCGTGCGGCGCGCGGTCCCGTGCCGCACGGACCGCCGTCACCGGCGCCGTGGGCCGGCCCGCGGGGACCAGCAGCACACCTGCTACGACCCTACGTCAACCTGCGGCTTTGTTCCTCTCCCGGAAGAGTGATGCGGATGTGGCAGCCGCTGCGCGACTCCACCACCCCGATGGTCCCGCCGTGCAGGTTCACCGCCCAGCGCGCGATGGCCAGACCCAGCCCGGTGCCGCCGTCCCGGGGCGGCTCGCCGGGCAGCGCGGCCCGTCCGAACCGTTCGAAGACCCGCTCCCGCTGGTCCGCCGGTATGCCCGGCCCCTCGTCGCGGACCTCCAGCACCAGACCACCGGGCAGCTGGCCGGGACGCGCGCGGACCGTCACCCGGCCGTCCTTGGGGCTGTGCTTGACCGCGTTGTCGACCAGGTTGGTCACCACCTGGTCCAGCCGCTCCGGATCGGCGCGGGCGGTGAGGTTCTCCGGACGGACGTCCAGCTGGAGCTTCACATCCGTGCGGGCGTGCCCCCGGCCGGCGGCCCAGTCGGCGTGGGTGAGCACCGTCGACAGATAGGTCCGCACCCGGAAGTCCCGCGGCTGGAGCGGCACCACGCCGTTCTCCAGCCGGGAGAGATCCAGCAACTGCTCGACCAGCCGGCCCAGCCGCTCCGCCTGTTGCAGCGCGGTGGTCATCGTCCGGTTGTCGGGCTCGGCCACCCCGTCGACCACGTTCTCCAGCACCGCCCGCAGCCCGGCGATCGGCGTGCGCAACTCGTGCGACACGTTCGCCACCAGCTCCTTGCGGTGACGGTCGGTCGCCTGGAGATCGGCCGCCATCCGGTTGAACGCCCGGGCCAGATCGCCCAGTTCGTCCCGGCGCCCGACCCGCACCCGCCGCTCGTAGTCGCCCCGCGCCATGGCCCGGGCGGCGGCCGTCATCTCGGTCAGCGGCGCGGCCAGCCCCTGGGCCACGAACTGGGTCAGCAGCAGCGAGGCGATGACGGCGATCAGCGCGATGACCCGCAGCTCGATCGACGAGCGGTAGGCGAGCAGGATCAGCACGGTGGTGATCACCACCGACACGATCACCAGCGCGCCCAGCGCCGCCTTCACCGACCGGAACGGGTCCAGCGGGCGGGACAGCGCCCACAGACGGCGCAGCAGTTCCCGCCCCCGGCCCTCCGGCGAGCGCTCCACGGCGCCTCAGCTTCCGTCGGCGATGACCGTGGTGCCCGGTGCGGCCTCCAGCGCGTAACCCACGCCGTGCACGGTGCGGATGCGCTCGGCCCCGATCTTCCGGCGCAGCGCCTTCACATGGCTGTCCACCGTGCGGGTGCCGGAGGCGTCCGCCCAGTCCCAGACGTCCGCGAGCAGCTGTTCACGCGTCAGCACGGCCCTGGGGGAGCGCGCCAGCCGCATCAGCAGATCGAACTCGGTGGGAGTGAGGTGCACGTCCTTGCCGCCGGCCCGCACCCGGCGCTGCGCCCGGTCGATCTCCAGATCGCCGAGCCGCACCCCTCCGGGGCGCGGTGCCGTCGCCGCCGCGGCGGCGCGCTCCACCCGGCGCAGCAGCGCGTGGGTGCGGGCGACCAGTTCGCGCAGGGAGAACGGCTTGGTCATGTAGTCGTCGGCGCCGACACCGAGGCCGACGAGCATGTCGGTCTCGTCATCGCGGGCGGTCAGCATCAGCACCGGTACGGGGCGCTGTGCCTGCACCCGGCGGCAGACCTCCAGGCCGTCGAAGCCCGGGAGCATCACGTCGAGCACCATGACGTCGGGCTGGAAGCCGCCGGCCGCATCCACGGCGGCCGGACCGTCGGCGGCGGTCTGGACGAGGAAACCCTCGGCCGTCAGCCGGGCCGCGATGGCGTCCAGGATGGTCGGGTCGTCCTCGACGACCAGGATGCGGCGTTGTGCGCCCGGCGTGCTGGCCGTGCCGGTGGCCCCGTCCTGGGGCTCTCCGTCGGCCTCGCCGTGCGGTTCGCCGGGGCCGTCGGTGTGCGCGGCCCCGTAGAGGTCGTCGCCTATGTCCTCGGTCCAGGCCGCGCCGCTCTCCGCCTCCGGTGTGGCCGGCTGCGGGATTCCGGGGCGCGGCGGTTCTTCGCCGTGGCCTGAAGTGAAGTCGGTCTGTGTCATCTGTCCCGCCCCCGGGAGAGTGTCGGAGCCAGTCGGCTGGATCTGGCTTTCCTGCTGCTGGGAAGCAGCGTACGGCGCTGCGCCGCTCCTGAGCTATGGCGATCTGCGCGCCAGGTGGATCACATCGGGAACGCCGCGAGCGACCGGCACCTCTCTGGTCCGTACCAGGTGGAAGCCGGCGTTCCGCAGGGCGGTGCCGAAAGCCGTCGACGGCTGCGCCGACCATACGGCAAGCACGCCGCCCGGCCGGAGCCGGGCATGGGCCGAGGCCAGGCCCGACGGCGAGTAGAGGCCGTCGTTGTCCTCGGTGACGGTCCACTCGGGTCCGTTGTCGACGTCCAGGCAGAGGGCGTCGTACGGTTCGCCGCGCTCGCGCAGATGCGCGCCGAGGTCGGCGTGGACCAGCCGGGTGCGGTGGTCGGCGCGGGCGTCGGCGGTGAGGATGCCGAGCGGCCCGGCGCGGTGCCAGTCGAGTACCGCTTCCTCCCGTTCCACCACCGTGATGCGGCCCCAGCGTTCCTCGGCGGCGGCCTCCGCCAGCGAGAAGCCGACGCCGAGCCCGCCGATCAGCACCGCCGGGGCGGCGCGGTCGTCCAGTTCGGCCAGGGCGGCCGTGACCAGCAGACGCTCCGAGCGGCCGTCCGAGGTGTCCATCAGGAAGCAGCCGTTGGCGATGATCTGGAGCAGCCCGCCGTGTTCGCGGAGCACCACCTCGCCGTGCGGGCCGGTGCGGCGGTCCAGCACGACCGCTGGGCTCCGCGGTGCGGCCCGCGGTGGGGGTGGCGGAGCTTTCGTGGCGGCGGCTTCGGCGTCCATGTCCTCATCCTTGCCCATCCGGGCTCCTCAGATGGCAGCAATCTCCCAGGTCGCGGCGTTCGGATCGAGGCGGGCCGTCGGGGAGGGGGCGCCCGGCCCCGGTACGGCACGCGGGCGTGCGCGCCGGGTGGCGCGGACCGGCGGGCCGCGGCGGGGG
>NZ_BHZI01000042.1 GCF_004305975.1 Streptomyces otsuchiensis
ACCTGGCACTACAACCTCCACCGCCACTACAACCCCCACACCTGGACCGACCCGTACGGCCTCGCAGCACACAACGTCACATACTCGTCTCGCGGTGAAGCATTCAACGCTGCACGAGACAGGGCGGGCGTCCCGAATAGCCAACAGCCGACGAGGCAATGGGAGGTGGGGGCGGATGCGACGCAGAGACACAGGACGAGCAACTACGTCTACGATGAAAGTCCTGGCTCACACGGACGCTACTACCAGTACGAGACCCCTGGCGGCACGCGGGTGATTGCCGAACATACCGCAGACCCACAGGCCCCGCACTCACACTTCCATGCAGGGAAGCCCAAAAACGGAACGTACAACGTGGATATGCGAGGGGAGAGATACCAGCAAGTAGGCGACAAACACCACTTCTACTACAGATAAGGAGAGCAATCCAAATGTCGCCAAGTCAATCCCTTAAAGAAAAACTACAGGAACGGAAAGAACAGCAGATCAGCGCGGCTCTCCTCGAACAAGATTGGGTACTCAGCCAGGCCGAATACGTAAGCAACGCGGAAATCCCTTCCTGGATTGAATCGCGAATCAAAGAGATTCTCAAGACAACGTCGATCCCCGACTCCAGGATGCCGGACAATATTTCCCCAGAGGCATTCAATGAGTGGGTTGAGGGCCTAGCGGAAGACTGCGCCCTGGGCGACCAGGTGATAGTGCGCACCGACATGAAATTCTTCCCGTGGCTTAAATGTAGGATTCCAGAATCCGGCTGGCCATCCGGGGCCCGCTCGGCACACGGTGGCGACCTCTATCTGGTGTCCACACAGCACCCCGTCCTACTTTCCATCATTGAAGACGAATACGACTTCTTGGCATTCGTGCGAACGCCAGATCACTAGAAGGCGACCTCACCCACTAGAGGTTCGAGCCCTGCCGATGCTGCACCGACTCTCTCGTCTTCGTGATGGTGGATCCTAACCTTGAACTCTCCGGTTCTGTCATCTACAACGAGTTCACTGCCTTCTCCTCCCCGTTGTCCCCGGGTGAGCTCGCCTACGACAAGTTTGGGTTCGCCGCTGGCGTCACCGATGTGCGGGAAAGTGGATATGGCTTGGCCTTGGCCGACAGCGACTGGGGGGACCTGTTCGCGGTTGTACCCGACATCGACGGCGTGGCGCGGATGACGTGGGGCTGGTGATCGATTACACGAACCATCGGCCGCCGCGCACTACGAAGAGGCTCCTGCTTCCGACGCCTGTCCCGCCCCCACGTGCTTCCAAAGGATGAGTACGGGTTCTTGGCAGTCGCGCACTCCAGCCCGCCCGTTACTCCTCCCTCCTGTGCCAGAGGCTTCCCTGGTCGAGCCAGCGCAGGACGCGGTCGGCGACCTCCGGGGTCATGCCCGGCTCGTTGCGGGCATCTACGACGGCGTGCCGTGCGGCGGAGAGGAGTTCCCCTCGCAGGCTGTGCAGTTCGCGGGCGCGGTCGAGGCGCTCCGTGATCTGCCCCCGACGTTCCTCGTCGGCGAGTTCGGGCGCGATCCACCACGCCATCTCGTGCGCGCGGTGGGTCATCCGCTCGGCTGCCTCCCCCGAGATCCGCCCTTCGGCCTCGAGTTCGCGCACTCGGGTCCGGCAGGCTGTGGCCACCCGGATGGCGAGGGCGCGTTCCTGGGCACGTTCGGTGGTGCCGTCGGAGCCGATGTCGAGTCTCCCGACGAGCCAGGGCAGCGTCAGCCCCTGGAGCACCAGCGTGCCGAGCACCACGGCGAAGGCGACGAAGACGATGGCGTCACGTGCGGGGAAGTCGGCGCCGGAGTCGACGGTCAGCGGCACGGCAAGCGCGAGCGCGACCGAGGCGACGCCGCGCATCCCCGCCCACCACATCACGACGGTCTCGCGCCACCCGATCGGGATCTCCTCCCCCCGGTCACCGCCCCGCTTGAGCCGCCGCACCACCCATACCGCGGGCGCCAGCCACAGCAGCCGCACGAGGATGACGGTGGCGAGGACCAGCCCGGCGGCCGGCAGCAGGGTGTGCCACTGTCCGCCTGCGCTCACGACCACCCCGTGCACCTCCAGCCCGATCAGGCCGAACGCCACCCCGGTCACCAGCGTCTCGACGACCGCCCAGAAGCTCTGCCCGGTCAGCCGTCCGATCACGTCGTCGGCGTCGGTGGCGCGTTCGGTCAGGAACAGCGCGGTGACGAGGACCGCCAGCACGCCGGAGCCCAGCAGCTCCTCGGCGATGCTGTAGGAGGCGAACGGCACGAGCAGTGTCAGTCCCGTGCCGAGTGTGGCGTCGCCGAGCAGCGGCAGCATCCGGGCCGTCGCCCACCCCAGGACGATGCCGACCGCCACGGCCACCGCGGCCGACAGGACCAGTTCGGCGCTGGCGACGGTGACGGAGAACGTCCCGGTCACGGCGGCGGCGATCGCCACGTGGTAGAGGGTGATGGCGGTGACGTCGTTGAACAGTCCCTCGCCCTCCAGGATGGAGACCATCCGGCGGGGTAGTCCCAGCTTGCCGGCGACCGCCGTCGCCGCGACCGGGTCCGGCGGGGCGACGAGTGCGCCCAGCGCCACCGCGCCCGCCAGCGGCAGTCCGGGGACCACCGCGTGGGCGACGGCCGCGACCGCCGCCGTGGTGACGAAGACGAGCGCCACCGCCAGCAGCACGATCGGCCGCAGGTTGGCGGCGAACTCACGCCAGGAGGTGCGCTGCACCGCCGAGTACAGCAGCGGTGGCAGGACCAGCGGCAGGATGTACTCGGGTGGGATCTCGACGTTGGGCACGAACGGCAGCAGCGCCAGTCCGGCGCCGAACAGCGTCATCAGGACCGGCGGGGGGAGGCTGAGCCGTTCCCCCAGCGGCACGATGACGACGGCGCCCAGCAACAGGGCGAACAGCAGGGTCAGCTGGTCCATTCAGCCGATTCTGCTGGTTCAGGCGCTGTCGTCCCGCACGATGTCCAGGGCGTGGCGCAGGTCTTCGGGGTAGTCGCTCTCGAATTCCACCCACTGGCCGTCGCCGGGGTGGGTGAAGCCGAGCCGCATGGCGTGCAGCCACTGCCGCTCCAGCTTCAGCCGGGCGGAGAGGGTGGGGTCGGCACCGTAGGTGAGGTCGCCGACGCACGGGTGACGGTGGGCGGACATGTGCACCCGGATCTGGTGGGTGCGTCCGGTCTCCAGCTTGATGTCGAGCAGGCTGGCCGCCCGGAACGCCTCGATGAGGTCGTAGTGGGTCACGGAGGGCTTGCCCTCGGCGGTGACGGCCCATTTGTAGTCGTGCTGCGGGTGACGGCCGATGGGGGCGTCGATGGTGCCGCTCATCGGGTCGGGGTGGCCCTGGACGAGTGCGTGGTAGCGCTTCTCCACGGTCCGCTCACGGAACTGCTGCTTCAGGTGGGAGTAGGCCCGCTCGGACTTGGCGACGACCATCAGCCCGGAGGTGCCCACGTCCAGCCGGTGCACGACGCCCTGGCGCTCGGCGGCGCCGGAGGTGGAGACGGTGTAGCCGGCGGCGGCGAGGCCGCCGATCACGGTGGTCCCCTTCCAGCCGGGGCTGGGGTGGGCGGCGACACCGACCGGCTTGGAGATGACGACGAGGTCGTCGTCGTCGTGGACGATGACCATGCCCTCGACCGGCTCGGCGACGATCTGCACGGGCGCGGCCACGCCGGGCATCTCGACCTCCAGCCAGGAACCGCCGGTGACCCGCTCGGACTTGCCGACTTCGGCGCCGTCCAGCCGGACCTTGCCCGATGCGGCCAGGTCTGCCGCCTTGGTGCGGGAGAAGCCGAGCATGCGGGCCAGGGCGGCGTCTACGCGCTCGCCCTCCAGGCCGTCGGGAACGGGCAGGGTGCGGGTCTCGGGAAGGGTGCTCACCCGTCCGAGTATGACGGACCGCGGGAGTGGCCCGGTCCGCACGGTGGGGTCCACACGGACCGCTCCGTCCGCCGCGGTACCCGAAGCCGCCCCGGCGGGAGGGGTCGGCGGGGCGCTACGGCCGGGAGGTCAGGCGCGCGGACCGCCGCCGGAACGCTCGTCCCCGGAGCCACCGGAGTCACCAGACGCATCCGATTCATCCGTCTCCGCGCCGGCCCCGGAGCCGGTACCCGCCGTCTGCTCGGTGGCGGGCGTCGTCGGCTCCGCGCTCCCGGTCTTCGGCGCCGACTCCGTGTCGTCGGGGACCGGAGCCGGGGCCGTGGTCCCGGTGTCTGAGGCAACAGGTGTCAGCGGCTCGTCGTCCGGCCCCTCGCCGTCGTCACCGGCACCGTTCTTCGCGTCGTCGTCATGGTCGCTGTGGACGGTGCCGTCGGGGTCGAGACCACGGAAGGAGAGCAGCACGATCAGGATGCCGCCGCACACGATCGCTGAGTCCGCGAGGTTGAAGACCGCGAAGTGCTTGGGCGCGATGAAATCGACGACCGCGCCCTGGAAGACGCCCGGCGCCCGGAAGATCCGGTCCGTGAGGTTGCCAAGAGCACCGCCCAGCAGCAGGCCCAGTGCGATGGCCCAGGGAGCGCTGTAGAGCTTGCGCGCCAGGCGCAGGATCACGATCACGACGACCGTCGCGATGCAGGTGAAGACGACGGTCAGCGCCTGGCCCATGCCGAAGGCGGCCCCGCTGTTGCGGACCGCCTCGAACCGCAGCCACTCCCCGATCACCGGGATCGGGTCACGGCCCTCCAGCCACTCGACCGTCATGATCTTGGTGATCAGGTCGAGGATGTAGGCGGTGACGGCGACGGCCGCGAGGACACCGATCCGACGGCGGCCACGCCCGGTCGGCGCGTCGTCGGTGCTCCGGTCGGCCGGGGCGTCGGCCGCCCGGCTGTCGCCGTGCGGCTCGGTGCCGGCCCCGGTGCCCGCGTCTCCGCCCGCCTCGGGGGCGTCGTCCGGTGTGTCGATGGTGCGCTCCGCCTCTTTCACGTCAATGAGAGTACGGCACCGAACCCCGCCGTTCCCATGCCCGGTGCCGCCTCCCGCCCGGGCCGTCGGGCCCGGGCGGGGGGCGGTGGACAGACGGCCGGACCGGCGGCCACAGGCGTCAGACCACGGGTGTCAGGCGAGGGGTGTCGGGCCAGGGATGTCAGAGGCGGCGCTCCTGCCTCTGCTTGCAGTCCACGCAGAGCGTGGCACGGGGGAACGCCTGCATCCGGGCCTTGCCGATGGCTTTGCCGCAGCTCTCGCACAGGCCGTAGGTACCCGCTTCCAGCCGGTCCAGGGCCCGCTCGGTCTGGTAAAGCATCTCGCGTGCGTTGCCGGCGAGCGCCATCTCGTGTTCGCGGGTGACGTTCTTCGTCCCGGCGTCGGCCTGGTCGTCGCCGGCGCCGTCTCCCGAGTCGCGCATCAGCCCGGTCAGGGCCTCCTCGGTCGCCGAGATCTCGCTGCGCAGCCGCTCGGCCTCGCCGGTCAGCTCGGTGCGGGCCTCCCGCACCTCCTCGGGCGTCCAGGGGTCCTCTCCCGGCCGGACGGCCAGCTCCCCCGCGCTTGTTTGGGTCGTCGTGGTCTTCTCCGCAGCCACCTTGTCGGCTCCCGTCTCCATGGCCGTTCCGGCGCCGGCATCGGCCCGCTGCGCCGTCGTCTTCTGCGTGGACGTACCGCCGTCCGAGACCTCCGCCCCGGCGGGCCCTGGGGCTCCCGCGCCGGTGGTCTCCACGGCACTGCTGCCAACGGCCCGGGGTGCGGCCGTCTTCCCGCTCGCGGTTCTCTTCGCCGCGGCCTTGGCGACCGCCTTCTTCGCCGTTGTCTTCTTGGCGGCGGACTTCTTGGCGGCGGACTTCTTGGCGCTGGCCTTCTTCGCCGTTGTCTTCTTGGCGCTGGTCTTCCCGGCGGCGCTGTCCGGTGGGGCGGCTTTCTTGCCGACGGCCTTCTTCGCCCCCGCCGTCTTGGCCGTCTTCTTCGCCGCCGTCTTCTTCGCCGCCGTCTTCTTCGGTGCGTCCCCCTCCGCCGCGGCCCCGCCCTCACCGGGCGGCCGCGTGCCCCGTCCGGTGGTCTCAACGTCGTCGGAGTGGTCGGTATTCGAGCTGTCGGGGCCGTCCGAGCGGTCGGGGCCGTCCGAGCCGTCGCGGCCGTTGCCGGCACGCGCCGCCCGGGCAGCGGTGGTCTTCCTGGCCTGGCTTCGCTCCGCCGCGGTGGCGGAGGTGTTCATCGCGGAGGCGGGCTTGCGCGCCGCCGCCTTTCTCGCCGCCTTCTTCGCCACCGTTTTCCTGGCGGCGGCGTCACCTTTCGCCACCATCGCCGCGACCCCTTCACATAGAGTGATATTGCTCGCGTATCGTGACCGGAACGATAAATCGACACGGGGTGCGCGGCAACGTGGGCGCGCCGTTTCCCCTGCCTTGTGCCCCACGCGGCCGGGCGGTAAGCCGCCGGGCGGTAATCGGTCGTGGTCGCTCTCCGGCCGCCGTACACTGGGCGGCAGCGAGAAGCGTTGATGGGGACGAGTAGCGTCGTCAGCGGCCCGTAGCGACCCGGGGGCGGTGGAAGCCCGGGGGCAGGCGCGACGTGAAGATCACCCCGGAGCCGCCGGAGGAAAGCTCCACACGAGTGAGTAGAACCGGCCGCGCTGCCCCAACTGAGCGGGCGGTGGACCGCGCCTGCGGACCGTCGCCAAGGAGGGTGGTACCGCGGGACCCGCGCCGGGACGGCGCCGGAGTTCTCGTCCCTCCGACGGAACGCGACCCGTCCGCCGGAGGATGCCACCGATGTCGACCGAACCCCAGCCCAGGTACCGCGCGGTTCCCGCCCAGGTGGACCTGCCCGCCCTCGAGCACGAGATGCTCGACTTCTGGCGCGAGAACAAGACCTTCGCGCGGTCGATGGAGCAGGCCCAGGGCCGGCCGGAGTGGGTGTTCTACGAGGGCCCGCCCACCGCGAACGGGATGCCGGGCACCCACCACATCGAGGCCCGCGTCTTCAAGGACGTCTTTCCCCGTTTCCGCACCATGCGCGGGTACCACGTCGCGCGCAAGGCGGGCTGGGACTGTCACGGCCTGCCGGTGGAGCTGGCGGTCGAGCGGGAGCTGGGCTTCAGCGGCAAGAAGGACATCGAGGCGTACGGCATCGCCGAGTTCAACGACGCCTGCCGTGCCTCCGTCACCCGGCACACCGACGCCTTCGCCGACCTCACCCGGCGCATGGGCTACTGGGTGGACCTGGACGACGCCTACCGGACGATGGATCCGGAGTACATCGAGTCCGTCTGGTGGTCGCTGAAGGAGATCTACGCCAAGGGCCTGCTGACCCAGGACCACCGGGTGGCTCCCTGGTGTCCGCGCTGCGGCACCGGCCTCTCCGACCACGAGCTGGCCCAGGGGTACGAGTCGGTCGTCGACCCGTCGGTCTTCGTCCGGCTGCCGCTGACCTCCGGCCCGCTGGCGGGCGGCGCCGCGCTGCTGATCTGGACCACGACGCCGTGGACCCTGGTCTCCAACACCGCCGTCGCCGTCCACCCGGAGGTCACCTACGTGGTGGCCACGGACGGCGAGGAGCGCCTGGTCGTCGCGGAGAACCTGCTGGAGAAGGCGCTCGGTGAGGGCTGGAGCACCACCGGGGAGACCTTCACCGGGGCCGAGATGGAGCGCTGGTCCTACCAGCGCCCGTTCGGGCTGGTGGAGTTCGACCCCGACGCCCCCGCGGCCCATTTCGTGGTGCTCGCCGACTATGTGACCACCGAGGACGGCACCGGCCTGGTCCATCAGGCGCCGGCGTTCGGCGAGGACGACCTGCGGACCTGCCGCGCCTACGACCTGCCCGTCGTCAACCCCGTGCGCGGTGACGGCACGTTCGAGGAGAACGTGCCGCTGGTCGGCGGTGTCTTCTTCAAGAAGGCCGACGAGGACCTGGTCGCGGACCTCGACAGCCGGGGGCTGCTGTTCCGGCACGTCGCCTACGAGCACAGCTACCCGCACTGCTGGCGCTGCCACACCGCGCTGCTGTACTACGCGCAGCCGTCCTGGTACATCCGCACCACCCGGATCAAGGAACAGCTCCTCCGGGAGAACGAGCGCACCAACTGGACCCCTGAGTCCGTCAAGCACGGCAGGTTCGGCGACTGGCTGAACAACAACGTGGACTGGGCACTGTCCCGGAACCGGTACTGGGGGACCCCGCTGCCGATCTGGCGCTGCGGTGAGGGTCACCTGAGCGTCGTCGGCTCGCTGGCCGAACTGAGCGAGCTGACCGGCACCGACCAGTCCGGGCTGGACCCCCACCGCCCCTACATCGACGCCGTGACGTTCGGCTGCACCGCCGACGGCTGCTCGCTGACCGCCGAGCGGGTGCCGGAGGTCATCGACTGCTGGTACGACGCGGGTTCGATGCCGTTCGCGCAGTGGGGCTACCCGCACCGCAACAAGGAGCTGTTCGACCAGCGTTACCCGGCGCAGTTCATCTCCGAGGCGATCGACCAGACGCGCGGCTGGTTCTACACGCTGATGGCGATCGGCACCCTGCTCTTCGACCGCTCGTCCTACGAGAACGTGGTCTGCCTGGGCCACATCCTCGCCGAGGACGGCCGCAAGATGTCGAAGTCGCTGGGCAACATCCTGGAGCCCATGCCGCTGATGGAGCAGCACGGCGCGGACGCGGTGCGCTGGTTCATGGCGGCAGGCGGCTCCCCCTGGGCGGCGCGCCGGGTGGGCCACAACACCATCCAGGAGGTCGTGCGCAAGACGCTGCTGACCTACTGGAACACCGTCGCGTTCCAGGCCCTGTACGCCCGGACCTCCGAGTGGACGCCGTCGGAGTCCGACCCGGCGCCGCAGGACCGTCCGCTGCTGGACCGCTGGCTGCTGAGCGAGCTGCACGCGCTGACCGGCATGGTCACCGTGGCGCTGGAGAACTACGACACCCAGCGGGCCGGGAAGCTGCTGTCCACCTTCGTCGACGACCTCTCCAACTGGTACGTGCGGCGCTCCCGCCGGCGGTTCTGGCAGGGCGACGCGGCGGCGCTGCGCACCCTTCACGACACCCTGGTGACGATCACGCAGATGATGGCGCCGCTGGTGCCGTTCATCACCGAGCGCGTCTGGCAGGACCTGGTGGTGCCGGTGACGCCGGGCGCCGCCGACTCCGTCCATCTGTCGAGCTGGCCGGAGGCGGACGAGTCGCTGGTCGACCCGGAGCTGTCGCAGGACATGCTGCTGGTCCGGCGGCTCGTGGAGCTGGGCCGGGCGACCCGCGCAGAGTCGGGCGTGAAGACCCGGCAGCCGCTGTCGCGGGCACTGGTCGCCGCACAGGGCTTCGAACTGCTCGGTGACAGCCTCCGGGAGCAGGTCGCGGAGGAGCTGAACGTGGCGACCCTGGCGTCCCTATCCGAGATGGGCGGGTCGCTGGTGGACACCACCGCCAAGGCCAACTTCCGCGCGCTGGGACGCCGGTTCGGCAAGGGAACCCAGGCCGTGGCCAAGGCGATCGCCGAGGCCGACGCGACCGGGCTGTCGGCCGGCCTGCGCGCCGGGACCGCCGCCGTGACGGTGGACGGCGAGCATGTGGCGCTCTCCCCGGAGGAGGTCATCATCACCGAGACCCCGCGCGAGGGGTGGTCGGTGGCTTCCGACCCGGGCGCCACGGTCGCGCTCGACCTGGAGATCACGCCGGAGCTGCGCCGTGCCGGTCTGGCCCGGGACGCGATCCGGCTGATCCAGGAGGCCCGCAAGAACAGCGGCCTCGACGTCTCGGACCGGATCGCGGTGCGCTGGCGGGCCGAAGACCCGGAGCTGGCCCAGGCGCTCGGCGACCACCAGGCGCTGGTCTGCAGCGAGGTGCTGGCGCCGGAGTTCGTCGAGGGTGACGCCGAGGAGAGCGAGGACGGCGCGGACTGGGGCGAGACCTTCAGCGACGAGGCACTCGGCCTGACCTTCCGCCTGCGGCGGCACACCGCCGGCTGAGCGGCCGGGGTCGGACACGGCGGGCGGCGACCGGGCCCTTCCGGTCGCCGCCCGCCGGCGCGTCCGGCGAGCCCGGTCGCATCGTGCGCCGGGCCGCCGAGGACCAACTGCCGAGGGCGGCCCGGACATGTCACAGGGGCGGGGCCCGGACTCCTTGAGTCCGGGCCCCGCCCCTGTCGTTCCTGCCGGCTGCCGCCCGCCGCCCCCTCGGGCACGTGGCGGTCGTCTCATCCGGTCAGTTGTCGTCCTCGTCGATGAGGAAGCCGCGCATCGGAGACGGTGCCTGCTGCACCGGCTGCGGTGCCTGCGGACGGACCGGCGACATCGGCTGCGTCATCGGCGCCATCTGCTGCTGACCGCCGCCGTAGGACGGCTGGCCACCGGGACCACCACCACCCATCATCGGGCCGCCGCCACCGCCACCCATCGACTGGTGACCGCTGCCGCCGGAAGGAGCTCCGGCCGAGGCCATCGACGGGCTGGGCGAGGCCGGAAGGGACGCGGCGGCCGGCGTGCGCGGCGGGGCCAGCGAGTCGTCCGACTGGCTCTCCAGCTGACGGAGCTGGCTCTCCAGGTAGGACTTCAGGCGGGTCCGGTACTCGCGCTCGAAGCCGCGCAGGTCCTCGACCTTGCGCTCCAGGGTGGCGCGGGCGGACTCCAGCGAGCCCATCGCCACACGGTGCTTCTCCTGGGCGTCCCGCTCCAGCGCGTCGGCCTTGGCGCGGGCGTCCCGCTCCAGACCCTCGGCACGGCTGCGAGCCTCACCGACGATCTTGTTGGCCTCGGAACGCGCCTCTGCGATCGCCTGGTCAGCGGTCTGCTGGGCGAGGGAGAGCACGCGCGCGGCGGACTCGTTGCCACCCTGCTGCTGCTGTTGTTGCTGCTGCTGCTGCTGGGGCGGCATGCCCAGCGGACCACCGGGGCCACCCGGACCACCAGGACCACCAGGACCGCCCGGACCACCGGGGTGACCCTGCGGACCGCCGTGGCCCTGCTGCTGGTGACCCATCGGACCACCGAGGTGCCCCTGCGGGGGACCACCGTGACCCTGCTGGGGGCCGGGGCCGTGGCCCTGCGGACCACCGTGCCCCTGCGGGCCGCCGTGTCCCTGCGGGGGACCACCGTGGCCCTGCTGCTGGTGACCCATCGGGCCACCGGGACCGCCCGGACCACCCGGTCCGGCGGGAAGTTGGGGAGGACCGCCCATGGGGCCCTGTTGCGGCACCTGCTGCGGTCCGGATATGGCCGGCGGTCCACCGCCCGGCCTCTCCTGGGGATCGGGTTTGCGCATGTTCTGCTGGTTCTGCGCGGCGGCTCGCGTCGCGGCGGCCAGCTTGGCGCGCAGATCCTCGTTCTCTCGCAGGAGCTTGGTCAGCTCGGCCTCGACCTCGTCGAGGAAGGCATCGACCTCGTCCTCGTCATAGCCTTCGCGCAGCCGGACGGTTGTGAACTGCTTGTTCCGCACGTCCTCGGGGGTCAACGGCATCTCTTCACCTCAACGTGAGTCGTCGGCATATCGGCAAGACCGTACTCGCTCACAGTCCCGCCACGACGTTGATCAGGATGTAAACGATGATCATCAATACGAAGAAGGACAGATCGAGCGTCACGCCCCCGAAGCGCAACGGCGGGATGACCTTCCTCAGCACCTTCAGCGGTGGGTCGGTGATGGTGTAGGCACCCTCGAGCGCCACCACCATCGCCTTACCCGGCTGCCAGGAGCGGGCGAACATGAAGACATAGTCCATCACCAGCCGGAACAGCAGTACGAAAAGGAAGCAATACAGGACGACGTAGACCACGTCCCATACGGTGCCCATCCTGGCGTGCCCTCTCCCCTGTGTTCCGCCCGGCCGGTCGGCCGGGCGTGTGTGCTTCCGGTGCCACCCGTCAGCTCTGGTTGAAGAACCCGCCCTCAGCGATGCGGGCCTTGTCTTCCGCCGTTACATCGACGTTAGCAGGCGACAGCAGGAAGACCTTCTGCGTCACGCGCTCGATGCTGCCATGAAGACCGAAGACCAGACCAGCGGCAAAGTCGACAAGTCGCTTCGCGTCCGTGTCGTCCATCTCCGTCAGGTTCATGATCACCGGCGTCCCCTCGCGGAAGTGTTCCCCGATGGTACGGGCCTCGTTGTAGGTCCGCGGGTGCAGCGTGGTGATCCGGTACGGCTCCCGCTCCGACACGACCTTGGGCATGATCACCGGCGCACTCTTCTCAACGGTCTGGCGTTCGGATGTGATGGAAGACACGGGAGCGATCCTCCCGGGTCGGCGGCTCTCTGTCATCAGGGAGACAGGGGCGGGCTCCGGTTCGCGCTCCCGCTGCGCCGGGGGATGCATCACCCGCACCGGCTCCTCCGGCGGCTCCCGCCGCTCAGGCTCGTGGTTCTGCTGACGTCGGCCTCGCTCCGGCTCCGGCTCCGGCTCGAAGTCGTCGTCGGGGCCGTACCCCTGACGGTCGTAGCCGTCGTCCTCCACGAGGCCGAGGTAGACCGCCATCTTGCGCATCGCGCCAGCCATCGACTGCGTCCTCCGCTCGGTGGTGGATCGGCTCCGACTCTCGGGGCCGGTATCCAGGTGCCTGCCCGTTTTTCCGGGAATCACCATATTTTCGGCTGTAGTCCGACTTGCTTGGCGACGTTACCGGAGCGGGGGGCGGACTCCGAGCACCGCACTGCCGACACGTACGTGTGTCGCACCGGCGGCGATCGCTTGCTCCAGGTCAGCACTCATACCCGCGGAAACCATGTTGGCACCAGGAACCGCCTCACGGAGGGCCCTTGAGATTTCTGACAGGCGCGCGAAGGCAGCGTCCGGGCGCCCCGCGTACGCTCCGCCCAGCGGCGCAACCGTCATCAACCCGGCGAGCCGGAGCGCGGGGGCGCGCGTGATCTGTTCCGCGAGCCCCATGACTTCCTCGGGCGCCGCCCCGCCTCTGCCGCCTTCCGCCCCTTGGAGCGCCCCCTCCTTCTCCAGCGCCACCTGGATCAGACAGGACACCTCGCCGCCCTCGCGCGCCTCGGCCGCGGTGGAGAGGGAGCGCACCAGCCGGGCCCGGTCCACGGAATGCACATAGTCCGCATAACCGAGCACGGAACGGACCTTGTTGGTCTGCAGCTGCCCGACGAAGTGCCAGCTGAGCGGCAGCCCCGCGCAGCTCTCCGCCTTCGCCGCGGCTTCCTGGTCGCGGTTCTCCGCCACGTGGCGCACACCGAGTTCGGCCAGGATCCGCACATCCCGCGCCGGGTGGGTCTTGGTGACGACGATCAGCGTCACGTCCTCACGGGCGCGTCCGGCCGCGGCACATGCGCGGGCGATGCGCTCCTCCACCTGTTCCAGGGCCTCGCCCAGTTCGGCGCGGCGCGCCGCGCCGTCACTCGCCGCGGCGGGCTCCCGCCCCGCGTCACCGGAGGTCATCGCCGGTCCAGACATAGCCGGCGAGCCGGCCGGTGACCCGCTCGCGACGGTAGGAGAAGTGGTCGGCCGACTCAAGGGTGCAGACCGGGGAGAGCACGATGTCCCGCACGCCGAGTGCCAGCAGCTGGGCGCGGACCCCGGCCGGGATGTCGATGGCGGGGGTTCCCCAGGAGGTGGTGGACGCGGTGCCGGGCACGGCGTCCTCGACCTCGTCGCGCAGTTCGGCGGGGACCTCGTAGCAGCGACCGCAGACCGTGGGACCGGTGCGGACCGCCAGACGGGCAGGGTCGGCGCCGAGTTCCGTCATCGCCGCGACCGTGGCGGGCACCACTCCCGCGGCCAGCCCGGGCCGGCCCGCGTGAGCGGCCCCGGCGATGCCCGCGAGAGGGTCGGCCAGCAGGACGGGGGTGCAGTCGGCGGTCAGTACCGCCAGCGGCAGCCCCCTGCGGGAGGTGACCAGGCCGTCCACGGCCGGCGCCTCACCGCTCCAGGGAGCGTCGACCACCGCCACGTCGGCGCCGTGCACCTGGTTCATCCAGACCACCGACTCCGGCGCCGCGCCCAGGGTGCGCGCCACGAGTGTCCGGTTGGTCCGTACGGCGCCGGGGTCGTCCCCGACCGCGCCGCCGAGATTGAGCTGAGCGTACGGAGCGGCGCTCACCCCGCCCCACCTGTCGGTGAAGGCGAAATGCGCGCCGCCGGCCGTGTACTGCTGTGCTATCACCGCGTCGGTTTCTCTCCGGTCCGGGCCGGCCCTGCGGCCTGCCCGGGGCCCGTGTCGGGAAGTGTCACCGCGCCGCGGAGGTCACTTCAGGAAGTCGGGGACGTCCAGCTCCTCGGCCGGACCGCCCTCGTAGGGTCGAGCCGAGGGTACCTGCGGCGGGGACAGCGGTGACTCCGCCTGCGGGACGGGCGCCGGGGCCGGCTCGGGGGACTTCTTCTCCTCCTCGCGCGGCGGCAGCGCGCCGAGACCACCGAACGACGGACGCTCCGGCTCGGACTCGGCAGGCCGGTCCGAGGCGGCCGAGCCGTTCTCGTCCTTGCCGCCGCTGTAGCCCGACAGCGCCTTGTCCCGGTTCCGGGACGGCGGCTGACCGCCGTCGAACCCGGCGGCGATGACGGTGACCCGCACCTCGTCGCCGAGGGCGTCGTCGATCACCGCGCCGAAGATGATGTTGGCCTCGGGGTGCGCCGCCTCGCTGACCAGCTGCGCGGCCTCGTTGATCTCGAACAGTCCGAGGTCGGAGCCACCGGAGATGGAGAGCAGGACGCCGCGGGCGCCGTCGATCGACGCCTCCAGCAGCGGCGAGGAGATGGCCATCTCGGCGGCGGCGACCGCGCGGTCGTCACCCCGGGCGGAGCCGATCCCCATCAGTGCCGAGCCCGCCTCGGACATCACGGACTTGACGTCGGCGAAGTCGAGGTTGATCAGGCCGGGGGTGGTGATCAGGTCGGTGATGCCCTGCACGCCGGAGAGCAGGACCTGGTCGGCGGACTTGAAGGCGTCCAGGACGCTGACCTGGCGGTCCGAGATGGACAGCAGCCGGTCGTTGGGGATCACGATGAGGGTGTCCACCTCGTCGCGCAGCGCCGCGATGCCGTCCTCGGCCTGGTTGGCGCGGCGGCGCCCCTCGAAGGTGAACGGCCGGGTCACCACACCGATGGTGAGTGCGCCCAGCGTGCGCGCGATGTTCGCCACGACCGGAGCGCCACCGGTGCCGGTGCCGCCGCCCTCCCCCGCGGTGACGAAGACCATGTCGGCCCCCTTGAGGACCTCCTCGATCTCCTCGCGGTGGTCCTCGGCGGCCTTGCGGCCGACGTCGGGGTTGGCACCGGCGCCCAACCCGCGGGTGAGCTCGCGGCCGACGTCGAGCTTGACGTCGGCATCGCTCATCAACAGCGCCTGGGCGTCCGTGTTGATCGCGATGAACTCGACGCCCTTGAGACCGACCTCGATCATCCGGTTGATGGCGTTGACGCCGCCGCCGCCGATACCGACGACCTTGATGACTGCGAGGTAGTTCTGCGGTGCTGCCACGTCGAAGGCCTCTCGCCTCGAGTTACGTGTCGTCGTCCCGCGTCTGCTCGCGGAGCGCGACTGATGCCGTTGGGACGGGAGAAGGCCCGACCCGAACCCTAAAGCCCAAGTTTAGGGTTACCTGTGCTTGTCATTCCTGGGATTCCTGGAACGGACACTAAGTCGACAAGCGGCACGCGTTCAACGAACACGCCGGGCCTCCCGCTTTTCTTTTCACCCTATGTGATCACGCGCCGTCTTCGCCAACCAGGGGGTTGGCCTGCGCTGATGTGGGAGAACGATGTCAGAGGCGTCGTCAACCCAACGCCGCCGCAGGAGCGCTCGGGACGCTCACGTCGAAGTGCCTGGCCTCGGGAGCCGCTTTCATCACGGCGGTCAGCGCGGTGGCCTTCGCCTCGGGATGTTCCGGACTCCCCCACAGGACCGTGCGCCCGTCGGACAGTTCCAGCAGCACCGCGTCGAAGGAACGGACCCGGATCACATCCGTCTCCTCGCGGACCGCCGGCGGCAGCGCGGCGGCGACTCCCACCGCGCCCTCCCGGATGCGGTCCTCGCCGAACCGGCGCAGTCCCGCGCCGGAGTCCAGTTCCATCTCCAGCATCGGCACGCCCTCGACGGCGTCCGGGACGACGGCGAACGCGACGCCGTCCGGGTCCACCTCGACGAAGCCGGCCTCGTCGGGGACGAGCACCTCGGCCTGCCGCTCGGTGACCTTCAGCCCGACCCCGTTGGGCCAGGCGCGGACCACCTCGACCTCACCGGCCCGCGGCAGCCGGTCCAGGACCCGCTGCCGGACCGCCCCCTTGTCGAGCGCCGCCATCGGCACCCCCAGCGGAACGGCGGCCGCTTCCTCGATCTCCGCGCGCTCCAGCACCTCGGGGCCACCGGTCCAGGAGACCGAGACCCGTTCGACCCGCAGCCACTGCGATCCGTAGAGCGCCCAGATCCCGAAGCCGCCGAGGGCGACGCCCAGAACGGTCAGCGCGACCATGAGGCCACGCCCCGGGAGCCGGAACCGGCGACGCGGCCGTCCGGTGGACGGCGGCGGGCCGGACTCACCGTCGAGCGGCTCCCGCTCCCGTTCCCGCTCCGCGGTCCTCACCGGTCCGGCCACGCGCCTCGCTCCTGCCTGTTCGGATCGGTGGCTACGACTGACGCGCCGCGACCGCCTCGTGCACCATGCCGACCAGCAGCTCGTCGGCGTCCGGGCGTCCGAACTCGGTGGCCGCCCGGGACATGGCCAAGAGCCGGGCCGGGTCCGTCAGCACCGGAAGGACGTTGTCCCGCACCCATTCGGGCGTCAGGTCCGCGTCGTCCACGATGACTCCGCCTCCGGCCTTCACCAGCGGCTGGGCGTTGAGGCGCTGTTCGCCGTTGCCGATCGGCAGCGGGACGTAGGCGGCCGGGAGCCCGACGGCGGAGAGTTCGGCGACGGTCATCGCGCCGGCCCGGCACAGCATCATGTCGGCCGCGGCGTAGGCGAGGTCCATCCGGTCCACATACGGTACCGGCACATAGGGCGGCATCCCCGGCATGTTGTCCGGCGTGGGCAGGTCGTTCTTGGGGCCGACGGCGTGCAGCACCTGGACCCCGGAGCGCTGGAGGACGGGCGCGACCGCCTCGATCACCTCGTTGAGCCTCCGCGCGCCCTGCGAGCCGCCGGAGACCAGCAGCGTCGGCGGCACCGCGTCCAGCCCGAAGGCGGCGCGCGCCTCGGGCCGGACCGCGGCGCGGTCCAGGGTCGCGATGGAGCGCCGCAGCGGGATACCGACGTAGCGGGCGTGCCGCAGCTTGCTGTCGGGGGTGGAGACGGCGACGAACTTGGTGTAGCGCGCGCCGATCTTGTTGGCGAGCCCGGGGCGGGCATTGGCCTCGTGGACCACGATCGGCACCCCGCGCCGCTTGGCCGCCAGGTAGGCGGGCAGGGCGACGTAACCGCCGAAGCCGATGACACAGTCGGCCTTGGTGCGCTCCAGGACGTCCTCGGCGGCCTTCACGGTGCCGCGGAGCCTGCCGGGGACCGTGATCAGTTCGGGCGTCGGTTTGCGTGGCAGCGGAACGGCGGGGATCAGCGCCAGTTCGTAGCCGCGCTCCGGCACCAGCCGGGTCTCCAGTCCGCGCTCCGTGCCGAGCGCCGTGACACCCACGGACGGGTCCTGCCTGCGCAGCGCGTCCGCGAGGGCGAGCGCGGGCTCGATGTGACCGGCGGTCCCTCCGCCTGCGAGTACGACATGCACCGAATTTCACCGCTCTCCGGACGACGCGATCACTCCGCGCCGTCTCCTCGACGTCCATCCGAGCCCGGCCGGCTTCTTGCCGTCCGGGCGTCGCCGCGTGGCCAGGGCCGCACGCGCCGCCGGGTCGCTGCGCGCGAAGGCGATCAGCAGACCGACGGCGAACATCGTGGGCAGCAGCGCGGACCCTCCGTAGGAGAACAGCGGGAGGGGGACGCCGGCGATGGGCAGCAGCCCGAGCACCGCACCGATGTTGATGACGACCTGCACCATCAGCCAGGTGGTGACCCCTCCCGCGGCATACCTGACGAACGGTTCCTCCGTGCGTCCGGCCACGCGGATACCCGCATAGCCTAGAGCCGCGAAGAGGCCGAGCACTGACAGCGTCCCCGCCAGGCCGAGCTCCTCCCCGGTGATGGCAAAGATGAAGTCCGTGTGTGGTTCGGGGAGTTCACCCCATTTCTCCACACTCGCGCCGAGGCCGGAGCCGAACCAGCCGCCGGAGGCCAGGGCGTAGATGCCGTGGACGGCCTGCCAGCAGCGGTCGCCCGGCCCGGGGTCGGTG
Organism: Streptomyces otsuchiensis; assembly: GCF_004305975.1. GTDB lineage: Bacteria > Actinomycetota > Actinomycetes > Streptomycetales > Streptomycetaceae > Streptomyces > Streptomyces otsuchiensis. The sequence goes on from NZ_BHZI01000042.1 coordinate 18,141, forward strand.
GCCATGACGCAGGCGAGCCGGTCCATCCGGTGGGCGGCTGTGGCGATGAAGACGGCGCCGATGGCGGCGGAGGCCCCCAGGACGCCGACGAAGAGCCGGGTGGGGGCGCCGGCCAGCCACAGCAGGCCGAAAATGATCGCCACCAGGATCATCACGGTTCCCATGTCGCCGCCGACCATGATGAGCCCGCAGACCAGCAGCGCTCCCGGCACCAGAGGAATCATCAGATGGCGCCACTGCCCGAGCATCCGGCGCTCGCCCTTGCGGGCCAGGAGGTCGGCGCCCCAGAGCACCAGGGCCAGCTTCGCGAACTCGCTCGGCTGGAGCATGAAGGGACCGCCGACCGCGATCCAGTTGGTGTTGCCGTTGACCTCCACCCCCACCCCGGGGATCTGCACCACGACGAGCAGCACGATCGAGAAGGCGAGGAACGGATAGGTCAGCGCGCGCAGCAGCCGGACCGAGATCCGCGCCGCGAGCACCATGAGGACGGCGCCGAGCACGGCGGCGACCAGCTGCTTCTGGAAGAAGTAGGACGCCGGGAGGCTGTGCCGCAACGCCTGGATCTGCGAGGCGGAGAAGACCATCACCAGGCCCAGCAGGATGATCAGCAGCGAGGTGCCCAGGACGACGTAGTAGGCCGTCAGCGGCCGGTCCCAGGCCTTGCGGAACCGCGCGACCAGGCTGGAGGGCAGCGACGGCGGGCCGGGCGGCCGTCCGCCGCCGGAGGGGCCTCCCGGACGGTGTGGGCCGCCGCCGCGGTGCCGGTCGGCGTCGGAGCCGGATCGCTCACGGCGCGGCGCGCCGCCGGGGACCGGGCGCGGGGGGCGCTCGGGGCGGGCCGCCCGGTCGGTGCGGAGGCGGCGTTCGGGACGGGTGGCGCGCTGGTCGGCGACCGCGCGTCCCTCGGCGGAGCGGCGGGCCGCCTGGTCCCGGGCGGCGGCGGAGCGGCGGGCGGACGGAGCCGCACCACCGCCCGCGCCGGCCGGCCCGGACGGGGCCGCCGAACGTTCTGGGTGCATCCTCGTCCCCTCCGGGCGCCCGCCGGCGTCGGGCCGCGGCGCCACCGCACAGGGGCGCCCGCGGTCAACTCCCGTCCGTGCTCCGGCCGGCCGCCAGGTCGTGCACGGCGGCGGCGAAGGCGTCACCGCGCTCGTTGTAGTTGGTGAACATGTCCATCGAAGCGCAGGCCGGCGCCAGCAGGACGGTGTCACCGGGGCGGGCCAGCCGGGCCGCTTCGCGGACGGCCGCTTGCATCGCTCCAGTGTCGGTCCGGTCGAGGTCGGAGACCGGCACATCCGGCGCGTGTCGCGCCAGCGCTTCGGCGATGAGGTGCCGCTCCGCGCCGATGAGCACGGCGGCCCGCAGCCGGTCCTTCGCCAGGCGGGCGAGGTCGTCGAAGGAGGCGCCCTTGGCGAGGCCGCCGGCGATCCACACGATGGGCCGGTAGGCGGCCAGGGACGCCTCGGCGGCGTGGGTGTTGGTCGCCTTGGAGTCGTCCACGTAGGCGACCTCGTCCACGTCGGCGACATGCGCGATCCGGTGGGCGTCGGGCCGGAAGGCCCGCAGCCCGTCGCGGACGGCCACCGGCTCCACGCCGTAGGCGCGGGCGAGTGCCGCCGCCGCCAGGGCGTTGGCGATGTTGTGCGGCGCGGCGGGCCTGACGTCCTCGGTGGAGGCCAGTTCGGCGGCGGCGCGCTGCCGGTCGGGGACGAAGGCCCGGTCGACCAGCAGTCCCTCGACGACGCCGAGCTGGGAGGGGCCGGGAGTGCCGAGGGTGAAGCCGATGGCGCGGGCGCCCTCGGTCACGTCGGCGGCGCGGACCAGTTCCTCGGTGGCCGGGTCGGCGGCGTTGTAGACGCAGGCGACGCGGTTGCCGGTGTAGGCGCGGCCCTTGTCGGCGGCGTAGGCCGCCATGGTGCCGTGCCAGTCCAGGTGGTCCGGGGCGAGGTTGAGCACCGCGGCGGAGTGCGCGCGGGGGCTGGGCGCCCAGTGCAGCTGGTAGCTGGAGAGCTCGACGGCGAGGACGTCGTAGGGCTCGCCGGAGAGCACCACGTCGATGATCGGTGTGCCGATGTTCCCGACGGCGGCGGTGCGCAGCCCCGCCGCGCCGAGGATCGAGGCGAGCATCTGGACGGTGGTGGTCTTGCCGTTGGTGCCGGTGACGACCAGCCAGTCCGCCGGCGGGGTGCCGTCGGCGGCCGGGCGGCGCAGCCGCCAGGCCAGTTCGACGTCGCCGATCACCTCGACGCCGGCCGCCTCGGCGGCCGCGAACAGCGGGCTGCCGGGCTTCCAGCCGGGCGAGGTGACGACGAGGTCGGTGCCCTCGGGCAGCGTGGCGCCGTCGCCGAGACGCACCTCGACGGCCGGGCACGCCCCGCCCTCGGCGACCGGACCGGTGAGCCGGTCGGCCGCCTCGCGCGGGCGGGGCCCGGTGCCGCCGTCGACGACGGTGACCCGGGCGCCGGCGGCGGCCAGCGCCCGGGCGGCGCTGGCCCCGCTGACACCGAGTCCGGCGACGGTGACGTGCCGGTCGGTGAACTCCTGGCCGGTCATCAGCTGGTCGCCCAGGTGCCGTAGAAGATGCCGAGGCCGACGATCACGCACATGCCCTGGATGATCCAGAACCGCACGACGACCAGGACCTCGCTCCACCCCTTCAGTTCGAAGTGGTGCTGGAGCGGCGCCATCTTGAAGACCCGCTTGCCGGTGAGGCGGAAGGAGCCGACCTGGATGACCACGGACATGGTGATCAGGACGAACAGACCGCCCAGGACGGCGAGCAGCAGCTCGGTCCGGGAGAGGATCGCCAGGCCGGCGAGCGCGCCGCCCAGGGCCAGCGAGCCGGTGTCGCCCATGAAGATCTTGGCGGGCGAGGTGTTCCACCACAGGAAGCCGAAGAGCGCTCCCATCAGGGCGGCGGCGACCACCGCGAGGTCCAGGGGGTCCCTGACCTCGTAGCAGCCGGCTCCGGCCGTCAGCTCGTTGGCGCAGCTCTGGCCGTACTGCCAGACGCCGATGAAGACGTAGGCGCCGAAGACCATCACCGAGGCGCCGGTGGCCAGACCGTCCAGACCGTCCGTCAGGTTCACACCGTTGGACATGGCCAGGATCATGAACAGCGCCCAGACCACGAACAGCACGGGGCCGATCGACCAGCCGAAGTCCTGGGTGAACGACAGGTGGGTGGAGGCCGGGGTCAGTTCACGGGAGTCGGCGAAGTTCAGCGACAGGATCGCGAAGGTCACACCGACGATGAACTGGCCGAGCATCTTCGCCTTGGCCCGCAGGCCCAGGCTCCGCTGCTTGACGATCTTGATGTAGTCGTCGAGGAAGCCGACCAGTCCCATTCCCGCGAACAGGAAGAGGACCAGCAGCCCCGACACGGACGGGCTGGTACCACTGGCGAGCTTGGTCGCGAAGTAGGCGATCAGCGTTGCCGTGATGAAGGCGATGCCACCCATGGTGGGCGTACCGCGCTTGCTGTGGTGGTCCCGGGGGCCGTCGTCCCGGATGAACTGGCCGTAGCCCTTGCGGGCCAGCAGTTTGATCAGCAGCGGAGTGCCGACCAGGGTCAGGAAGAGCCCGATGACCCCGGAGAAGAGGATCTGCCTCATCGGGCGGCGACCCCGCCTTCTTCTCCACCCAGCAGATCGATGGCGACCTTCTCCAGACCCACGGCCCGTGATGCCTTCACCAGCACCACATCTCCCGGCCGCAGCTCATCCCGCAGCACTTCCAGCGCTGCTTGAGCGTCGGACACGTGCACCGACTCCTCACCCCACGAACCCTCGTTCTTGGCACCCATGTCCAGCCAGGCGGCCTCCAGGCCACCCACGGACACGAGCTTGCTGACGTTGAGCCGGACGGCGAGCCGTCCGATGGCGTCGTGTTCGGCCTGCGAGTCGTCACCCAGCTCGGCCATCTGGCCGAGCACCGCCCAGGTGCGTCCTCCGTGTCCCATGGTGGCCAGTGCCTTGAGGGCGGCCCGCATGGACTCCGGATTGGCGTTGTAGGCGTCGTTGACGATCGTCACACCGTCCGCGCGCTCGGTGACCTCCATCCGCCATCTGGAGAGCGGGCCCGCGGACGACAGCGCTTCGGCGATCTCCGTTACGGGCATGCCCAGTTCATGGGCGACCGCGGCTGCCGCGAGCGCGTTCGACACGTGGTGCTCACCGTACAGGCGCATGGTCACACCGCTGCGCCCGGTGGGGGTGCACAGGGTGAACGAGGGCCGTCCGTCGGCGCCGAGCCGGGCGTTCTCGGCCCGGATGTCCGACTCCTCGGACTCGCCGAAGAACACCACGCGGGCCTTGGTGCGCGCCGCCATGGCGCGCACCAGCGGGTCGTCGGCGTTGAGGACGGCGACCCCGCCCTCCGCGGCGGTGGGCAGCACCTCGACCAGTTCGCCCTTGGCCTCGGCGATCTGCTCCCTGCCGCCGAACTCCCCGAGATGGGCGGTGCCGACGTTCAGCACCAGCCCGATCCGCGGGGGCGTCAGCTCGGTGAGGTAGCGGATGTGGCCGATACCGCGCGCGCCCATCTCCAGCACCAGGTGCCTGGTGCCGGCGTCGGCACGCAGCGCGGTCAGCGGCAGGCCGATCTCGTTGTTGAGGGAGCCGGGCGTCCAGACGGTGGGGCCGATCCGGGGCAGCAGCTGCGCGATCAGGTCCTTGGTCGAGGTCTTGCCGGAGGATCCGGTCAGCGCCACGACGGTGGTGCCCAGTTCGGAGACGGTGTGCCGGGCGAGCGCGCCCAGCGCGGCGGTGACGTCGTCCACGAGCACCGAGGGCACGTCCACCGGCCGGGTGGCCAGCACGGCCGCGGCACCGGCGGCGACGGCTCCGGCGGCGTAGTCGTGGCCGTCCACGCGCTCGCCCTCGAACGCCGCGAACAGGACGCCGGGGGCGGCCTCACGGGAGTCGATGACGGCGGGGCCGGTGATGGGCGCCGGGAGCGGGGCGTCGGCAGGTTCGGTGCCGGGTGGGCCGGGCACGCCGTGCGGCTCGCCCCCCACGATCGCGGCGAGTTCGGCGATGGAGAGAGGGATCATGCGCTGTCCTGGTCCATCCCTGGGGTGGGAGTGCTGGGGGTGTGGCCGGCGCGTTCGATCGCGGCGCGCAGCTCGGAGCGGTCGTCGAAGGGCCGGATGACTCCGGCGATGTCCTGGCCCTGCTCGTGTCCCTTTCCGGCCACCACGACGGTGTCGCCCGGTTCGGCGCGTCCGACGGCGGCGGCGATGGCCGCGGCGCGGTCCTCCTCGACGAGCACGGTGCCGCGTTCGTGGCTGGGCACCTGGGAGGCGCCGGTGAGCATGGCGGCGAGGATCGCCAGGGGGTCCTCCGAGCGTGGGTTGTCGGAGGTGAGGACGGCGGTGTCGGAGAGCCGCGCGAGGGCGGCGCCCATCGCCAGCCGTTTGTGCGGGTCACGGTCGCCGCCGCAGCCGAGGACGGCGTGCACCCGTCCCTCGGTGATCTTCCGCACGGCGTGCAGAACGGAGTCGACGGCGTCGGGCTTGTGGGCGTAGTCGACGACGGCCAGGTAGGGCTGGCCGGCGTCCACCCGCTCCAGGCGTCCGGGGACGCCGGGCACGCGGGCGATGCCGTCGGCGGCCAGCTGCGGGTCGGCGCCGGAGGCGGCGAGCGCGGCGATGGCGGCCAGGGTGTTGGAGACGTTGAACTCGCCGGGCAGGGGCGCCTCGGCGCGCACCACGACCCCGTCGGGGCCGTGGACGGTGAAGGTGGAGCCCAGGGGGCCCGCCTCGACCGCGGAGGCACGCCAGTCGGCGTCGGGGTGTCCCTCGGCGGAGTAGGTGGTGACCGGTACGCCGGCCTCGGTGACCAGGCGGCGGCCGTACACGTCGTCGATGTTGACGACCCCGGCCCGGGAGCGGGCGGGGGTGAACAGCTGCGCTTTCGCCTGGAAGTAGTCCTCCATGTCGGGATGGAAGTCCAGGTGTTCGGGGCTGAGGTTGGTGAAGACGGCGATGTCGAAGACGCAGCCGTCGACCCGGCCCAGGACCAGGGCGTGGCTGGAGACCTCCATGGCCAGCGAGGTGACCTTGTGCTCGCGCATCACGGCGAAGAGGGCCTGGAGGTCGGTGGCCTCCGGGGTGGTCCGCTCGGACTTGATCCGCTCGTCGCCGATGCGGGTCTCGACCGTGCCGATCAGGCCGGTCTGGCCGCCGTCGCGGGAGGCGGTGCGCAGCGCGCCGTCCACCAGGTAGGCGGTGGTGGTCTTGCCGGAGGTTCCGGTGATCCCGATGCGCAGCAGCCCGGCGCCGGGGTCCCCGTAGATGGTGGCGGCCAGTTCGCCCATCACGCCGCGCGGGTCGGGCACGGTGAGGACGGGCAGGCCGGTGGCGGCGGCGCGCTCGGTGCCGGCCGGGTCGGTGAGGACCGCGGTCGCGCCGAGGAACTGCGCCTGGGCCACGAAGTCGGCGCCGTGGAAGCGGGCGCCGGAGAGTGCCGCGTAGATGTCACCGGGGCGCACCGCACGGGAGTCGTGGGTGATGCCGGTGACGGTCACCTCCTGGGGGGCGCCGTCGTCGGGGCCCGGCCGGGCCTCCGGTCCGTCGGAGGGCTGCTGGGGTTCCGCCGCCGTGAGGTCGGCGTCCGCGGTCCGGGCCAGCTCGGCCAGCGGTACCGGACGGACGTGCTGGGGCCTCGGCAGCGCGGGCTGGGTCTGATCACCGTGTCGCACGGCGGTGAGCGTACCCGTCGAGGCGGGTGTGCCGCGACGCGAGGTGCCGCCACCGCGCCGGTCCGAGGGCCGCCCGGAGGGCCCGTCCCGGTCTTCCCCGGTGATGATCTTCACGTGGGCTCCGCTCGCTCGTGTCATTCGTCTGGATCGAAGGTGGACGGCAGGGTGACGGGGTCCTGTCCGGTCGGCGGCACCTGGAGCGCCTTCAGGGAGAACTCCATCACCTGGCGGAACACCGGTCCGCAGACCTGGCTGCCGTAGTAGCCGCCCTTGGTGGGGTTCTGCACGGCGCAGTACACGGTCACCCGGGGGTCGTCCGCGGGGGCGAACCCGGCGAACGAGGCGGTGTAGCCGTTGTACCGGCCGGTCTCCGGGTCCACCCGGTTGGAGGTTCCGGTCTTGCCTGCGACGCGGTAGCCGGGGATGCGGGCGGCGCCGCCGGTCCCCCACTCCTCGTCGCTGACGACCGTCTCCAGCATCGCGGTGAGCAGCCGGGAGGTCTTCTCGCTGATGACCCGCTCCCGTTCCGGCTCGGCCGCCTCCTGGTACTGGCCGTCGGGCCCGGTGGTGCCGCGGACCAGGGTCGGGGCGATCCGTTCGCCGCCGCCGGCCACCGTCGAGTACACGGACGCGGCCTGGAGGGCGTTGACGGACAGTCCCTGCCCGAAGGGCACCGTGTACTGCTGGGAGGCGTTCCAGGTGTCGGGCGGGGCCAGGATGCCGGAGGTCTCCCCGGGGAAGGCCAGGCCGGTGGGCCGGCCGAAGCCGAAGTCGCTCAGGTAGGAGTGCAGGATCCGGTTGGCCTCGGGCTGCGAGTCCGAGAGGGTCTCGGTGGCGAGGATGGTGCCGATGTTGCTGGACTTCGCGAGGACGCCGGCCAGTGTGAGGTGGTAGGTCTCGTGGTCGTGGTCGTCGGCGAAGGCACGGTCGGCGCGCGGCAGGCGGTTGGGGACGGTCACATGGGTGTCGGGGGCGGCGGCGCCCTCCTCCAGCACCGCGGCCATCGAGATGATCTTGCTGGTGGAGCCCGGTTCGAACGCGTCGGAGAGCGCCGGGTTGCCGAGGGTGCCCGGTTCGGCGCGGCCGTAGGCGCCCGGGTCGTAGCCGGGCGCGGAGGCCATGGCGAGGACCTCGCCGGTGCGGACGTCCTGGACGACCACGTAGCCGCCGTCGGCGGCGGAGGCGTCGACCTGGGCGGAGATCGCGGACTGCGCGGCCCACTGCATGTCGCGGTCGATGGTGAGCTCTATGTCGGTCCCCGGCACCGCCGGCTGCTCGCTGGAACCGGCGGTCGGCACCCGGCGCCCGCCGGACTGGGCGTAGCGCATGGTGCCGTCCTCACCCGCGAGGTCGGGGTTGAGCTGCGCCTCGATCCCGCCGCCTCCGACGCCCTCGTTGTTGACGAAGCCGAGGACGCCGGCGGCCAGCTCACCACCGGGGTAGACCCGCTTGGGGTTCTTCTCGCGGAACACCCCCGTGAGCACCTGGTGGCCGGTGCCGTCGGTGACACGCTCGGCCAGCGTGCGGCGCAGGTCCTGGATCTGGGTCCACGCCTGCGGGGTCTGCTGCCGGGCGAGGACGGCGTACTGGGAGTCGGGGTTGTCCAGCAGACCGGCCAGCCGCTCCTCGTCCTGGTCGAGGATGGGCGCCAGCAGCGCCGCGGCCTGGGCCGGGGCGTCGTCGGTCTCGGTGTGCTCCTCGGTGAAGAGGGAGGGGTCGGCGATGATGTCGTAGGCGTCGACGGTGGTGGCCAGCGCCGTGCCGTTGCGGTCGGTGATGTCTCCGCGCTGGGCGGCGATCGGCACCGTGACATACCGGTTGACCTGCGCCTTGTCGGCGTAGGTGGTCGCGTCGACGGCCTGCACCTGCACCAGCCGGACGGTGAAGACCACCATGATCAGCGTCAGCCCGAGACCGACCAGTCGCAGCCGGGGGCGGGGGTTGCTCAGCCGC
>NZ_BHZI01000043.1 GCF_004305975.1 Streptomyces otsuchiensis
GCGCGTGACCCCTGCCGGGTGGGGGAGGGCGCGCCCGGCGGCTGGCCGGGCGGCCCCGATGTGGGGGTGGCGGCGCGCGGTGTCGCCGGCCTCAGGTGTCGCCGGTCAGCAGGTGTAGCTCTTGCCGTCCGCCGCGACCTTCCAGCTGCAGGAACTGATGGTGCCGGCGGCGGCGTTGTTGTCCTTGCTGCCCGGCGTCTTCAGCCGCAGGTTGGGCGACTTGGCCTTGCCGTCGTTGGGCAGCACATGGCGGGCGTACCCGCGGTAGATGTGGTGCTTGCCCTTGGCGTCCTTGTGGTGCTTTCCGGTCCCGGTGTGCACGTACGCGGTGGCGCCGGCCGGGAGCTTGTAGGAGGGGAGCGCCCGTCCGTAGGTGTTGGTGGTGATGTCGGGGATGTAGCCGCCGACGTTGACCGTCTTCTTGGTCACGTTCTTGATGACGAAGTACTCCCCGTTCAGGTTGACCTGCTTGCTGTTCTTGACGTCCGCTCCGGCGGCGTTGGGCCGCACATGCGTGATCATCAGGTCGCCCGTGGTCTTGGCGGCGTGGACGGGGGAGGCCGGGACCAGGACGGCCAGGGTGGCCGCGGCGAGGATCACCGATCGTATGGTGCGGTTCACAGGCGTGCCTCTCACATGCGAAGCCGGGCGCTTCACGCCCCCGGCGTGTTGACCGAGCGCTCAGTGTGCCCCACCGAAACCGGCGTCGTCGGGTTTTTCTCCATAACGGATGTCTCGTGATGACAACGACGGGCGAACCGTCGGGCGACGGGGCAACGTCCTTACAGCTCAGGGGGGTTGGGCGGCGCTTCGGTCGTACACGGGTGCGCTCCGCGCCACCGGCTCCCGCGCCGGAGACTCGGGGCCCGCGCGTGGTGGGTCTCAGGCGGAGTGGCGCGTCACCAGGGTGGGTTCGAAGATGACGGAGGCGGGGGAGCGGTCCGGCTGCTCCACATGCTCCAGCAGTAGCCGGGTCATCTCGGCGGCCATCCGCTCCACCGGCTGCCGCACGGTGGTCAGACGCGGCCGCGCCGCGCGGGCCGCGCTGCTGTCGTCGAACCCGACGACCGCGACATCCTCGGGGACCCGGCGACCCTGCTCGCGCAGAACGTGCAGAGCCCCCTGGGCCATCAGGTCGTTCGCCACGAAGAGGCCGTCCAGGCCGGGATGGCGGGCCAGCAGCTGCGCCATCGCCCGCTCGCCGCTCTCCAGGGTGAAGTTCCCCTCCACGGAGGGGAAGTACGGACTGCCCGCCCGTGCCATCGCGTCCTGGAACCCGGCCGCCCGCTCCTGGCAGGCGAGGACGTCCAGCGGCCCGTTGACCGTGGCCACGCGCCGGCAGCCGCGCGCCAGGAGGTGCTCGGCCGCCAGCCGGGCACCGTCCCGGTGGGCCAGGTCGACGTAGGAGACCGGCAGCGGGCGCGGCGGGCGCGCGAACAGCACCGCGGGCACGCCGGCCTCGACCAGCCGGGCGGGCAGCGGGTCGGCGGCATGGGTGGAGACCAGTACCGCGCCGTCCGCGTGGCCCCGGCGCAGGTAGTCGAACACCTGGTCGCGGGCGGCCGGTGACTCGGCGAGCATCAGCACCGGATGCATGCCCCGGGGGCGGAGGAACTCGACCACTCCGGCGGCGATACGGCCGAAGAACGGGTCGCTGAACAGCGGGCCCCCGGCGTCGCCGTCCCGCTCCTCCCCGCCGTGGACGCTCCCGTCCTCCCGGGGGCCGGTGTCCGCGTCCGGCGGACCGGTGTCCGCGCCCGCGCCGGAGACGACGAGCGCCACGGTGTCCGCGCGACGGGTGACCAGCGCCCGTGCCGCCCGGTTGGGGACGTACCCCGTGGCGGTCACCGCGTCGCGCACCGTGCGCTGGATCTCGGGGTCGACATTGCGGGTGCCGTTGATGACCCGGGAGACGGTGGCCCGTGACACCCCGGCGGCCCGCGCCACGTCCTCCAGGGTGGGGGAGTGCGCCGCTGTGCGGGCCCGATCGCTCATGGACGCCTTTATAACACGGGGAGAGCGCTCTCCTCCGGGAGTCGGCCGCACTCGCCGCCCAATCAGAGCGGCAGGACTGTAAACACCGTGTTTCGGCGGTGTGGCGACGGGTACTCAGCTCGGTGGGAGCGCTCCCATACCGGAAACCCCACAGCCGGACAGGAGAACGCACAGTGCACGCATACCGTCATGCCGATCAGACCCGCCCGCTGCTGAGGGCCTTCGCCCTGGTGACCGCGGCCCTGCTGTTCCTCGTACCGTGGGCGGACTCGGCCGCCGCACACGGGTCCGTCGTCGACCCGCCCTCCCGCAACTACGGCTGCTGGGACCGCTGGGGCAGCGACTTCCAGAACCCCGCCATGGCCGACCTGGACCCGATGTGCTGGCAGGCGTGGCAGGACAACCCCAACGCCATGTGGAACTGGAACGGGCTCTACCGCGACAACGTCGGCGGCAACCACCGCGCGGCGGTGCCCGACGGCACGCTGTGCAGCGGTGGCCAGGCCGAGGGCGGCCGCTACAACTCCCTGGACACGGTGGGCCCCTGGCAGACCACCGACCTCGACAACAGCTTCCGGCTGCACCTGCACGACCAGGCCAGCCACGGCGCCGACTACCTCCGGATCTACGTGACCGAGCAGGGATTCGACCCGGCCACCGAGCCGCTGGGCTGGGACGATCTCGAACTCGTCACCGAGACGGGCAGCTTCGCCCCCACGCAGGACATCTACGTGGACGTGGACGCCCCGGGCCGTACCGGCCACCACGTCGTCTACACCATCTGGCAGGCCTCCCACATGGACCAGGTCTACTACCTGTGCAGCGACGTGAACTTCGGCTGAACCGCTCAACCGCTGCACCGCTCAGCCGCGCCGGCCGTTCCGCACAGCACACGCCCGCGCGGCCGCACGGACCGACCACCGCCCGTCCGTTCCCGGGTGCCGGCGCCTCGACGCCGGTGCGCGGGGCCGGAGCAGGACCGGCCGCCCCGGCAGTCCGGGGTCCGGTGACCGTCGCCCGGCCCAGTGCCGGGGGCGGGCCACCGCCGGTGCGGCCGCCGCTCGCCCCGCCGGGAACCTCCGAGGCTCCCGGCGGGGCGGGTGCTCGTTCCCGAACGGCCCGCCCCGTGCGTGCCGTCGGCGACGCGCGCGCCCCCGGCGCCGCCGCCGTCAGCCGCCCCGCGCGTCCAGATACGCCCGCCACCCACCGTGGCCGGTGATGTCGGACGCCCCGGCCGCCGCGTGCGCGTCGCACTGGAACCCCGTTTCCCAGCCGCCGTCGGCCATTTCCACCGCGCCCAGGGTCATCGGCGACGGCAGCTCCGCGAGGAAGGTGCCCAGTGCGGCCGGTGCCAGCGACCAGCGCTCGCCGCTGATCCGCCCGCCCTCGCCCGGCGGTGTCCTTACCAGCCCCGGCTTCGCCGGTTCGGTCTCCAGCGCCAGCAGCCGGTAGCGCGGCGCGGTCGTCACCTCGCCCGCGAACCGGGCGCCGAGTTCGGTCAGCCGGTGGTGCAGCGGCTGGCCCCGCAGATGCGCCCCGAAGACGACCAGGCTCCGTCCCCCGTCCGGCCACGGCTCGGCCGCCTGTTCGCCGGTCAGCAGTGCCGCGATGTCGATGCCGGCCTGGTCGTCGAAGCCACGGGTGATGACGCTGACCCCGAACGGCCCGCCGTCCGCCGTGCCCGCCGGCACCGCGACCGCCGCCATGTCGAGCAGGTTCACGAAGTTGGTGTAGGTACCCAGCCTCCGGTTGACCTCGACCGGATCGGCGCGCACCTCCGTCAGTTCGGGATGGTCCGTCGTGGTGGGCGACAGCAGGGCGTCGAACCCGTCGAGCAGCGCGGCCGCCTCGGCGCGGTAGCGGTCCAACCGCTCCAGGTCGGCGGCGAGCCGTGACGCCGGGATGTCGGCGGCTGCCAGGATGATCGAGGCCACCGTCGGATCACAGTCCGCGGGCGCGCCCGCGATGAACTCGCCTACCGCCGCGTACCGTTCGGCGACGAGCGCGCCGTCGTAGAGCAGTCGTGCCGCGGCCAGCAGCGGTCCGATGTCGATCGCCTCGGTCCGCGCCCCGGCGGCCTCCAGCCGTTCGGCGGCGAACCGGAACGCCGCCCGGCCCTCCACGGAGAGCGGGGCGAGCCCGGCCTCGTCCGGGACGGCCACCCGGGGCCGGGGCGGAGCGCCGAGCCGCACCCCCGACGGCCAGCAACGGCTGCGCGGATCGGCCGGATCGGGGCCGGTCATGACCGCGACCGCCCGCTGGGCGGCCGTCAGCGACGTGGCGAAGACGGTGACCGCGTCGAAGGGCCGGGCGGCCGGGACCACACCGGTGGTGGGAACCAGGCCCAGCGTCGGCTTCACTCCCACCAGCCCGTTCAGCGCGGCCGGCACCCGCCCGGAGCCCGCCGTGTCCGTGCCCACCCCGATGTCCGCGATCCCCACCGCCACCGCCACCGCCGAACCCGAACTGGAACCGCCCGCGATCCTCGACGGCAGCAGGGCGTTGCGGACCGCGCCGTACGGGCTGCGGGTGCCGACCAGGCCGGTCGCGAACTGGTCCATGTTGGTCTTGCCCAGCACCACCGCGCCCGCGTCGGTGAGGCGCCGCACCGCGGTGGCGCTCTCCTCCGGACGGTAGGCGAACGCCGGGCAGCCCGCGGTGGTCGGCAGTCCCGCCACGTCCACGTTGTCCTTGACCGCCACCAGCAGTCCCGCCAGCGGCAGTCGCTCCCCGGAGCGCACCCGGGCGTCCACGGCCCGCGCGTCGGCGAGGGTCTCCTCGCGTGGCCGCAGGGCGATCCACACCTCCGGCCGGCCGGTCTCCTCGATCCGCCGGTACGCCGCCTCGGCGCGGCGCTCCGCGGTGGGGGCGGCGGCCCCCGCCGCCGGAAGGTGCGCGTCGGCGCCGGCGCCCATCGGCCCGTTCGTCGCGGTTGGCATGGGACCGTCCGTTCCGCCGGACGCGGGCGCCCGGCCGTCTCCGCGGACGGCGCTCCGTCCGCTCACCCCCGCCTGGTGCCCGGTCCGCGGCACTCCCACGCCGCGCCGGCTCGCTCTCACTCGCCGCCGCCGGGGGCGAGTACCGCCAGCGGCGCGCCCGCCTCGGCCTGGAGACCGGGGGAGACCAGCACCTCGGCCACCACCCCCGCGCCCGGAGCCCGCACCACCACCTCCATCTTCATCGCCTCCAGCACCAGCAGCGGGTCGCCCGCGGCGACGCGGGTACCGGGAGCCGCCTCCACCTTCCACACGGTGGAACTCAGCGGCGCCTCCACCAGATGTCCACCGGCCGGCACCTCGATCCGCCCGGGGTCCGGCGCGGGCGGCGCCCCGGGCCGGTCGGCGAACTCCCCGGCCCGCTCCCACGCCAGCCGCTCCGCCTCGAACGCGGCGCTCTGGCGGGCACGGAACGCCGCGATCGGCCCGGCCTCGCGAGCCAGGAACTCCTGGTGGGCGGCGAGCGAGAACACCCCGGGGCGGATGTCGAGTCCGCTCCGCCCCGAGGCCAGCCCGGCCCGGGTGTCGGCCAGTTCCCCGGGGGAGACCGGATACCAGCTGATCCGGTCGAAGAAGCGCAGCAGCCACGGCAGCCCGTCGGCGAACGACCGGCCGGGCCGCAGCCCGCCCCAGATGGGAACGGTGCGGCCGATCAGCTGGTAGCCGCCCGGGCTCTCCATGCCGTAGACGCACAGATAGGAACCACCGATGCCCACACCGGCCTCAGCCGTCCAGGTGCGCGCAGGGTTGTACTTGGTGGTGACCAGCCGGTGGCGTGGATCCAGCGGAGTCGCGGCGGGAGCGCCGAGGTAGACGTCGCCCAGACCGAGGACGAGGTAGGAGGCGTCGAAGACGGTCCGCCGGACCTCCTCCACGCTGCCCAGCCCGTTGATCCGGCGGATGAACTCGATGTTGGAGGGGTTCCACGGCGCGTCGTCGCGGACCGAGGCACCGTAGCGGGCGATGGCCTCGCCCACGGTCGGGTCGTCCCACGACAACGGCAGCCGCACCTCCCGGCTGGGCACGGTCAGCTCCCCGGTGGCCGGCAGTGTCTCCTCCGCCTCGCGCAGCACGGCGAGCAGCGTCCGCAGCGGCAGGACGTCCGGGTCGGTGTGCAGATGCAGCGACCGCACGCCCGGAGTGGCGTCCACCAGACCCTTCGGGCGGAGCGCGGCGAGGTGTTCCGCCAGTGCGTGGACCCGCATCCGCAGCGCCAGATCCAGTGTCATCGGGCCGTACTCGACCAGGATGTTGTCGTCCGCGCCCCGGCGGTACGTCACCTCGGGCGTGCCCTCTCCCGCGGGGCGCCGGGCCAGCACGCCGTCGTCGCCGTCGGTCCCGTCCGGTTCGGGTGCCAGCAGCGCGGGGGTGGACCGCAGCGCGTCGGCGCGCGCCTCGGTCACGGCGGCCAGCCGCACCGTGTCGCCCGGCCGGAGCTGGCCGGTCTTCCAGCGCTCGGCGGCCACCACCGTCACCGGACAGGCGAAGCCACCCAGACTCGGCCCGTCGGGGCCCAGGATCGCCGGGGTGTCACCGGTGAGGTTGACCGCGCCGACGGAGTACGCGGTGTCGTGGACGTTGGACGGATGCAGCCCGGCCTCGCCGCCGTCCGGGCGAGCCCACTCCGGTTTCGGCCCGGTCAGCCGCACGCCCGTCCGGGCGGACTGCGCCGAGACCTTCCACGCCGTGTCACAGAGCGTCCGCAGGCCGGCGCGGGTGAGGAACTCCGGTGCCGCGTGCGGCCCTTCGCTGACCCCGAGCGTCCAGGCGGACGTGAACCGCGGCCGCCGGGCCGGCGGTACCGGAGCCGGCCCGGGCGCGCGCCCGGCGACCGCGCCCGGCCGCAGCACATCCCCGGCACGCAGCGCCCGTCCGGCGTGCCCGCCGAAGGCGCCGAGGGTGAAGGTGGCGGCGCTGCCCAGGTACTCCGGTACCGTCAGGCCGCCGCGGAACAGGACGTAGACGCGCATCCCCGGGCCGTCGGCCGTCCCCACGTCCAGGAGCGCCCCGGCGTCCAGCCGGACCGGCACCCACTGTTCCACGACCCGGCCGTCCACCCGCACCTCGGCGGGAGCCCCGGTGACACAGACCGTGGTGGCGTGCGAGAAGCGCAACGTGGGGCCGTCCAGGGTGCATTCCAGGCCGGGGGCGCCGGGCGGGTTGCCGACGGCGGTGTTGCCCAGGCGGAAGGACAGGTCGTCCATCGGGCCGCTGGGCGGTACGCCGACCTCCCAGTGGCCGACCCGGCCCGGCCAGTCCTGCACCGTGGTCAGCGTCCCGGCCCGTTCCACGTCCACCCGGGGTTCGGGGTCCCGCAGCGTCTCCAGCGTGGCGGTGGTGTGGCGCGCGGCCCGGAAATCCGGCTCGGCGCAGAGTGCCCGCAGCAGCCCCAGGTTGGTCTCCACCCCGCTTACCGAGGTGTCCGCCAGCGCCGCGTCGAGCGCGTCGATCGCCTTCTCCCGAGTGGAGGCGGTGGCGATCACCTTCGCCAGCAGCGGGTCGTAGGCGCTGGGCACCGCCGTCCCCGTCTCCACCCATCCGTCGACCCGCACCCCGTCGGGCAGCCGGAGGTCGGTGATCATCCCGGCGCTCGGGCGGTGTCCGCGCGCCGGGTCCTCCGCGTACAGCCGCGCCTCGACGGCGTGGCCACGCGCCGGCGGGCCGTCGTCGGGCACCCCCTCCAGCAGCTCGGACTCACCTCGGGCGAGCCGCAGCATCCACGCCACCAGGTCGACGCCGGTGACCTCCTCCGTCACCGGATGCTCCACCTGGAGCCTGGCGTTGACCTCCAGGAACCAGGCCGCCTCACGCTCCGCGTCGTACACGAACTCGACCGTCCCCGCTGAGCGGTAGCCGACCGAGGCGCACAGCGCCCGCGCCCCGGCGTGCATCCGGGCCCGGACCGCGGCCGGGATGCCGGGCGCCGGAGCCTCCTCCACCACCTTCTGGTGGCGGCGCTGCGCGGTGCAGTCACGGTCGCCCAGGCTGATCACGCGGCCTCTGCCGTCACCGAAGACCTGCACCTCGACATGGCGTGCCCGCTCCACCAGACGCTCCAGGAACACCCCGCCCCCGAACCCGTGTGCCGCGCGCGCCACCTGCTCGTAGGCGTCGGGGAGTTCGGCCGGCGAACGGCACGCCCGCATCCCGATGCCCCCACCGCCCCCGGTGGCCTTCAGCATCACCGGCCAGCCGACCTCCCGGGCCGCGCGCGACGCCTCTCCGACATCGGCCAGCAGCCCAGAGCCCGGCGGCAGCGCGACGCCCGCGGCCCGGGCCGCCTCGCGCGCCGTGTGCTTGGTGCCGAAGACCTCCAGCTGGGCCGGGGTGGGACCGACGAAGACCAGTCCGGCCGCCGTCACATCGGCGGCGAACGCCGCGCGCTCCGCCAGAAAGCCGTACCCGGGGTGGACGGCGCCCGCGCCGGTCGCCAGCGCCGCCTCGATCAGACGATCGCCGCGCAGATAGCTCTCGGCGGCCGGCGCCGGACCGATCCGCACCGCGTCGTCCGCCTCACGGACGTGCGGCGCGCCCACGTCCGCGTCGGAGTGGACGGCCACCGTCCGCAGACCGAGCTCCCGCGCGCTGCGAATGATCCGGCGGGCGATCTCCCCGCGGTTGGCGACGAGCAGCGTGTCGAACATGGGCGGCATCTCCTTCGGGAACTCCGGGTGGTCGGGCCCTGTGATCCGGGTGCGGGGAGGAGTGACGAGCCGGAGCGCGGCCGAGCCAGGGGCCGCCGAACCGGGCCGCTCGGGCGGCGGTGCCGCCCGGGGCGCGCCGGTGGGGTGGCCCGCAGTGAGGGCGGGGCTGCTCGCGGGGACGCGGCGCCGACCGGCCGTGCACACACTCCCGTAGCCATGGAGTGACGCTAGGTGTGGCGTGTTACCGGCAGGTCCGCCACAGATGAACCGGACGTTTCGGGCGGCCGGTGCTCACGCCGGCCGGGCCCGTCCGCCGGAGGTGCCGTGGGGAACGAACGTCCCCGTGGGTGGTACCGGCGGGCTGCCGCCGAGCCCGCCGGCCACGGGTCCGGCGGCAGCCCGGCGGCCCGGCCGAGGTGGCCGCTACGCGACCGTGACCACGTACTTGCCCCGCACGCCCCCGGCCTCCAGCGCCCGGTGCGCCGCCGCCGTCTCCTCCAGGGGGAAGACCGTGTCCACCGCGGGGCTCAGCTTCCCCTCGGACACCTGCCGGGCGAGGTCGTCGAACTGCTCCCGCGTGGGGTCGCCGCTGAAGAAGCGCACCCGGCGCCCTCCGTGGACCGCGCTGGCCGCGAGGTAGCCGAGCGAGGCGGCGGGCCGGTCGAGGTCGAAGGCGATGGTGACCATCCGCCCTCCGGGACCGAGCAGCCGCCGATACGCCCGCAGGTCGGTCCCCACCGTGTCCAGGACCACGTCGAAGCGGCCCAGATCAGCGGGCCGGACGGTCCGGTGGTCGACGGCACGGTGGGCGCCGAGCCCGCGGACGAAGTCGGCGTTGGCGGGGCGGGCGAGAGCCGTGACGTCCGCGCCGTACGCCCGTCCGAGCTGGACGGCGGCACTGCCGACGCCGCCCGCCGCGCCCCGTACGAGGAGTCGTTCGCCGGAACGCAGCCCGGCCTTGTCGCGCAGCGCGGTGACGGCCGTGGTGGCCACCGGCAGCGCGGCGGCGTCCACCAGGTCCAGCCCGTCGGGGACCCGTCCGACCCGTCCGGCGGACACGGTCACGTACTCGGCGGCACTGCCGAAACCGGAGCGGCCCAGGACACCCCACACACGGTCGCCGACCGCCAACCCCGTCACTCCGGCAGCCCGCGCCGCGACCTCGCCGCTGAAGTCCATGCCGGCGCGCCGGGGGAACCTCCGGCCGGTGACGAGACGGAGACGCCCGGCCCGGGCCGCCAGCTCACCGCCGTTGACGCTGAAGGCGCGCACCTTCACCAGGACCTCGCCCGGGGCCGGCTCGGGGCGTGGCACCCGGCCCACGTAGAGCACGTCGGGGCCGCCGTAACGGTCGTGGAGAACTGCCTTCATCGTGCGGTCGTTCACTGTTCCGCCTCTGCCACCGGTGGCCCCCACAGGGATCTGGCGTCGACCGTAGGCTCCTGGACGGACGCGATCGTCCACGTGGAGCCGAAGCGAGAGACAGTGATGACGGAATCCTCTCGGATCACAGCACGGAACGGCGTACGGGCGGACGCCCGGCGAAACCGGGAGCGCGTCCTCGTCGCCGCCCGCACGGTCTTCGCCGAGCGCGGGATCGACGCCCCGATGGCGGCCGTGGCCCGCCGGGCCGGCGTCGGTGTGGCGACGCTGTACCGGCACTTCCCGACCCGCGACGCCCTGGTGCGGGCCGCGTTCGCGCAGCAGATGGAGACCTGCGCGCGGGCGCTCACCGAGGCTCTGGCCGTCCCTGACCCGTGGCACGGCTTCCAGCACCTGGTCGAGACGGTCTGCGGGCTCCAGCGCGAGGAACGGGGGTTCCCGGCCGCGTTCCTCGCGGCCTTCCCGGACAGCAGGCCGGATCAGGCGCGGTCCCGGGAACGAGCCGAGGGGGACTTCGCGATCCTGGTGCGCAGGGCTCAGGCGTCGGGAGCGCTGCGGGCCGACTTCCGCCCCTCCGACCTCGCGATGGTCCTGCTGGCGCACGGCGGTCTGGTGACCGCCCTGCCTGGGGACAGCGCGACATCCCGGCGCCTGGTGGCCTATCTGCTCCAGTCCTTCCGCGCCGACGCGGCCCGCCGGCCGCTTCCTCCACCGGCCGCGCCGACCCTGAGCGGCCTCCTGGCCACAGCCGAGACCCCGGAGGGGTGACGGCCCCCCGGAACGCGGAAAGACCCCAGCTGGGCTGGGGTCTTCCGGTGGTGTCCGAGGGGGGACTTGAACCCCCACGCCCGATAAAGGGCACTAGCACCTCAAGCTAGCGCGTCTGCCATTCCGCCACCCGGACAGGGCCGCCGTCCGCTGCCCGTGGGGCGCGTCGACGTGGGAAACCATAGCAAAGCCCGGGGGTGGTGATCACACGGGTATCTCCGCGCGCCCGCGCACGGCGTCCGGGCGCGCGGCGGCGCGGACCGGCGGCCGGGCCGGGTCACGCCAGGGGAGAGGATGGAGGTTCCACGCGAGCGTGACGAGGAAGGGAGAGGGCAAGTGAGCGAGCCGAGTCTCAGCACCCCCGAGCGGGAGGTCGTGGATCTGTGCCGCGACCTCATCCGGATCGACACCAGCAACTTCGGGGACGGTTCCGGCCCGGGCGAGCGGGCCGCCGCCGAGTACGTCGCCGAGCAGCTGGCGGAGGTGGGGCTGGAACCGCAGATCTTCGAGTCCGAACGGGGCCGCGCCTCGACCGTCGCCCGCATCGAGGGGGAGGACACCTCCCGCCCGGCGCTGCTGATCCACGGTCACACCGACGTGGTGCCGGCCAACGCCGACGACTGGACGCACCACCCGTTCTCCGGGGAGATCGCCGACGGCTGCGTCTGGGGGCGCGGCGCGGTCGACATGAAGGACATGGACGCCATGACCCTCGCGGTCATCCGCGAGCGGGTCCGTTCCGGCCGCAAGCCCCCGCGCGACGTGGTCGTCGCGTTCCTGGCCGACGAGGAGGCGGGCGGCACCCACGGCGCCCGCTACCTGGTGGACCATCACCCCGGCCTCTTCGAGGGCGTCAACGAGGCGATCAGCGAGGTCGGCGGCTTCTCCTTCACCGTCAACGAGAACCTGCGGCTGTACCTCGTCGAGACCGCCCAGAAGGGCATGCACTGGATGCGGCTCACGGTCGACGGCACCGCCGGCCACGGGTCGATGACCAACAACGACAACGCCATCACCGAGCTGTGCGAGGCGGTGGCCCGGGTCGGCCGGCACGAGTTCCCGGTACGGGTCACCAAGACGGTGCGGTCCTTCCTGGACGAGCTGTCCGACGCGCTCGGGGTCGAGCTCGACCCCGAGAACATGGAGGAGACCCTCAGCCGCCTCAACGGCATCTCCAAGCTGATCGGCGCCACACTGCGCAACACCGCCGCGCCCACGCAGCTCGGCGCCGGCTACAAGGTCAACGTGATCCCCGGCCAGGCGACGGCGCACATCGACGGCCGCTTCCTGCCCGGCCACGAGGAGGAGTTCCTCGCCGACATCGACCGGCTGCTCGGCCCCCGCGTCCGGCGCGAGGACGTGCACGCGGACAAGGCGCTGGAGACCGAGTTCGACGGCCGCCTCGTCGCCGCCATGCAGTCCTCGCTGCTGGCGGAGGACCCCATCGCCCGGGCGGTGCCGTACATGCTCTCCGGCGGCACCGACGCCAAGTCCTTCGACGACCTCGGCATCCGCGGTTTCGGGTTCGCGCCGCTGAAGCTGCCGCCGGAACTGGACTTCGCCGGCATGTTCCACGGCGTCGACGAGCGGGTACCCGTCGATGGTCTGCAGTTCGGCGTGCGGGTCCTGGACCGCTTCCTGGACGACTGCTGAACCCCACCGCCGGGGGCGCGGTCGCGGACCCGTTCGCACCCCCGGCGGTAATCGCCCTGTCGTGCGAAACCATCCGGACGGGTGAAACGCCGTGGGGGTTCGTAGCTTCGTTGGCCTGCCCTCGTTACTGACGATGGCGACCTCTTACCGGGGGTCGCATTGTCAACGAGGAGGAAGCATGTTCAAGAAGGTCGTCGCCGCCGCGGCTGCCACCGGCGGTCTCGTGCTCGCGGGTGCGGGCGTCGCCGTTGCTGACGCCGGTGCCCAGGGTGCCGCTGTCAACTCCCCCGGTGTCCTCTCCGGCAACGTCGTCCAGGTGCCGGTCCACGTTCCGGTGAACCTCTGCGGCAACACCGTCTCCGTCATCGGGCTGCTGAACCCCACGTTCGGCAACACCTGCATCAACAAGTGACGCTGAGCCCCGTTTTCTGAGGGCTTGACGCCGGGTGGCCCCGGAGTGCACGGCGCTCCGGGGCTCCCCGGTCTTTCTGTGGCGGAGGGGGGTTCCGAGTTTTTCACCTCCGCCTCCCACGAGGTAAAAAGGCAGGGGAACAACCAGAATGCGTGAGGTCACCAGGAAGGGCCTGATCTCCGTGGCGGCGGCCAGCGGTGTGCTGGCGATGTCCGGGGGGACGGCGGCCGCCGATTCCAGTGCCCAGGGGAGTGCGCAGAACTCTCCCGGTGTGCTGTCGGGGAACATGGTGCAGGTGCCGGTCGACGTACCGGTCAACGCCTGCGGCAACACGGTCAACGTGATCGGCCTGCTCAATCCCGCGATCGGCAACAGCTGCGCCAACGTGTCGTCGTCCTCGCACGGCGACGGCAAGGACCACGGGTCCAAGGGAGAGCAGGGCCAGGGCGGCCACTCCGGTGAGAACCGGGGTGAGGGCGCCCACGGCGGTCACGGCGGCGGCGCCTCGGCCGAGGGTGTCGCGTCCAACTCGCCCGGCGTCGGTTCCGGCAACGCGGTGCAGGTCCCGGTCGACGTGCCGGTCAACCTGTGCGGCAACAGCATCTCCGTCGTCGGTCTGCTCAACCCGGCCATCGGTAACGACTGCGGCAACGACAGCGGCCCCGGCAGCCCGGAGAAGCCCGGGAAGCCGGAGGAGCCGAAGACCCCGGAGGAGCCCGAGACCCCCGAGGAGCCGAAGACCCCCGAGGAGCCCGAGACCCCGGAGGAGCCGAAGACTCCCGAGGAGCCGAAGAGCCCCGAGGAGCCGAAGAACCCGGAGGGCCCCAAGGACCCGCGCGGTGAGGACCCGCGGGCCGAGACCCCCACCGCCCCCGAGGGGGCGCTCGCCCAGACCGGCGGCGACTTCTCGCCCGGCATCGCCATCCCGCTCGCGGCCGGCCTGCTGGCCGGCGGCGCGGTGCTCTTCCGCCGCTCCCGCGTCGGTCAGGGCGCCTGACCTCGCGCAGCAACCGAACCGGCCGGGGTGGCCACCGCGTCCAGCGGTGGCCACCCCGGCCGCGGTATGCCCGCTCCCGGGTCTCTCCGGCACGGGGCACGGCAGCTCCGGGAGAACGGCCCGGGAGTCACCAGGTGGCCCGGATCTGGCGGATGACCCGACGGCGCAGCCGCACCCGCCGGCTTCCGTCCGGAAACAGCCGCAGCCTGTCCAGTTCCCAGTGGCCGTACTCGGCGTGCTCGGTCAGGAGGCGGGTCGCGGCGGCGCGGGAGACCCCGCGCGGGACGAACACATCACGAAACTCGTATTCCGGCATCGAATCCATTGTGCGGGCAGGGGCCACTTGCCGATACCGTCTGCACCATGTCTGATGCTGCGCAGCCCAGCGCTGCCGAGGTCCGAGCCGCCGCCGAAGCCCTGAAGGAGGCGCTGGACCGCCACCTGGACGCCGTGGAACGGCGCGCCGCCGGAGGCGAGGCCGACGCCGCGGCGGACGCCGAGGTCTTCAACGCGTTCAACGAGCTGGCCGCGGCCGGCGAGGTGTACGACGAGTTGCTGTACGAGGTCCACGACGAGGTCACCCCCTTCGAGGTCCCCGCCACCGACGGCACCGTGGACTACGAGGGCCCCGACGAGCCGGAGGTCCTCAGCGTCTTCATCCGCCGTGACTACCAGGTCACCGAGCCGCGACGGCTGCTGGCACAGGCCGAGCGGATCACCGAACTCGATCCGGAGTCGGTGGACGACGCCGAGGCCGCGGGGGTGGGCGCGCGCCACAGCCTGCACGCCGCGATCGGCGTCCTCTTCGGAGAGTTCGAACCCGACGAGATCGCCACCCGGCACAAGGAGTTCGGCCTGGAGGAGGGCGACGCCACCACGTGGGTCGCCGCCGCCGACGAGCCCACCGAGCCGGGGGAGTGGCTGCCCGCACCGTTCGAGTCGGTCGACCCGGAACGGGTGATCTGCCGCTTCGACATCAGCGACGCCTTCGACGAGGAGGAACTCGACACGCTCTGACGCGTGCCGTCGCCCCGCGCGGCGTCCAGCCGTCCCCGGGTGCCCTCACCGCGGTGGGAGCACCCCGGGCGGCGTCGGTCCTGAGCGACCGACGCCCCTCACCGCTGGTCGGGCTGGCGCAGCAGCTCAGCGAGGCGGGTGGTGCGCGCCGCGGGCGTCGCCGCCACCGCCCGCGCCAGATCCGGACCGGCCCCCTGCACCACCGAGAGATGCCGCCGCGCCCGGCTGAACGCCGTGAGCACCCACGCCCGGTCGAGCAGCCCGCCCGCGTCACCGGGCACGACGACCACCGCCGCCGGCCACTCGTGCCCCGCGGCCTGGTGCGCGGTGATCGCCCATCCGTGCCGCAGGCTGACCTCACCGGCCGGCACCGAGACCCGGCCGCTCCCCGTCTCGCACTCCAGGCTCCGGCTGGCACCGTCCGCACCCACCACCGTGCCCAGCACGGTCTGGCCCGGGGCGGCCGACCACGCCACCCGGTCGCCGCTGTCGAAGCCGCCGAACCTCCCCGGCCCGGGGTTGAGCCGCTCCTTGAGCGCGGCGTTGAGCGCGACCGTGCCGACCGGGCCACCGTGCGCCGCGGTGATCACCGCGGTCTGCGACGGATGCCCGCCGAAGGCGCGTGGAATCGACTCGGTGACCAGCTGCACCGCCCGGTGCAGCGCCTCGCCCGGGTCGCGGACCGGCACCACGACCACTTCCTTGCCCGGCGCCTCCACCTGGCCCAGCTCACCGGTGCCCACCATCGACACCAACTCACCCACCGGCCCCGGGTCCGGGGTGCGGGACACCACTCGCGGGCAGGTCCCCGAGGCGATCAGATCGGCCAGGACGCGCCCGGCCCCGGCCGAGCCGAGCAGCCCCGGATCGCCACTGAGGACCAGCCGTGCGCCGTCCGGCAGCGCCTCGACCAGAGCGGCAGCGGCCTCCGTGTCGAGCCGGTCGGCGTCCAGGACCGCCAGGACGTCCAGCGCGAGCGCGCCCTCCTCGTCCCGGGGCAACGCCCGGGGCCCGTGCAGCATCTCCGCGACCGGGACGGTCTCCGGCGCCCCCTCCCCGGCCGTCGGGCGCTCCGCCCGCTCCTCGCCGGGGCGTTCGTCACTCGCGGATGGAGGAGGTGTGGCGGTGTGCGCCGCCAGGACGGCCCGGAGCCCGAGGGAACGTGCCCCCGCCACCAGAGCGGCCGGCTCCGCGCGGGCCGCCGCGCCACCGGTGTGGGTGACCACCCCGTGGCCGGCCGCCGCCTCGATCAGCTCGCGGGCGGACGCGGACGGCGCCGCCTCGGCCACCCGCTGCCAGCCGGCCGCGTCGGCGCTCCCGGCGGCTTCGCCGTCTCCGTCGTTCGCGCCGCCGTCAGCGCTCTCACCCCTGTCGCCGCCTTCCGACGGGCCCGTCGCGTCGGCTTCCGCGCCGGTGTCCGCGCCGGTGTCAGGCTCGGGCCCGGCTCCGGCGGTTCCGGTGCCGGGACCGGCCGGCGCCCGGTAGGTGGTGCGCAGCCGGAGCAGGCCGTCCGCGAGGCTCTCCTCGGCGACCGCGTAGCGGTCCAGCCCCACCAGCGCCCGGGTCGGAGTCCGGCCGTCCTCGTCCGGCTCGGCGCCCGGCACCGGGTCCTCGAAGAGCAGCACCGCGCCCGCCTCGACCGCCGCCTCCAGCGCCTGGGCGGGGTCGGGCACGGCATGGCCGGCCAGATCGCGGCAGAGCTCCTCCGGCGTGCGCACGGTGTCGCCGCGCCGCGCCGCCCGCTCCAGCAGCCATCCGGCCAGGGCCCGGCCGCGGCGCTCGTCGCCCGGGCCGCAGGCATCCTGGAGCAGGGCCCGCGCGAAGGTGTCGGCCTGCTCCGGCCGGACCCCGGGCGCCGTGAGCAGCGCCCACGGGTCCGAGCGCAGCACCTCGGCGGCCCGCGCGCCCAGCGCGCCCGTCACCGGGCCCGCCAGCGCCGCGGGAGCCCCGCCCTCGGCCAGCAGCGCGGCGAGCCCGTCCGCCGGTGTGCTCGGCGCGGGCGGCGGTGTGGCGGGGCCGTGCGCGGGGGCCTGGGTGCCGTTGGCCGGGCCCGAGGGTGCCGGGGCCGTGCGCGAGGGCGCCGGCGGCGGCACCGGCCGGGTGAAGAACTCCGTCGCGGACCGCTCGCCCTTCTCGACCGCCCGCACGGCGGCCATCAGCTCCTCGGCCTTGCCGCCGGGCCCGGTCCCGCCGTCCGCCGGTGCGGGGCTCCCGTTGGTCACAGCGTGCTCCAGTCGTGGTCGGGGTAGTGGTGCACCGGCGCCGACACATCGTCCAGCGCGCGGCGGATCTCGTCAGGAAGCGTAAGGTCCGCCACCGACAACGCAGCGTGAAGCTGGTCGGGTGTCCGCGCGCCGACCAGCGGCGCCACCACCCCAGGCCGGTCACGGACCCAGGCCAGCGCCACCTGCAGCGGTGTCGCCCCCAGACCGTCCGCGGCCGTGCACACGGCATGCACCACCCGACCCGCCGTGTCGTCCAGATAGGGCGCGACGAACGGCCCCAGCTCGTCGGAGGCACCGCGTGAGGCGGCGGGCAGCACCCCGTCACGGTACTTGCCGGTGAGGACGCCACGCCCCAGCGGTGAGGACGGCAGCAGGCCGATCCCCAGGTCCAGCGCGGCGGGCAGTACCTCGCGTTCCACACCGCGCTGCAACAGCGAGTACTCCATCTGTGTGCTGCTCAGCCGGCTGCGGCGGCCCGGGTCGGCGAGCTGCCAGGTGCCCGCCTTCGCCAGCTGCCACCCGCAGTAGCCGGCGACGCCCGCGTAGCGGACCCGGCCGCTGCGCACCGCGTCGTCCACCGCCTGGAGCGTCTCCTCCAGCGGAGTGTCGCGGTCGTAGGCGTGCAGCTGCCAGATGTCGACGTAGTCGGTGCCCAGCCGGGCCAGGGAGGCGTCCAGGGCGTCGAGGAGATGGCCGCGCGAGCCGTCGATCCTGCGGTGCGGGCCGGGGACGCTGCCGGCCTTGGTGGCGACGACGACGTCCCGGCGGGGCACCAGGCCACCGAGCATCCGTCCGAGGAGGTACTCGGCGCCTCCGTCCGCGTAGACGTCCGCGGTGTCCACCAGGGAACCGCCCGCCTCCCAGAAGGTCTTGAGCAGCCCCGCGGCGTCCTGCTCCCCGACATCCCGGCCCCAGGTCAGGGTGCCGAGGCCGAGTGGGGGAACGCGAAGGCCCGTGCGGCCCAGATGCCTTGGCTCCATGGGCGTTGAGCGTACTTGCGCGGCACGCTACAGTCCGGAGGTACCTGGAGGTTACCGGCCGGTAGCCACCGTGTGACGACGACGGACGCCCGCGACGAAGGAGTACACGATGCGCCTCGGTATCAACCTCGGCTACTGGGGAGCCGGGATGGACGCGGACAACCTCGCGGTCGCCCAGGAGGCGGACCGGCTCGGCTACGCCGTCTGCTGGGCCGCGGAGGCCTACGGCTCCGACGGCCCGACCGTGCTCTCCTGGGTCGCCGCGCAGACGGAGCGCATCGACATCGGCTCCGCGATCCTCCAGATCCCCGCCCGCGCCCCCGCGATGACGGCGATGACCGCTGCCACCCTCGACTCCCTCTCCGGCGGCCGCTTCCGGCTCGGCCTCGGCGTCTCCGGCCCGCAGGTCTCCGAGGGCTGGTACGGCGTGAAGTTCGACAAGCCGCTGGCCCGCACCCGCGAGTACGTGGAGATCGTCCGGCGCGCCATGTCCCGCGAGCGGCTCACCCACGAGGGCGAGCACTGGACGCTGCCGCTGCCCGACGGCCCCGGCAAGCCCCTCAAGCTGACTGTCCACCCGGTCCGCGAGCACATCCCCCTCTACATCGCGGCGATCGGGCCGAAGAACCTCCAGCAGACCGGCGAGATCGCCGACGGCGCGCTGCTGATCTTCTTCGCGCCGGAGCACGCCGAGGAGACCACCCTCGGCTCGCTGCGCGCCGGCCGAGCCGCCGCGGGCAAGACGCTCGACGGGTTCGACGTGGTGCCGACCGTCCCGATGGCGGTGGGCGACGACGTGAGCGCGCTCGCCGACCAGTTCCGCCCCTACACCGCCCTCTACGTCGGTGGCATGGGCAGCCGCAAGCAGAACTTCTACAACCGGCTGGCGCAGCGCATGGGGTACGAGAAGGCGGCAGCGGAGATCCAGGACAGGTACCTGGACGGGGACAAGGAGGGCGCCGCGGCGGCCGTGCCGCACGAGCTGATCGACTCCACCACGCTGATCGGCCCGGTGGAGCGGATCGCGGACCGGATGCGCGCCTACGCCGAGGCGGGCGTCACCACGCTCTCCCTCGCCCCGGCCGAACCGCCGCCGCCCCGTAAGCTCTCGGGCATGGCTACCCTGCTGCTCCTGCGCCACGGCCGCACCGCGGCCAACTCCGACGGGCTGCTGGCCGGACGCGGCCCCGGTGTCGGCCTCGACGACCTCGGCGCGACCCAGGCCGCCGCGCTCCCCGGCCGCCTGGCCGGCGTGCCGCTCGCCGCCGTCGCGCACAGTCCGCTGCAACGCTGCCGGGAGACCCTCGCACCCCTGCTCGCCGCCCGGCCGGAGCTGCCGGCCCGCGTGGAGGAGCGGCTCAACGAGTGCGACTACGGCGAATGGACCGGCGGCAAGCTCTCCGAGCTGTCCCAGCGGCCCCTGATGGACATCGTCCAGCGCCACCCGTCGGCCGCCACCTTCCCCGGCGGCGAGTCCATGCGGGCGATGCAGCACCGGGCCGTCGCGGCCGTCCGGGACGGCGACGCGCAGGTGGAGGCCGAACACGGCGCCGACGCGCTGTGGCTGGCCTGCACCCACGGCGACATCATCAAGGCGATCGTGGCCGACGCCCTCGGCATGCACCTCGACCTCTTCCAGCGGATCGCGGTCGGTCCCGCCTCCGTCACCGCCATCCGGTACACATCGGAACGGCCGTTCCTGCTGCGGCTCGGCGACACCGGAGCCCTGGACGGCCTGGCGCCGGCACCCCCTGGTGCCACCCGGACCGGACCGGAGGGCTCCAGCGCCGTCGTCGGCGGCGGCACCTGACCGGCGACCGGCGGGCCTCAGTGGCTCTCCCCCGGGGCGCACGGAGCGCCCGGCGCGCCCCGGGGGGCCGCGGCACACCCGCCGCGCGCCGGGCCGCCCGCCCGGGGCGGAGGCGCGGTGATCCACACCCGCAGTAGGGTGCCCATGAACCAGCAGTTGATCCAGCAGTCGACCCACGGAGCGGAACAGGTGTCCCGTCAGGTTTTCCTCTACGACCCTCCGGACCGTTTCGTCGCCGGCACCGTGGGGCTGCCCGGCCGCCGCAGCTTCTTCCTCCAGGCCACCGCCGGTCCGCGGACCACCAGTGTGGCACTGGAGAAGGCCCAGGTGGAGGCGCTCGCGGAACGCATCGACGAGCTGCTGGACGAGGTGGTCCGCCGCGCGGGCGGCAAGACCACCGTCCCGGCCGTCGCGCCCTCGGACATCGCCGACACCGATCCGCTGCAGGCGCCGGTGGAGGAGGAGTTCCGGGTCGGCACCATGGCGCTGGCCTGGGACGGCGACGCCGAACGGATGGTCGTCGAGGCACAGGCCCTCGTCGAGCTGGAGGCCGACTCCGAGGAGGAGTTCGCCGAGGCCGAGGAGCGGCTGCTGCGTGACGACGAGAACGGCCCCCCGATGCTCCGGGTACTGCTGAGCGGCACCATGGCCCGCGCCTTCGCCAAGCGGGCCCTGGACGTGGTCAACGCCGGCCGCCCGCCCTGCCCGCTGTGCAACCTGCCACTGGACCCGGAGGGCCACGTGTGCCCGCGGCAGAACGGCTACCGGCGGCGACTGTGACCACCGACGGGGCCGAACGCCTCCTCGCCGTCGGCGCGCTGACCGTTCACGGGCGGCTCACCGGCGCCTCGAACGCCGTGCTCTACGCGTCCGTCTCCGACGGGGCCGAGGAGCTTCGCTGCGTGTACAAGCCGGTCGCCGGTGAGCGCCCCCTGTGGGACTTCCCCGACGGCACGCTCGCCCAGCGGGAGGTCGCGTCCTACGAGATCTGCCGCGCCCTGGGGTGGGATCTGGTGCCGCCCACGGTGCTGCGGGAAGGGCCGCACGGCCTGGGCATGTGCCAGCAGTGGATCGGCCCGGGGCCCCAGGAGGGCCCGGCCGGCGCCGACGCCGAGGCCTACGAGCCCACGGACGAGGCGACGGACGACGCGGCCGATGGGCCGGCCGGCGCTTCCGGCGGGCACGACCGTGCCGACGACCCCCGCGCGGCCGACCACGGCGACGACCACGGCGACGGCGACGACCACGACGACTACGACGACCACGACGACCGCGAACCGCAACTGCTGGCGCTGGTCGAGGCCGACGAGCCCGGACCGGGCTGGAAGGCTGTCGGCCACGCCCAGGTCGCGCCGGACCGCACCGCCCTGCTGGTGCACGCGGACGACCCGCGGCTGCGGCGGCTGGCCGTCCTGGACGCGGTGATCAACAACGCCGACCGCAAGGGCGGCCACCTGCTCGCCCCGTCCGGCCGCGAGCTGCGCGCCATCGACCACGGAGTGACCTTCCACACCGAGAACAAGCTGCGCACCCTCCTCTGGGGATGGGCCGGAGAACCGCTGCCCGGGGAGATCACGGCCGCGCTGGGGCGGCTGGAGGAGCGGCTGGGCGACGGCGGAGTGCTGGCCACCCGGATGGCGGCGCTGATCACGGCCGAGGAGCTGGAGGCCCTCCGGGGCCGGGTGGCGATGCTGCTCACCACCGGCAGCCACCCGCTTCCCGGCGGCGACTGGCCCGCCATCCCCTGGCCGCTGATCTGACCGGAGTTCCGGCGGCCGTCATGTGACGGGGACCGATCTCGTGGCCTGCCCGGTGGGCCGGTTAGGCTCTTCTCATGCATGCCTGGCCCGCCTCCGAAGTCCCCGCCCTGCCAGGTCAGGGCCCTGACCTGCGGCTCCACAACACCGCGACGGGCGGGCCGGACCGGCCCACCCCCGGTGACGTCGCCCGGCTCTATGTCTGCGGCATCACCCCGTACGACGCCACCCACATGGGTCACGCGGCCACCTACACCGCCTTCGACCTCGTCCAGCGCGTCTGGCTCGATTCCGGCCGCGACGTGGTCTACGTGCAGAACGTCACCGACATCGACGACCCGCTCCTGGAACGCGCCAACGCCACCGGTGAGGACTGGACAGCGCTGGCGGAACGCGAGACCACCCTCTTCCGCGAGGACATGAGCGCCCTGCGGATGCTGCCGCCGGAGCACTTCGTGGGCGCCGTGGAGTCGATACCGCGGATCGTCCCGCTCGTGGAACGGCTGCGCGACAGGGGCGCCGCCTACGAGCTGGAGGGCGACATCTACTTCTCGGTCGCCGCCGACCCCCGGTTCGGCGAGGTCTCCGGCTACGACCAGGCGACCATGCTGCACTTCTCCGCCGAGCGGGGCGGCGACCCGGCTCGGCCCGGCAAGAAGAACCCGCTCGACCCGATGCTGTGGAGCGCCGCCCGGCCCGGCGAGCCGTCCTGGGACGGTGGCTCCTTGGGCCGTGGACGGCCCGGCTGGCACATCGAGTGCGTGGCCATCGCGCTGGACACCCTCGGCATGGGCTTCGACGTCCAGGGAGGCGGCTCCGACCTCGTCTTCCCGCACCACGAGATGGGCGCCTCGCACGCCCAGGCGCTGACCGGCCGTCACCCCTACGCCCAGACCTACGCCCACGCCGGGATGGTCGGCTACCAGGGCGAGAAGATGTCCAAGTCCCGGGGCAACCTCGTCTTCGTCTCCCGGCTGCGCCGCGACGGGGTCGACCCGGCGGCGATCCGCCTCGCGCTCCTCTCGCACCACTACCGCGCGGACTGGGAGTGGACGGACGAGGTGCTGGCCGCGGCGAACGAACGGCTGGCGCGCTGGCGGGCCGCCGTCTCCCGTCCGGACGGCCCCCCGGCCGAACCCCTCCTCGCCGAGCTGCGCGCCGCGCTGGCGGACGACCTCGACGCCCCGTCCGCGCTGCTCGCCTTCGACCGCTGGGCGGCCTCCCAGGCCGAGGGCGGCGGCAGCGACGAGAGCGCCCCGGGCATCGCGAGCCGCGCGGCGGACGCGCTGCTGGGCGTCGCGCTCTGAGTCCAGGCGTCCTCTGAGACCGCACGCTCCGAGCGCACACCAGAGGGGCCCGGCCGACCGGCCGGGCCCCTCTCGGTCGTTCAGTCCTCCGGGCCGTCGCCGGCGGACGGTGGCGGGGACGGTCCGTCGTCGCCGTCCCCGCGTGCCCGGCCGCGCCCGCTGCCCGGGTCCCGGAGGTAGGGCCCGTTCTGTCCGCTGCCCGTGCCGCCGGGTCCGCCGGAACGGCGGCGCAGATAGCGCTCGAACTCCCGGGCGATCGCCTCACCGCTGGCCTCGGGCAGGTCGGCGGTGTCCTTCGCCTCCTCCAGCGACTGGACGTACTCGGCGACCTCGCTGTCGTCGGCGGCCAGCTGGTCCACGCCGATCTGCCAGGCGCGGGCGTCCTCGGCGAGCTCGCCCAGCGGTACGGAGAAGCCGAGCAGGTCCTCCAGTGCGTGCAGCAGCGCCAGCGTCGCCTTGGGGTTGGGCGGCTGCGAGACGTAGTGCGGTACCCCGGCCCACAGGCTGACCGCCGGAACACCGGCGTGCGCGCAGCTCTCCTGGAGGATGCCCACGATCCCGGTGGGGCCCTCGTACCGGGACTCCTCCAGGTTGAGGGTGCGCGCCAGCTTCTCGTCGGAGGTCACGCTGCTCACCGGTACCGGGCGGGTGTGCGGGGTGTCGCCGAGCAGTGCGCCGAGGACCACCACCATCTCCACCCCCAGCTCGTGCGCGAAGCCGAGGATCTCGTTGCAGAAGGAGCGCCAGCGCATGCTGGGCTCGATCCCGCGCACCAGGACCAGGTCCCTCGGCCGGCCGTTGCCCTCCTCGGGGCTGATCCGCACCACCGACAACCGGGTGGTCGGCCAGGTGACGCGGCGTACACCGCCGTCCAGCCACATGTGCGGACGGTTGACCTGGAAGTCGTAGTAGTCCTCCGCGTCGAGAGCGGCGAAGACCTCACCCTTCCAGGTGCGGTCGAGGTGGTCGAGCGCGGCGGAGGCAGCGTCACCGGCGTCGTTCCAGCCTTCGAACGCGGCCACCATCACCGGGTCGACCAGCTCGGGAACTCCCTCGAGCTCGATCACCCAGCGCCTCCTTCCGGCCGGGGCACGACGGTGTGGCACCGCGCGCCCGGACTGCTGATTCGTTCCGTGCTGGCCCAGCCTACGGCGTGACCGTGCCCAGCCCGGAGCCCTTGTACGCATCCGTGCCGCGGGTCACCGCCACCGGTTCCGGGGGAGGGCGCGGGCACCGTGACCGGGGGCGGACGCGGCGGAGCCGGACCGGGCGTGGGGCCGGTCCGGCTCCGCCGGGCGGTGGGGCGGCGCGTGGGCGCGACCGGGTCAGTCCTTCTCGTCGAGCCAGCCCATGGTGCGTTCGACCGCCTTGTGCCAGTACTTGTACTGGGTGTCACGGGCGGCCGCGTCCATGTGGGGGGTCCACTCGTGGTCCTGTCGCCAGTTGGCCCGCAGCTCGTCCGTGCTGGACCAGAAGCCGGTGGCGAGCCCCGCGGCGTAGGCGGCGCCGAGGCAGGTGGTCTCGGTGACCTCGGGGCGCACCACCGGCACGTCGAGGAAGTCCGAGATGTTCTGCATCAGCAGGTCGTTGGTGGTCATGCCGCCGTCCGCCTTCAGGGTGGTCAGCTCCACCCCGGAGTCCTTGCGCATGGCGTCGGTGATCTCCCGGGTCTGCCAGGCGGTCGCCTCCAGTACCGCGCGGGCGATGTGTGCCTTGGTGACGTACCGGGTCAGCCCGGCGATGACGCCCCGTGCGTCGGCACGCCAGTAGGGGGCGAACAGGCCGGAGAAGGCGGGCACGAAGTACGCCCCGCCGTTGTCCTCGACCGAACGGGCCAGCGGCTCGATCTCCGAGGCGCTGGATATCAGCCCCATCTGGTCGCGCATCCACTGGACCAGCGAGCCGGTGACCGCGATGGCGCCCTCCAGGGCGTACACCGGCTTGTCGTCGCCGATCCGGTAGCCGACGGTGGTCAGCAGTCCGGCGTAGGAGTTGACCGGCTTCTCGCCGGTGTTCATCAGCACGAAGGTGCCGGTGCCGTAGGTGGACTTGCCCTCGCCCTCGGCGAAACACGTCTGCCCGAAGAGGGCGGCCTGCTGGTCGCCCAGCGCCGAGGCGACCGGGATGCCGTCCAGCGGTCCGCCCTTGGCCGTGCCGTAGACCTCGGCCGAGGAGCGGATCTCGGGCAGGACCGCGGCGGGCACGCCCATGGAGTCGAGAATGCGCTGCTCCCAGTCGAGGGTGCGCAGGTTCATCAGCATGGTGCGGGAGGCGTTGGTGACGTCGGTGACGTGCCGTCCGCCGTCCGGGCCGCCGGTGAGGTTCCAGATCACCCAGGAGTCCATGGTGCCGAAGAGGATCTCGCCCCGCTCGGCCCGCTCGCGCAGGCCCTCGACGTTGTCGAGCAGCCAGCGGATCTTGGGGCCGGCGAAGTACGAGGCGAGCGGCAGGCCCGTCTCACGGCGGAACCGGTCCTGGCCCACGTTGCGGCCCAGGTCTCGGCAGATGGCGTCGGTGCGGGTGTCCTGCCAGACGATGGCGTTGTGGACCGGCTGCCCGGTCGCCTTGTCCCACAGCAGCGTGGTCTCGCGCTGGTTGGTGATGCCGATCGCCTTGACCTCGTCCCGGGTGACGCCGGCCTTCGACAGCGCGCCGGCGACGACCTCCTGGACGTTGGTCCATATCTCGGCGGCGTCGTGCTCGACCCACCCGGGTTTCGGGAGTATCTGCTCGTGTTCCTTCTGCTCGACCGCGACGATGGTTCCCGCCCGGTCGAAGACGATGCACCGGCTGGAGGTGGTCCCCTGGTCGATCGCCGCGATGTACTCGCGGGCGCCGCCGGAGGTGGCGTGCGTGTCAGTCATGGTGCGGCTCCTGCTCCAGATCGTCGTGTGTGTCGGGTGGGTGCTGCTCAGAACGCCAGCCGGGAGATACCGGCCGCCAGCGCACCGCCCGCGAGGGGGCCGAGCACCGGAATCCAGGCGTAACCCCAGTCGGATCCGCCCTTGTTGGGCAGCGGCAGCAGGGAGTGCACGATACGGGGGCCCAGGTCTCGGGCCGGGTTGATCGCGTAGCCGGTCGGACCACCGAGGGAGAGACCGATACCCACGACGACCAGCGCCACCATCAGGCCGCCGAGGCCGGTGACCTGCATGCCCTCGTTGACGCCCAGCCGGATCACGGCCAGGACCAGGACGGTGGTGGCGATGAACTCCGTCGCGAAGTTCTGCCAGGGGCTGCGGATCTCCGGGCCGGTGGAGAAGATGCCCAGGACCGGGCCCGGGCCCTTGTGGCCGCCGCGTTCGCCGTCCTTGGCCTCGGCCGCGACGATGTTCGGGTCCCGCAGATGTGCCTGGAAGTGACCGTAATAGGCGACCCAGACAAGAATGGCGCCGATAATGGCGCCGATCATCTGTCCCGCCCAGTAGACCCACACGTTGGACCAGTCTCCGCTGTCCAGGGCGAGCCCGAGGGTGACAGCGGGGTTGATGTGCCCTCCGGAGAGTTCGGTGGAAATGTACACGCCGCTGAGAACGGCGAATCCCCAGCCGAAGGTGATGGCGACCCATCCGGCTCCGAAGGCCTTTGATTTCGCGAGTACCACTCCGGCGACGACGCCGCCGCCGAGCAGGATCAGTACGGCGGTTCCGAGAATCTCGCCGACGAAGATGTCAGAGCTGGACACCGTGCCTCCTTGTCCGAGTCTGGTGCCTGTCCGGGTGGGGGG
>NZ_BHZI01000044.1 GCF_004305975.1 Streptomyces otsuchiensis
CCCCACCCGGCATGGCGGGCACCGCCGCCGGGTACGGACCCCGCGCCGCCGTGCGACGCACCCCCGGCTCGCGCGCACCCACGTTGACCGGGTACGACAGGACCGGCGGCGAGGACGCGCGGCATGATGGAAGACAGGACGAGGAGAGGCGAGGACCATGAGCACCCAGAACCAGGGCGACAGCGGCGGAGGGCTGCCGCTCGACGGCGCCGTGGTGGCGGTCGCCGGAGCCGGCGGCCCGGCCGGCCAGGCGACCCTGCTGCGGCTCGCCGAGGCCGGCGCCACCGTCGTGGCGGCCGACGCCGACGCAACCCGGCTCGCCGACGGCGTGAGCGCGGCCCGCGCGGCCCACCCCGGGGCGACCGTCACCGGCGACACGGTGGACCTGCTGGACATCGACGCCACCCGGCAGTGGGCCGACCGGACCGAGAAGGAGTTCGGGCGCGTCGACGGCCTGGTCCACCTCGTCGGCGGCTGGCGCGGCTCCGCCACCTTCGCCGAGACCGACCTCGCGGACTGGGACGCGCTGGAATCCCTGCTGATCCGCACCGTGCAGCACACCTCCCTCGCGTTCGAGGGCGCGCTGCGCCGCAGCGGCAACGGCCGCTTCCTGCTGATCAGCGCCGCCGGCGCGAGCCGGCCGACCGCCGGGAACGCCGCCTACGCCGCGGCCAAGGCCGCCGCCGAGGCATGGACCATCGCCCTGGCCGACGGCTTCCGCAAGGACGGCGGGGACGCGGGCCCGCGCGCGGCGGCGACCGTGCTGGTGGTGAAGGCACTGGTGCACGACGCGATGCGCGCGGAGCGCCCCAACGCGAAGTTCGCCGGCTTCACCGACGTCCGGGACCTCGCCGAGGCCATCACCGGCACCTGGAACCAGCCCGCCAGCGAACTGAACGGACAGCGCCAGTGGCTCACTCCGCAGCCGTGAGAACCCCCGCCGTGCGCACCGACGCCCGGCGGCACCACGATCCCGAGGCGCGCCACTTCGCCAGCGACAACTACGCCGGGGTGCACCCCGAACTCCTCGCCGCCATAGCGCTCGCCAACGGCGGGCACCAGGCCGCCTACGGGGCCGACGAGTACACCGAGCACCTCCAGCGCGTGGCACGCGGCCACTTCGGCCCGCTCGCACAGGTCTACCCGGTTTTCAACGGCACCGGCGCCAACGTGGTCGCGCTCCAGGCGCTCACCGACCGCTGGGGCGCCGTCATCGCCGCCGAGAGCGCCCACATCAACGTGGACGAGGGAGGCGCTCCCGAACGGGTCGGCGGGCTGAAGCTGCTGACCGTGCCGACCGAGGACGGCAAGCTCACCCCCGAGCTGATCGACCGGCAGGCCTTCGGCTGGGAGGACGAGCACCGCGCCATGCCGCAGGTCGTCTCGATCACCCAGTCCACCGAACTGGGCACCGTCTACACCCCGGACGAGATACGGGCGATCTGCGACCACGCGCACGAGCGCGACATGCTGGTCCACCTCGACGGCGCCCGCCTCGCCAACGCCTCCGCCGCGCTGGACGTCCCGATGCGTGCCCTGACCAACGTGCCCGGAGTGGACGTGGTCTCCTTCGGCGGGACCAAGAACGGGATGCTCTTCGGCGAGGCGCTGGTGGTCCTCAACCCGGACGCGGTGCGCCGGATGAAGCACGTCCGCAAGCTGTCGATGCAGTTGCCGTCGAAGATGCGGTTCGTCTCGGTGCAGCTGGAGGCGCTGCTCGCCGGCGACCTGTGGCTGCGCAGTGCCCGGCACGCCAACACGATGGCCGCCCGGCTCGCCGAGGGGGTGCGGTCGGTGCCAGGCGTGGAGATCCTGTACCCGGTGCAGGCGAACGCGGTCTTCGCGCGCCTGCCCAAGGAGGTCAGTGAGCGGCTGCAGAAGCGGTACCGCTTCTACTTCTGGGACGAACGCGCCGGCGACGTCCGCTGGATGTGTTCGTTCGACACCACCGAGGAGGACGTCGACGGGTTCGTCGCCGCCGTCCGGGAGGAGTCCGGCCGCTGAGGACCGTGTGGCGGGCGGCAGGGGCGCGGTGCCGCCCATGTGCGCCGGCAGCCACCAGGTGTCCTTCTCGTCCCGGGGCTTGCCGGGGTAGGCGCGCTGGGCCGCGTCCAGCAGCTCCTGCACCCGCTCGCGGATGCGGGCGGTGACCGCCTGCGCGGGCTCGCCCGGCTCCACGTCCATCGGCTTGCCGACGCGGATGGTGATGGGGAAGTGGTTGCGGCGCAGGTCCTTCGGGTGTCCCTTGGTCCACACCCGCTGGGTGCCCCACAGGGCGACCGGCAGTATCGGGACCTGGGCCTCCTGTGCCATGCGGGCGGCGCCGGTCTTGAACTTCTTGAGCGTGAAGGACTGCGAGATCGTGGCCTCGGGGAAGACGCCGACGATCTCGCCGCGGCGCAGCGCGTCGACGGCGTGCCGGAAGGCGTGCTCGCCCTGGGCGCGGTCCACCGGAATGTGCTTCATCGCGCGCATCAGCGGCCCGGACACCTTGTGGCGGAAGACCGACTCCTTGGCCATGAACCGCACCAGCCGCTTGGACGGCCGGGCCGACACGCCGGCGAAGACGAAGTCCAGGTACCCGATGTGGTTGCTCACCAGGACCGCGCCACCCTCACGGGGCACGTGCTCCTCACCCTTGATGTCGAAGCGCAGATCGAGCGCCTTGAACAGGGTGCGGGCCGCGCCGACCACCGGCGGGTACACGAGTTCTGCCATGTGAGGGAGTCCTCTTCCGTGAGCGTCCGGGGGAGATGTCCCCCCGCGCTGGGACCCTAACCTACGCTTCCGTAAGTTGGCACGGCTGTACGGGTCGCTCATGCGAAACTGGGGGCGAGCACACACGCCGGGTGACGGAACGGGTGAGCGGCGCGTCCGTACGGGCGCCGTGGCGTGACCGCGTGACCGAGCGTGACGGCTGGCTCGGCACGGACGCGGACGCGGGCGCACGAGCGGCGAGAGCCGGCGAGAGGCGGTGGGGACGATGGCGGCGACCGGCGACGGAGCCGGCGCGCGAGGCGGGCCGGAGGTGCTGACGGCCGAGCGGATCGGCCTCGCGGAGCTGGGCCGGGTGGCGACGCTGGTGCAGTTCTCCTCCGCGTTCTGCGCGCCGTGCCGCGCCACCCGCCGGGTGCTGGCCGAGGTGGCCGCCATGGTGCCCGGGGTGGAGCACGCCGAGATCGACGCGGAGGAGCGGCTGGAGCTCACCCGCGCCGCCTCGGTGGTGCGTACCCCCACCGTGCTGGTGCTCGACCGCTCGGGGCGCGTGGTGCGCCGCGCCGAGGGGCAGCCGCGCCGGGTCGACGTGATCGCCGCCGTGGGCGCCGCCGCCGACGCCGGGGGAGCGGGCCGGCCCGGCTGACGGCCCCGCCCGAGGCAGGCGGTGCGCCCCCGGCGTGTTACCGCCGAGTAGGCGACATCACAGCCGACCCGCCTTGAACTCGTGGTTTCGACTACGCTGTACTGGTGAGTAACAAAGTGGGGCCGATCTTCCGGCGCCCCCGCCCGGAAAGAGCCGAATCCGGCGCATAGGCTGCCGGTCACGGCAGCCGAGATGGACCCGACAGCAGCTAGGAGAGCCGGCGTGAGCTTGAGGATCGTTGTCTGTGTGAAGTACGTGCCCGACGCCACCGGCGACCGCGGCTTCACCGAAGACCTGACCACCGACCGCGACGCCGTCGACGGCCTGCTCTCCGAGCTGGACGAGTACGCCGTCGAGCAGGCGCTGCAGATCGCGGAGAACGCGGACGACGCCGAGGTCACCGTCGTGACGGTCGGCCCCGAGGACGCCGCCGACGCGCTCCGCAAGGCGCTCTCCATGGGCGCCGACAAGGCCGTCCACGTCGAGGACGACGACCTCCACGGCACCGACGTCTTCGGCACCTCCCTGGTGCTGGCGGCCGCGATCGAGAAGGCCGGCTACGACCTGGTGATCTGCGGCATGGCCTCCACCGACGGCGTGATGGGTGTACTGCCCGCTCTGCTGGCCGAGCGGCTGGGCGTTCCCCAGGCGACGCTGCTCTCCGAGGTCTCGGTCGCCGACGGCCAGGTGACCGGCCGCCGCGACGGCGACACCGCCACCGAGCAGCTCCAGGCGGCGCTGCCCGCGGTCGTCTCCGTGACCGACCAGTCCGGCGAGGCCCGCTACCCCTCCTTCAAGGGGATCATGGCGGCGAAGAAGAAGCCGGTGGAGAACTGGGACCTGGAGGACCTCGACATCGAGGCCGAGTCCGTCGGCCTGGAGGGCGCCTGGACCGCTGTCGAGGACGCCACCGAGCGCCCGCCGCGCACCGCGGGCGAGATCGTCACGGACGAGGGCGAGGGCGGCAAGCAGCTGGCCGGCTACCTCGCGGAGCACAAGTTCATCTGACCGCTCCCCGAGCCGGTCCTCTCACCCGTCCGACACCTTCGCAGGAGCGATTCCCATGGCCGAAGTCCTTGTCTACGTCGATCACGTGGACGGAGCCGTCCGCAAGCCCACCCTCGAACTGCTGGCCCTGGCCCGCCGCGTCGGCGAGCCGGTCGCCGTCCACCTCGGGCCCGGTGCGGAGACCGCCGCGCCGACGCTGGCCGAGCACGGCGCGGTGCGTGTCCTGGCCGCCGACGCGCCCGAGTTCGCCGACTACCTGGTCGTACCCAAGGTCGACGCGCTGAAGGCCGCCGCCGACGCCGTCTCGCCCGCCGCCGTACTGGTGCCCTCCTCCGCCGAGGGCAAGGAGATCGCCGCGCGGCTGGCGCTGCGCCTGGAGTCCGGCATCATCACCGACGCCGTCGACCTGACCGCCGGTGACGACGGCCCCGTCGCCACCCAGTCGGTGTTCGCTGCCGGGTTCACCACCCGCTCGCGGGTGAGCCGCGGCGTGCCGGTCATCACCGTCAAGCCCAACTCCACCGCCCCCGAGCCCGCGCCCGCCGCCGGCACCGTGGAGCCGCTGGAGGTCGCCTTCGGCGAGCTGGCCACCGGTACCAAGGTCGTCTCCCGCACCCCGCGCGAGTCGACGGGCCGCCCGGAGCTGACCGAGGCCGCGATCGTCGTCTCGGGTGGACGCGGCGTCAACGGCGCGGAGAACTTCGCGCTGATCGAGGCGCTGGCCGACTCCCTCGGTGCCGCCGTCGGCGCCTCGCGCGCCGCGGTGGACGCCGGCTGGTACCCGCACGCCAGCCAGGTCGGCCAGACCGGCAAGACCGTGTCGCCGCAGCTGTACGTCGCCGCCGGTATCTCGGGCGCGATCCAGCACCGC
Organism: Streptomyces otsuchiensis; assembly: GCF_004305975.1. Taxonomy (GTDB): domain Bacteria; phylum Actinomycetota; class Actinomycetes; order Streptomycetales; family Streptomycetaceae; genus Streptomyces; species Streptomyces otsuchiensis. The sequence goes on from NZ_BHZI01000044.1 coordinate 5,241, forward strand.
GCCGGAATGCAGACCTCCAAGACGATCGTGGCCGTCAACAAGGACGCCGAGGCCCCGATCTTCGAGCTGGTCGACTACGGCATCGTCGGAGACCTCTTCACCGTGCTGCCCGCCCTCACCGACGAGGTGAAGGCCCGCAAGGGCTGACGCCCACGGGCGGGCGCCCCCGCGCCGCCCTACGTCGCCTCCGCGGCACCCGTCGCGCCGCTCGTTCGGCGCCGGGTGCCGCGCGGTGTTTCCCGGGCCGGCGCGGCGGCGGCGAGCCGTCGCCGCCACCACGCCGCCGTCGGGGCCTGCTCCCGGGCCCGGGAGCGCGCGAGACCGGCGAGACGGTCCGCCTCGTGCCCGGAGACCGCCGGTGGTGCGCCGATGCCCCGGTCGGTCGGGGAGCCGTCCAGAAGCCGTGCGAGGATCGCGTACTGGTCCATCCCGGTCACGTCCTTTCTTAGTCCGCCGAGGCCCTGCGCCTCCGCATGGGTCCACTGTGCCGAGCAGGCGTTTCGTCCGTTTGTCCCGAAGATCAAAGTCGCGTGGCGATCGGGTGACGGCCCCGGACACCGCCCACGGCCCCCGCCCCGGCGGTGCGCGCGCTGTTGTCTTCGGGTAACCCGCTGGCTACCGTTCAACGAACTGTTGAACGCCGCGCCACGGAGCGGCGGCCCGGGGACGGAGCGGCCGATGAGCCAGCGGGAACGTGTCACCACCAGCCTGGACGCGACCGTGCCGGCCCGCATCGCGGCCTCGCTCGCGGCCGTCGACGCGGAGCTGGAGACCCGCTACCCGGGCGATCCCGCCGGGCGGCAGCCGGTCCACACCGTCTACGTCCCCGCCGACTCCTTCGGCCCCGGCACCACCGAGGGGTGGGCGGCGGTGGCACTCTCCACGCTCGACCGGCACGCCCCCGACGCGGAGTCCTTCGCCCGCCTCTTCGCCCTGGAACCGGAGACGGGCGCCCTGCTCCGGGAGCGGGTGCTGGCCAAGCTGCGGACCGAACCGGTCGAGGACCTGCGCGTCGACTTCGAGGACGGCTACGGCCTCCGCCCCGACGACGAGGAGGACGCCGACGCCGCCCGCGCCGCCCGCGTGGTCGCCGAACTGGTGGCACGGGGCACCGCCCCGCCCTTCGTCGGCATCCGCGTGAAGTGCCTGGAGCGGGCGGTGCGGGACCGCGCGATCCGCACGCTGGACATCTTCCTGAGCGGCCTGCTGGCGGCCGGAGCCCTGCCCGGCGGCCTGATCCTCACCCTCCCCAAGGTCAGTTACCCGGAACAGGTCACCGCGATGGTCCGGCTGTGCGAGGCGTTCGAGAGCGCACGAGGGCTGCCGCCGGGCCGGCTGGGCTTCGAGCTCCAGATCGAGACCAGTCAGGCCGTCCTGGGCGCCGACGGGCGCGCCACCGTCGCGCGGCTGATCGACGCCGGCGGCGGCCGGGTCACCGGTCTGCACTACGGGACCTTCGACTACAGCGCGGCCCTGGGCATCAGCGCCGCACAGCAGGCCCCCGACCACCCGGTCGCCGACCACGCCAAGGCGGTCATGCAGGTGGCCGCCGCCGGGAGGGGAGTCCGGATCTCCGACGGGTCGACCAACATCGTGCCGACCGGTGACACCGAGAACGTCCACGCCGCCTGGCGCGACCACTACCGCCTGGTGCGCCGGGCGCTGGCCCGCGGCTACTACCAGGGGTGGGACATGCACCCCGCTCACCTCCCGAGCCGCCACGCCGCCGTCTTCGCCTTCTACCTGGAGGGGCTGCCGCGCGCCGCCGACCGGCTGGCCGCTTACCTCGGCGGGCCGCCGAGCGCGGCCGGCGCCGGTACGGCGAGCGGCGTCCTGGACGAGCCCGCCACCGCCCGGGCGCTCGCCTCGTTCCTGCTGCGCGGGCTGGACTGCGGGGCCTGGGACGCGACGGAGCTCACCCGGCGGACGGGAGTGGGGACCGACCGGCTGGCGGCTCTCGCCCGGCGCGCCTCCGGCCACGCCCCGGCGGCCCCGGCGCTCTGACCGGCGCGGACGCCGGCGCGGGTGACGAGGCGGCTGGCGAGGCGGGCCGGGGGCCGGCGCCGCCCGCCCACCGGGCCGGTGCGCGCGGCACCGAGGCCGTCCCCTCCCGTACCGGCTGGACAACTCGGCCCGCTCCGGGTGAGGCTTCGTGGCCATGACCACTGATCTTGTCGCCGCCATCGACATCGGCGGAACGAAAATCGCCGGCGCCCTCCTGGACGCCGAGGGCACGCTCCTGGAGCGCGTCCAGGTGCCGACTCCCGCCCGGGAGCGGGCCGAACACGTCCTGGCCGCCGTCGTCGAGGTGGTCCACCGGCTGACAGCGTCGGCCGGGTGGGCGCGGGTGCGGGCCGTCGGGATCGGCAGCGCCGGCCCGGTGGACGCGCAGACCGGCACGGTCAGCCCGGTCAACATCCCCGGCTGGCGGGACTATCCGCTGGTCGAGGCCGTCCGCGCCGCCGCCGGCGGGCTGCCGGTGACCCTGATCGGCGACGGAGCCGCCATCGCGGCCGGGGAGCACTGGCGCGGCGCGGCGCGGGGCCGGGACAACGTGCTCTGCATGGTCGTCTCCACCGGCGTCGGCGGCGGGCTGGTGCTGGACGGGCGGCTGCGGGCCGGACCCAGCGGAAACGCCGGGCACATCGGGCACATCAGCGTCGAACTGGACGGCGAACGCTGCCCGTGCGGCGGGCGCGGCTGCGTGGAGGGCATCGCCAGCGGCACCGCCATCGCGCGCTGGGCGCGGGAGAACGGCTGGCGGCCGGCGGACGGCGGCGACTCCTCCGCCGCGGCGCTCGCGGACGCGGCCCGGGCAGGGGACCAGACGGCGCTGGCCGCCTACCGGCGTTCCGCCCGCGCACTGGCCGCCGCCGTCGCGGCCACGGCCACCCTGGTCGAGCTGGACACCGTCGTGATCGGCGGCGGCGTCGCGCAGGCCGGTCAGGTGCTCTTCGCGCCCCTGACCGAGGCGCTCGCCGACTACGCGGCGCTTCCCTACGTGCGGCATCTGGAGATCCGGCCCGCCGAACTGGGCACCGACGCCGGGCTGGTGGGGGCCGCCGCGGCCTGCCGCGCGGGCGTCGCCGGCTGAGCGCACGTTTCCGGCCCCCGCCGCAGCGGGCAACTGACATCAGGGCGAACGAGGAGGGGTCACTGGTGATCATCTGGCTGAACGGCGCTCCGGGCGCCGGCACGTCCTCCACGGCCCGGGACCTGACGGCGCTGCTGCCGGACAGCACCCTGCTGGACCCGGACCGGATCGGTGAACTGCTGAGGGCGACCCTGCCCGCCCGGCGGCTCAAGGAGGTGGCCGAGGAGCAGGAGCTGCCGTCCTGGCGGTGGCTCCTGGTGGAGACCGCCGCGGCGGTGCACCGGGAGACCGGCGGGGCTGTGGTGCTCCCGCTGACCGTGCTGCGGCAGGAGTACCGCGACGAGATGTTCGGTGGCCTGGCCTCCCGTGGCCTGGCCGTCCGTCATGTCCTGCTGCATGCAGAAGAAACGATCCTTCGGAATCGGTTCGAACAGTGCGAACGCAGTTCCGGCGTCCCGGTCGGGGACGCCCGTCTCCAGACCTGGGAACGCGAACACCTTCCCGCCTACCGCCAGGCGCTCTCCTGGCTGACGGCGGACGCCCACTGCCTCGACATCTCCCGGCTCACCGGCCGCGAGGCGGCCGAGTCCGTCGCCGCCGCCATCGGCGCGGGCGCCGGGGCGTGCGAGATCGTGCAGTCGCCACGCCCCTCGGCCGCCACGGTCGCCGCCGGGATGCTGCTCTTCGACGAGGACGACCGGGTGCTGCTGGTCGACCCCACCTACAAGCCGGGCTGGGAGTTCCCCGGCGGTGTGGTCGAACCGGGGGAGCCGCCCTCGCGCGCCGCGCTGCGCGAGGTCACCGAGGAACTCGGGCTGCGACTGGAGGATGGCCCCGAACTGCTCGTCGTCGACTGGGAACCGCCGGCCCCGCCCCGTTTCGGCGGCGTCCGGATGCTCTTCGACGGCGGCCGGCTCGGCGCGGACCGGGTCGGCGAACTCCTGCTGCCCGGCGCCGAACTGCGCGAGTGGCGGTTCGTGGGGGTCGCCGAGGCGGAACGGCTGCTCTCCCCGGACCGCTTCCGGAGGCTGCACTGGGCGCTGGAGGCGCGCTCCCGGGGGCGTCCGCTCAACCTGGAGGACGGCGTCCCCGTCACCCGCTGACGGACGGGTCACGGCCCGCCCGCCACGGCCGCAACAAGCCGGGCCTCGCGCCGCACGACGGAGCGCCACCCCCACGGACGGACACGCTCGGTGTCCCCCGGTTGGCTTTGTGTGACCCCGCTTGGCCGTTCAGCGGTTGGTCACGCGCAGTGCGTCATGGTTACGTTCTGAATGTCCTACCGAGGCAGAGGAGCCTTCTTGTGAAGTCCTTTGAGCATGCCGCCAGGGAAGCGGGGCCCGGCACGATAGTTCTCCGGGGGAGCGAGCCGGCGCCGCTCACCCGTCACCGCACGGTCCGGTCCGCACCCGTGCCCAGTCGCCGGTGAGGCGGCGGCGCCACCGCGCCGCTCCGCCGCCCGCAACGCAGGACGCCCCGCCGGTCAGCGCCCGGTGGGGCGTCCTGCTGTCCGTGTCCGGCCTTCACGCCTCCGGCGGGGATGCGTGGTCAGTCGCGCTCCGCCGCCGCCCGCGCGTACTCCTTGAGGAAGACCGCCTCCGCCACCGACATCCGCTCCAGCTCCTGGGGCGAGACGCTCTCGTCGACGGCGTGGATCTGCGCCGCCGGGTCGCTCAGCCCGATCAGCAGCAGCTCCGCCTCCGGGTAGAGCCCGGCCAGCGTCGAGGTCAGCGGAATCGAGCCGCCCTGCCCCGTGATCTCCATCTCCGCCCCGTCGTAGGCGAAGCGCATCGCGGCGGCCATGGATGCGTAGGCCGGGCTGTCGGTGTCGGCCCGGAACGGCCGCCCCTCACCGGTCGCCTCGACGGCGACCCGCGCGCCCCAGGGCGCGCGCGACTCCAGGTGCCCGGCGAGCAGCTTCGCGGCGGCGGACGGTTCGGTGCCCGGCGGCACCCGCAGGCTCACCAGCGCCCGCGCCTCGGCGTGCACCGAGGGCGTCGCCCCGACGACCGGCGGGCAGTCGATGCCCAGCACGGTGACGGCCGGCCGTGCCCACAGCCGGTCCGCGACCGCGCCGGAGCCGATCAGCTCCACCCCGTCCAGCACCTTGGCGTCGGCGCGGAACTGCTCCTCCGGGTAGGCCGTCCCCGGCCACACCTCCCCGGCCTCCAGCCCGTCGATCGTGGTCGAGCCGTCCTCGGCGCGCAACGAGTCCAGCAGCCGGATCAACGCGGCCAGCGCGTCGGGTGCCGCGCCGCCGAAGGAACCCGAGTGCAGATTGCCCTCCAGCGTGCGGACGGTGACCCGGGCCATCGTCATACCGCGCAGCACGGCCGTGACCGTGGGACGCCCCACCTGGAAGTTGCCCGTGTCGCCGATGATCACCGCGTCCGCCCGCAGCAGCTCCGGGTGCGCCTCCGCGTACCGCTCCAGCCCGCCGGTGCCCTGCTCCTCCGAGCCCTCCACGATCACCTTGACCCCGACCGGCACCCCGCCTCCGGCACGCAGCGCCCGCAGGGCCAGCAGGTGCATCAGCACGCCGCCCTTGCAGTCCGCCGCACCGCGCCCGTACCAGCGGCCGTCACGATCCGTCAGCTCGAACGGAGGAGAGGTCCAGGCGGCCTCGTCCAGCGGAGGCTGCACGTCGTAGTGGGCGTACAGCAGCACCGTGGGCGCACCCTCGGGGCCGGGCAGGTGACCGTAGACGGAGTGGGTCCCGTCCGGGGTCTCCAGCAGCTCGACCTCCTCGAACCCCTCCGCGCGCAGCGCGTCGGCGACCCAGGCGGCGGCCCCCTCGCACTCCTCGCGGGGGAACTGCGCGGGGTCCGCGACCGACCGGAAGGCGACCAGCTCGGCGAGTTCGCGGCGGGCCTCGGGCATCATCGCGGCGACCGCGGAGGCGAGCGCGGCGTCGTCGGTGCTGTGCGTCGGCATCGTGTGCTGCTCCTCATGGCAGGACGGCCGCGGTCCGCGACGGATCGGCGGACCGGGTGGTAGTGGGGTGCGGAGATCATCCCACAGCCCGGGCGGCGTGGGGTGGCGCCGTAGGATGCGGTGGCGATGGCCGAAAGCGGCCCGGACCAGGGCCGGTCACGAGGGCGAACGGGAGCGTCAGCGACAGGTGAGCAACGACAGCGCGGCCGGCAACGGCGAGGTGTGGGACGTCATCGTGGTGGGGGCCGGCCCGGCCGGATCGGCGGCGGCCCGGGCCGCCGCGGCGGCGGGACGGCGGACGCTGCTGCTGGAGAAGGCGGAGCTACCCCGGTACAAGACCTGCGGCGGCGGCATCATCGGCCCCAGCCGGGACGCGCTGCCACCCGGATTCGAACTGCCGCTCAGCGACCGGGTGCACGCCGTCACCTTCTCGCTGAACGGGCGGATGACGCGCACCCGGCGCTCCAAGCGGATGCTGTTCGGCCTGGTGAACCGACCGGAGTTCGACGACGCGCTGGCCCGCTCGGCGGTCGCCGCGGGCGCGCGGCTGCGGACCGGCGCGCAGGTCTCCCGGGTCGAACAGCACGGCCCCGCGGTCCCCGACCGCCGCACCGTCGCGGTGGTGCTCGCCGGCGGTGAGACGCTGCTGGCGCGTGCCGTCGTCGGCGCGGACGGCTCCGCCAGCCGGATAGGAACCCATGTCGGGGTCCGTCTGGAGCAGGTCGACCTCGGCCTGGAGTCCGAGATCCCGGTCCCGCCCGAGGTCGCAGCCGACTGGAAGGGCCGCGTCCTCCTGGACTGGGGCCCGTTGCCGGGGTCCTACGGCTGGGTCTTCCCCAAGGGCGACACCCTGACGGTCGGCGTGATCGCCCAGCGCGGTGAGGGCGCGGCGACACGGCAGTACCTCAGTGACCTCGTGGGCCGCCTCGGCCTGGCCGGGTTCGAGCCCTCCGTCTCCTCGGGCCATCTGACCCGTTGCCGGACCGACGACTCCCCGCTCTCCCGCGGCCGGGTGCTGGTCTGCGGAGACGCCGCCGGCCTGCTGGAACCGTGGACGCGGGAGGGCATCTCCTTCGCGCTGCGCTCGGGCCGGCTGGCGGGGGAGTGGGCGGTACGGATCGCCGACGCCGGCGACGCGGTGGACGCGCGGCGGCAGGCACTCAACTACACCTTCGCCGTCAAGTCGGGCCTGGGCGCGGAAATGGGAGTCGGCCGACGGCTGCTGGAGGTGTTCTCCCGCCGGCCGCGCCTGTTCCACACGGCGCTGGTCGGCTTCCGCCCGGCCTGGGTGGCGTTCACCCGGATCACCCGCGGTTCCACCTCGCTGGCCGGCATCGTGCGGACGTCGCCGATGGCGCGCAGGGTGCTGGAGATGCGCGAACGTCCCTGACGGGCTCGGCTCGTGGGCGCCCCCGCCCGGCCCCGTCGCGGGCGGGCGCGCGCCCGCGAGGCGTCAGCCGCGCTCGGTGAGCGCGAAGACCGGGTAGTGGGAGGCGACGGCCTGCCACTGCTCGTCGGTGGAGCGGGTGTCGAGGCTGTCGGCCTCGAAGTACTTGCCCACCTCGCCCTTCCAACGCGCCAGGTAGGCACGCAGCAGCGGGGCTTTGGCGTCGTCGGAGACCTCGGTTGCCCTGTAGACGCGGTTGCCGCGCCCGAGCCGCAACTCGGCCTCACCGGAGGCGCGCAGGTTCCGCGTCCACTGGACGTGGCCGCGCGGCGCGACCAGGTAGAGAGCCCCCTCGTGGGTGAGCGGGTTGACGGGGGCCCGGCGGGGCTCCCCGCTGGTGCGTCCGCGCACCGTCAGGATGCGCGCTCCCATGAGGCTGACACCGCGGCGGGCGAACCACATGACGAGGCGGTTGACGGTCGGGGTGGTGGGCCCCTGGTAGACGTGCGGCACGGTGCGCTCCGATCGGTCACTGCAAAATGTGAGCACTGCTCTCTTCCTGGATCAGTGTGCGCCTAGCTCGACGCTTTTGCAAGAGCGGTGCTCTCGATGTTGTGCGCTGCTCCGGAGGCTGGCATCATCGCCGCCATGAACGCGATCCAGGGAGCACGCAGCCGTGCCCGCGCCGAGATCACCGCGGCCATCAAAGAGGAGGCCCGCCGCCAGCTGGCCGACGAGGGCGCCGCGCGGCTCTCGCTGCGCGCCGTCGCCCGTCAGCTGGGCATGGCCTCCTCCGCGATCTACCGCTACTTCCCGAGCCGCGACGACCTGCTGACCGCCCTGATCGTCGACGCCTACGACGCGGTGGGCGCGGCCGCCGAACGGGCCCTCGGCTCCGCCGGTGAACACCCCGACCCGGTGGCCCGCTGGTGCGAGGTGTGCCGCGCCGTACGCGGCTGGGCGCGCGACCACCCCCACGAGTACGCCCTGATCTACGGATCACCGGTCCCCGGCTACGCCGCGCCCCGCGACACCGCCGCTCCGGCCGCCCGCATCGGGCGCGCGCTGCTGATCGTCGCCGCCGACGCCCGCTCCGCCGGACTGTTCACTCCGCCCGGCCCGGGGCGGGTCCCGGCCGCCGTCGCCGACGACCTGCGGCAGCTGGCCGGCCGGATGGCCGGTGACGCGCCTCAGGCGCCGCCGGTCCCGGCCGAGCTACTGACCGCGCCACTGATCGCGGCCTGGGCGCAGCTGTTCGGACTGATCAGCTTCGAACTCTTCGGGCACTTCAACCGGGTGATCGAGGCGCGGGAGGAGTTCTTCACCGCGTCGGTGACGCTGCTCGCCCACGACGTCGGGCTGCGCTCGCCGGGTGCGTGAGGGGCCGGCGCGAGGCGACCGGCCCCGCCGGCTTCGCCGTCCCCGCCGGCTTCGCCGGTCAAGTGGCTCCTCGGGCCGGTCCGGTGGGTCAGCGCCGGGTGGCCTTCCGCCGGACGTAGAGCTGCTTGCGGACCCGGGCGACCACGGTGCCGTCCGCCGCTGTGACGGTGGAGTCGAACCACGGAAGTGCCTTCGCGCCGCCCTCCGTCGCCGCGCGGATCTCCGCGACCCGTTCCTCCGCGAGGACGAACTCGGCGAAGACCTCACCCCGGCCGGGTGAGACGAACTCGATCTCGGCGGCCTTGTCCCAGACCACGTAGTCTTCGCCGAGCCGGTGCAGCACCAACAGGGCCCAGAACGGATCGGACATCGAGTACAGCGAGCCCCCGAAGTGGGTCCCGAAGGCGTTGCGGTTGGTGCGGCCCAGCCGCATCCGCACCCGCGCCGAACTCCAGTCCTCGGCGATGTGCAGCACGCGCACGCCCGCGAAACGGTAGGGCGGCCACCACGACAGGACGCGGCGCAGACCGCGGGCGGTATAGGGGCTTCCGGCCATCTGCCGAAGCTACCACGGTCGTTACCGCTCGGTAATGAAAAGGCTGCGACGCCTCGGGAGGGACGGCCCAGGCGGCTCCCCGGATTTGTTTCCCGGGTGTACAAAGTAAGAATAGGTCCGTGACCCCGACACGAACCAAGCTGGACCGAGGCCGCGGCGCGCTGGGCCCCGCACTGGAACTGGTGCACACCGGCCGCGCGCCGACCCGCGCGGTGCTCACCACCGAACTCGGCGTGACCCGCGCCACCGCCGGAGCCGTCGCCACCGAACTCCAGGCGCTCGGACTGATCACCGTCGACCCCCGCCCGCTCGCCGCGTCCGGGGCGCAGGGCCGGCCCTCCCACCGGCTGGGCATCGCCGACGACGGCCCGGTCGTGCTCGCCGTCCAGGTCCACGCCGACGGATTCCGGGTCGCGCTCGTGGGGCTCGGCGGCCGTGTGGTCGCCACCGCGCCCGCCTGCATGACCGTGGACGCCGATCCCGCCCAGGTCATCGGAGACGCCGTCGAGTCCGGCGCCCGCCTGCTCGCCGACAGCGGCCGTCGCTGCCTGGGCGCCGGGCTCGCCGTCCCCTCCGCCGTCGCCGAACCCGACGGCACCGCCCTCAACCCGCTGCACGTCGCCTGGCCCGCAGGAGCGCCCGTGCACGACATCTTCCGCGACCGCCTCGCCGCCGCCGGGGTGCCCGTCGCCGGGCGCTGCGGCAACGACGTCAACCTCGCCGCGCTCGCCGAACACCGCCACGGCGCCGGGAAGGGCGCGCAGCACCTACTGTGCGTCGCCACCGGGCACCGCGGCGTCGGCGGCGCACTCGTCCTCGACGGGCGCCTGCACACCGGCAGTTCCGGCCTCGCCCTCGAGGTGGGTCACCTCACCGTCGACCCGCAGGGCCGCCCCTGCCACTGCGGCGGCCGGGGCTGCCTCGACGTCGAGACCGACCCCCTCGCGCTGCTGGAGACCGCCGGAGTCACACCCGACCCCGCGCTCTCCCCGCTGGACCAGGCCCGCGCGCTACTCGCCGGCAGCCACCCGGAGGACCGGGCCGTCCGGGAAGCGGTGCGGCAACTCGTGGACCGCCTGGGCCAGGGCCTGGCCGCCATGGTCAACGTCCTGAACCCGGACCGGGTCATCCTCGGCGGGCTGCACCGCGCACTGCTGGCCGCGGAACCGGCCCGGCTGCGCGCCGTCGTCGCCGACCGCAGCCTGTGGGGGCGGAGCGGAAGCGTGCCGATCCTGGCCTGCTCGCTGGACCACAACAGCCTGGTGGGCGCGGCGGAAGTGGCCTGGCAGCCGGTCCTGGACGACCCGTTGGCCGCCCTGGCCGGCTGAACCCTCGCCCGTCCGCGGTGACCGTCCGGGGCGGGGGAGAGGTCACTTGGCGTCGGCGTAGCACTCCACCACGGCACAGCTGAACGGGAACCGCACCGGAGTGTCCCCGAACGCCAGCCGCCCGGCGGTTTCACCCGCGGAGCGCACCGCGGCGACCACCTCCGCCGCCTCCTCGGCCGGGCAGTGCACGATCACCTCGTCATGCTGGAAGAACACCAGCTCGGCGCGGCGGCCCGTCAGCGAGCGGCGCAGGGCCGCCAGTACCAGCAGCGCCCACTCGGCGGCGCTGCCCTGCACCACGAAGTTCCGGGTGAACCGGCCGCGCGCCCGCGCCGCCGAGCCCCGGCCGCCGGGATCACCCGTGGTTCCCGCACCGGAGTCACCGGAGTCACCGGAACCGCCGGAGTCACCGGAGTCACCGGATCCGCCGTCGCGGTCGTCGCCGGTGGCGCCCGCGGGCGGGCTGGTACGGCCCAGGTGCGTCCGTACCAGCCGCCCGCGCTCACCCGCCAGCGCCGCCTCGTCCACATACGCCACCGCGTCCGGGAACCGGCGCCGCAGCCCCGCCAGGTGGCGCAGGCCGTCACCCGAGGTCTGACCGTAGACCGCCCCCAGCACCGCCAGCTTCGCCTGCTCGCGGTCGCCGTCGAAGAGGCGCCGGGAGACCGCCGTGTACAGATCCCCCTCATCCGCCGCCACCGCCGCCAGCGCCCGGTCGCGGGAGATCGCCGCCAGCACTCGTGGCTCCAGCTGGTCGGCGTCGGCCACCACCAGCCGCCACCCCGGGGCGGCGCGTACCGCTCCCCGGATGACCCGGGGGATCTGCAGCGCGCCGCCGCCGTTGGTGGTCCACCGGCCCGAGGCGGCGCCGCCGGGCACGTACTGCGCCCGGAACCTCCCGTCCCGCACCCAGCTGCGCAGCCAGCTCCGGCCGTGCGCGGTGTGCACCCGGTAGAGCCGCTTGTACTCCAGCAACGGCGCCACCGCCGGGTGGTCGACCTCCCGCAGCTCCCAGGAGCGGGTCGACCGCAACGCCACACCGGCCTGCCGGAATGCGGCGACCACCTCGGCGGGGAGATCCGGGCGGACCCGGCGGCCGAACGCCGCGGAGATCTCCCCGGCCAGTTCGGTCAGCCGTCGCGGTTCAAGCCCTCCGGCCGGTCGGGGACCGAGCAGTTCGTCCAGCAGAGCCAGATGGACGTCCGCCCGCCACGGCAGCCCGGTGTGGTTCATCTCCGCGGCGACGAGGGTGCCCGCGGACTCCGCCGCCAGCAACAGAGCCATCCGGCCGGGCCGGTCGGTGGCCGCGACCCGTGCGAGCTGCCCGGCGTGGACCTCGACCAGGGTGCCCAGCGGGTCGAAGCCGCCCGGCAGCACCGGCGGTGCCACGTCGAAGAGCGAGGGCTGACCCGAATCGGCCGACCTCGGCGGCGGATCCTCGGGCACCGGCTGCCGGTGCGCCCGGGCCCGGGCGGCGGCCAGGCCGCGCGGGGCACCGAACGCCCCCTCGTACCCGAGCAGTACCGCCTCCGCCGCCTCGACGTCGTGACAGCGCTCGGCCCGAACGCGCGCCTCCAGCAGCCTGGGCGCCAGCTCCGCCGTGCTCCGCCAGACCCAGCGCGTGACCCCCGGCCGTTCACGCACCGCCGCCGCGACGTCCGGTGCCGACTCCGGTTCCCCCGCCGGAGTGCCGTCCGGGCGCAGCGGGCGGACACGCACCGTCCCGTCCGGGTACTCCGCCAGCGCCCACCTGCTCATAGGCCCGCCCACCTGCTCATGGGCTGGAGTCTGCCAGGGCCCACCGACAGCGGACCGCCGCGCGGGCCGTGGCGCCGCTCTCTCGGGGTGACGCGGCGGCGGTGGGAACGTCAGACCACGCCCGAGCGCCGCAACAGGGCGTCGTCCGGAGCCATCGACACCTCCTCGCGCCGCCGGCCCGCGTCCCGGCGCTCGTCGCCCTCACCGGACCCGCCGGCCGAGTCCGGAACCGGCAGCGTGAACCACACGATCTTGCCGCCGCCGTCCGCCCGGGCCCGCGACCCCCAGCTGTCGCCGATCGCCGCCACCAGCGCCAGGCCCCGCCCGCCCACGGCCAGCTGCGCCGCGTGCCGCAGATGGGGCAGGCGCGGGTCGTGGTCCTGAACCGAGATCGTCAGACGGCCCCGGAGCAGCAGCAGCTCCACCGTGCAGAACTTGTCGGAGGCGGCGTGCAGATGGATGTTGGCCAGCAGTTCGGTCACACCGAGCGCGGCCGGGTCCACCAGTTGCGGCAGCCCCCAACGCCGCAACTGCGCGCCGACGATCCGCCGCACCTGCCCGATCCGGCTCGGCAGGGCCTGGAACTGGACCGCGCAGTGCCGGCTGGTCGATGTCGAGGAGCTGATCACGTGGCACTCCCGTCTCGGCGGCCGCGCCGGGCACGCCGGAGGACTGAGCCGGGTACCGCCGACTCCCCAGAGTGATGCGCGTCACATCGCGTCGCAACCGCGGCGGCCCGTGCCCGCACCCGCGTCGCGCGGCCGCCCCGCCGCACTCCGGGACCGGCCGGGCGTCCCCGCCCGTGGCGCGCCCGCCCGTGCGTAGGATCGGGACGTGAGCACCGAGCAGGCACCGGCCGCCGGGAACGTCCCCGGCACCCTGGACGTCGACCGCAGCGACCCTTCCTACCGCGCCTGGCTGAAGGAGGCGGTACGCAAGGTCCAGGCGGACGCCAACCGCAGCGCCGACACCCATCTGCTGCTCTTCCCGCTCCCCGAGTCCTGGGGCATCGACCTGTACCTCAAGGACGAGTCGACCCACCCCACGGGCAGTCTGAAGCACCGCCTGGCGCGTTCCCTCTTCCTCTACGGCCTGTGCAACGGCTGGATCCGGCCCGGACGCCCGGTGATCGAGGCGTCCTCGGGATCGACCGCCGTCTCGGAGGCGTACTTCGCGAAGCTGATCGGCGTGCCGTTCATCGCCGTCATGCCCGCGACCACCAGCCGTGAGAAGACCCGTCTCATCGAGTTCCACGGCGGCGGCTGCCATCTGGTGGACGACCCCCGCACCGTCTACGACGTGTCCGCGCGGCTGGCCGCCGAGACCGGCGGCCACTACATGGACCAGTTCACCTACGCCGAACGGGCGACGGACTGGCGCGGCAACAACAACATCGCCGAGTCCGTTTACCAGCAGCTGCGCCTGGAGCGCTACCCCGAGCCGGCGTGGATCGTCGCCACCGCCGGAACCGGCGGCACCTCGGCGACGATCGCGCGCTACGTGCACTACATGCAGTACGACACCCGGATCTGCGTGCCCGACCCGGAGAACTCCTGCTTCTTCGACGGCTGGGTCGAGGAGGACCCGGCCGCCGCCAGCGACTGCGGGTCGCGCATCGAGGGCATCGGCCGCCCCCGGATGGAGCCGAGCTTCCTGCCGCGCGCCATCGACCGGATGATGAAGGTCCCCGACGCCGCCAGCATCGCCGCCGTGCGGGCGCTGGAGGAGCGCACGGGCCGCCGCGCCGGCGGCTCCACCGGAACGGGGCTGTGGAGCGCCTGGAAGATCGTCGCCGAGATGGTCGCCTCGGGGGAGCGCGGCTCGGTCGTCACCCTCATCTGCGATCCGGGCGAGCGCTACCTCGACAAGTACTACTCCGACGACTGGCTGCGGGAGCAGGGACTCGACATCGCCCCGTACCGTGACGCGGTCTCGGACTTCCTCGCCACCGGCCTCTGGCGCCACTGACCCCCTTCCGGGCGCGCCCGTCCACCGGGCCCGCCCCGGGCCCCGCGCCACGCCGGGCGACGTCCTCCCGGCCCGCCGGCGGACCGCGCTGCGAGAATCCGGCCATGCCGGGACGGAGACGACCCCCACGCGCCCCGACGACGGCCGCCCGGAGAGCGGCCGCGGTCGGCCTGGTGAGCGCGGTCGCGTTCGTGGCGCTGCTCCTGGTGGTCGTGGTCTCCGGGCGTGGGCCCGTGCCGCCGGACGCCGCGGCGCACACCTGGTCCGTGGAGCACCGGAACCACGGTGCCGTCCTGACCGCCCGCCTCGTCACCCACACCGGGACCGGCCTCGTGCCCTACGTGCTGGTGCTGCTGGCCGGCCTGTACGCCGGACGCCCCCGCGACCGGGGACTGGCCTGCGCCGCGGGCTTTCTGGGCTGCCTGATCGCCGGTCAGCTGACGCGCTACCTGGTGATGGTGGCCGTGGCCCGGCCCCGGCCACCCGTGGCGGACTTCGCCACCGACGCCTCCCGGTGGTCCTTCCCGTCCGGGCACACCACCACCGCCGCGCTCGCCGCGGGCCTGGTCGTCGCCGCCCTGCTGATCCGCGGCAGCCGGCGCCTGCCGCTCGCCCTCGCGCTGCTCGGCGGCTGGGCGGTGGCGGTGGGCCTCACCCGGGTCTACCTCGGGGTGCACTGGTTGACCGACGTACTGGGCGGCTGGCTCGTCGCCACGGCCTGGCTGGGCGGCGCGGGGTGGGCCCTGCTGCGAGCGGGCCGCCGCCCCCGGGAATGACCGCACACCCCCGTTCCGGGCAGCCGCCGCACGGTGTTGAATGACCCGTCCCGCATTCACCGCCCAGGAGTGACCACCGACATGCGCCGCGCCTTTCCCCACACCGACGGGCCCACCCTGATCTGCGAGGACTACGGAGGGGACGGTCCGACCGTGGTCGCGCTCCACGGCACCTTCGGCCGGGGATCGGTCTTCGCCCGGCTCGCCGATGACCTCGCGGGCGCGGCCCGGATCGTCGCGCCCGACCAACGGGGCCACGGCAGCACCGGAGCGGCCGGGAGCTATCGGCGCGAGGACTTCGTCACCGACGCGGCCGCACTGGTGCGTGCCCTGGACAGCGGGCCGGTCGTGGTGCTCGGGCACTCCCTCGGCGGCATCACCGCCTACCAACTGGCGGCGCGCCACCCGGAACTGGTGGCCGGGCTGGTCATCGAGGACGTCGGGCCCCTGATGCGGCGGCCGGAGATCGAGCACCCGGTGCTCGAGGTACGGGGCTGGCCCCGGACGGCGCCCACCCGGGCGGCGCTGGCCGCGGCGATCGAGGAACGCGGAGTCCCCGACAGCTCCTACTTCCTGCGGAGCGCGGTCGAGACGCCCGACGGGTGGCGGCTCCTCTTCGGCTGGGAGGACATGGCCGAGGTCCAGGCCCGGGGGACGGGGGACTGGTGGGCCGACTGGCTGGGTTCCCACTGCCCCGCCCGCGTCCTGAGGGGAGGACGGAGCACCCTGCTCCCCGCCCACCTGGCCGCCGAGATGGTCCGCCGCCGCCCGGACACCGACCTGCTCGTCCACCCCGAAGCCGGACACTGGATCCACGACGACGACCCGGGCTGGTTCGCCCGGGCCGTCGCGGAGTTCCTCGCGGTGCCGTTGTCAGTGGGGGGTGGTGGAGTAACACCGTGAACCACGCAGTGGAGGACACCAACCGCCGGATGCTCAGGGTCCGGGACGCGATGGACCGCGAGTACGCGCGAGCGCTGGACGTACCCGCCCTCGCGCGTCTCGCCCACGCCTCACCGGCGCACTTCGCGCGGACCTTCCGCGCGACGTTCGGCGAGACGCCCCACCGCTACCTGCAACGCAGACGTGTCGAGCGCGCCATGTTCCTGCTGCGGGAGACCGGCACGTCGGTGACGGACATCTGCTTCGAGGTCGGCTTCACCAGCCCCGGCACCTTCAGCCGTACCTTCCACGACATCGTCGGCCGCTCACCCAGGACCTACCGCAGGGAGGCGAGCGCGGCGTCGGTGCCGACCTGCTTCACGATGGCGTGGACCCGGCCGTGTGCCTGACGGTTCGCCCGGCGTCCCCGCATCCCGGCATCCCCGCCTCACGACAGGCGGCCCGTGACCGAGCAGTTTCGGATAAGTTCTTTCGTCAACATCTGGATAGCGTCAGCATCATGTTCAACGCCATCACACAGTCACAGATCTACGTTCTCGACCAGACCGAGGCCCGCGACTTCTACGTCGGCAAACTGGGCCTGGAAGTCGCCGCCGACATCGACATGGGCTTCATGCGCTGGCTGACCGTCAGCGTTCCCGGGCACCCCGAGCGGCAGATCCTGCTGGAGAAGCCCGGCCCCCCGGCGATGTCGGAGGAGACCGCGGAACAGGTACGCGAGCTGGTCTCCAGGGGCGCCATGGGCGGCTGGCTCATCTTCACCACGGACGACTGCCACAAGACCTACAAGAAGCTGCTGGAGCGAGGGGTGGAGTTCACCGAGGAACCCACCGAGCGCCCCTACGGAATCGACTGCGGGCTGCGCGACCCCTTCGGCAACCGCATCCGCTTCACCCAGCCGACCGCCTGACGCCCCGGCACACCACCGAGCAGGCCAGGACCTCAGGGCCGGGCCCCTCGGTGGATCACGCGCCGAGCGAGGGGGCGTGCTCCACTCGCCCTCCTCGCTCCTGATCACCACGCCCCCGGGACGGTGCAGCCCGGGGGCACGCCGGTCCCGGCCCCGATGTCGGCGCCACTCACGGCGACGACGGAGACCGGCCCGCCGCCTCAGGGAGTGATCGCCCGCAGCCGGTCATTGCGCAGCAGATACACACCACTCTCGTCGGCGAGCAGCTGCGGCTCGCCGCCCGTCGCCTCACCGTCCCGCAGATGCCACGCCACCTCGCCGCTCTCCGCGTCGAGAGCCGTCACCGCGGAGTCGAACTGCCCAGCGGGCGGGAAGACCAGACCGCCGGAGGCGAGACAGCCGGCCGGAGGCGCCCCGAAGGGGCCCTCGGCCTCCCAGTGCCACCGCGTCGTGCCCTCGGCGGTCCCGAGCGCGCGCACCCCCCAGCGTGCCTCGGCGAGGAACAGCGACTCCCCAGAGAACGCCGGCGCGCCGAACATGGGCATCCCGTCCATCTCGTGCTCCTCGCTGGCCTCCGCGAAATCCGGGTCCGCGTCGGGTTCCACCGACCAGATCGTCGACCCGTCGGCGCTGTCCAGCAGGAGGACACCTCTGCCGGTGACCGCGGCCCGGCCGGCGCTGTCGGCCGCCACCCGCCGCGACGGCGTACCGCTCCAGTGCCCGTCGACGAGCGAGGCACCCAGATCCCGGGCCCAGACCTCGGTGCCGCTGCCGACCTCGAAACCGTGCACCGAGTCGGCGGCGACCACCAGCAGGGTGTCCCCGGACACCGCGCCCGCCACCTCGTTGCCGCCGACCGCGGGGAAGGTCGTCCGCCACAGCACCTCGTCACGGACCGCGTCGTACGCCACCAGCGGGCGCCGCCCGCTCTCCGCCTCCTCCGGGTCCGCCTCCGGGTCCGCCTCCGGATCCACGCCGGTCACGAACGCCACCGGCCCCCGGGTGCCCACGACCGCCGTGGCGGTCATCGTGCGCAGCGCGACCCCGAGCGGCCGGGAGGCCCAGCTTCGCCCGGTCCGGGTCTCGGTCAGCGCCAGCTGCTGCTCGCCGCCGCCCACGATCTGGTGGTGTGCCAGCAGCCGCCCGCCGTCCACCGGTGTCGGAGCACTCCCGGCCAGTCCGGGACGCGACCACAGAAGCTCACCGGTCCGCGTGTCGAAAGCCCTGGCCAGCAGACCCGGCAGGAAGACCACGCCGTCCGCCAGCACGGCGCGGCCGACCGGGGGCACCGCCACGGGACGGGCCCACCGCTCCCGGCTGCTCATGTCGGATGCCTCCGCCGGCCCGCGGACCTCCTCCGGGGCCGCGGACGCCCTGGCCCGCCGCCCCAGCAGGTGCCCCGCAAAACCGGCCGCTCCCACCGTGCCCAGCGCCGCCGCACCGACCGCGCCCAGCAGCACCGCGCGCCGTCGCGTCCCAGAGGCCACCGGCGGAGCCTCCCGCCAGGGCGCGGCATGCGCCCAGTCGCTGCCCGCGAGGGCACGCAGCTCCCGCCGCACCGGCTCGGGCAGGACATCGTCCAGCTCTCCCGGCTCACCCAGCAGCGCCCCCAGCTCGGCGACCGACGGCCGCGCCGCCGGATCCGGAGCGAGCCCGGGCTCCAGCACGGCGCGGACCGCGCGCGGCGCCCCCGACAGGTCCGGGGGCGCGTGCCGGACCCGGTAGGCCAGTTCGTCGGGGGTGCCGGTACCGAACGGGTCCCGCCCGACGGCCGCGAACGCGAGCGTCGCGGCACATCCGAAGACGTCCTCCGCCTCGTCCGTCCCCGTGGCGGCCGCGAGGCGTTCCGGCGGGGTGTACCCCGGGGAGCCCTCACGACGCGCCGGCTCCGCCGGGGGCTCGGCACCGCTCACCCGGGCGATGCCGAGGTCCACCAGCCACAACCCGTCGGCCGTGATCAGCACGTTGGAGGGTTTGACGTCACGGTGGACGACGCCCGCTCCGTGCAGCACCAGGACGGCGCCGGTCAGCGCGGTCGCCGCGCGCCGCAACGCCGGTTCCGGCAGCGGGCCGGAGTGATCGACGCAGCGTCGCAACGTCCAACCGGGCAGGTACTGGGTGGCCAGATGAGGAGGTGACCCGCTCGTGGCGGCGTCCAGCGGCTCCGCCACGCCGCGGACCGGCGGACCGCCCGCACCGGGCAACAGCGCGTTGGCCCGGACTTCCCCGGTGAAACGCGCCAGTGACACGGCGTCGTCGCGGTGCGGGACCTTCAGCGCGGCGAGCCGCAGCCGATCGTCGCGGGCCAGATAGACGACACCGGCACCGCCCGCCCCCAGCCGGGCCAGGAGTGACCAGCCGCCGACGCGGTCGGGGTCGGCCTTGGTCAAGGGGCGCGGGCCCGCGGTGATATGCGTGGAACGTGGTCGCATGCGCCTCACTCCACCGGGAGGCCGAAGGCCGTCGTGCCGTCCCAGACCAGCATCGCGTCACGGCCGGCGAACACCGAGTACGTCGCCCGGTCGGCACGCTCGGCATGCTGGAACACCCACCGGACGGCGCCGGTGCGCGCGTCGAGAGCCGTGACCTCCATCCCACCGACCAGGAGGGTCGAGCCCGAAGGCGTGAGCGCGGTCCGAGGGTGCACGATCCCCTCGTAGGCGCTCTCGTCCCGCAGGACTCCCCGCCACAGCTCCTCGCCGGTGGCGAGGTCGAGCGCGATGACCCTCACGTCGTCGTCGTTGAGGAACAGGACCTTGCGGCCCTCACCCTCCCAGCGAACCGTCTCCGCCCGAGCATTGCCGAACCGTGACTGCGAGGTGCCGACGGCGCGGTCCCAGAGGGGCTCCAGCGTGACGGCGTCGTGGAGCTGAATGTCCCCCTCGCTCCCGCTGACGAACAGGCCCTCGGAGTCCAGCGCGGACAGCCAGTTGAACGTCAGCTCGCCGTCGAGGTCGCGCACCCACTCCTCGTCGCCGTCCCTGATCCGGTAGGAGGCCTGACGGTATCCACCGTCCACGCCGCTGACGACGTGCACGGAGTCGCCGATGATTGAGAACAGTGCGTCCGAACCGTCCATCGGCACCGGCACATGCCAGCGTTCCTCCCGGGCGACGGTGTCGTACAGTGCGACCCCGTAACCTTCGTAGTCGTCATCGGCCGATCGCGTCCACAGGAGCAGCGCGGTTCCGTCGTCCGTGCTGAGATAGACGCGGTCGAGCCGACGCCCGCCGTACTCCGCGTCCTGCGGGACGTAGCGGGTGTCCGTCCACAGCTGCGCACCGGTCTCGGCGTCGATCGCGACGATCTCCCCGTGGTGGGCGAAGGCCATGGCGGAGCCCTCCAACGGGAAGGGCGCCACATCTCCGAGAAGGCTCGGCGAGACCCCGACGTCGCCGCGCGTCCACACCTCCTCCCCGGTGGCGAGGTCCACTCCGGTCATCCGGTCGGAGCTCGACAGCAGGACCGTGCCGTCCCGCCAGACGCGGGGGACGACCAGGGATTCGCCGGGCGCGTCATAGCGCCAGAGCGCCTCGGGCGCCACCCCCCGGG
>NZ_BHZI01000045.1 GCF_004305975.1 Streptomyces otsuchiensis
CCACCACACCCAGCACACCGCCGGGCACGCCACCCCCGCCGGAGCATCCGCCCCACGCGGCCGACGCGGACCACGGCCCGACGGCGTCCGCGGCGCGCGAAGAGCCCTATCTGCCGGATGAGTTGGCCTATGCCGGGCCGGAACACCTGGACCCGGAGTTCGTGGCGGGCTTCGACCGCAAGCAGGGCAGCCCCGACCCCACGCCCCAACTCGCCCTGCTGCGCGACCACGGGGTGGACGGCACATCGAGAGTGGTCGATCTGGCCGCCGGGACGGGCCGGTTCGCCCTCGCCGCCGCGCGGCGGTTCGGCGAGGTGATCGCGGTCGACGTCTCCCCGGCGATGGTCGACCATCTGCGCGCCCGGGTCGCCGACGAACGGCTCGACAACCTGCGGTGCGTCCGTGCCGGTTTCCTCAGCTACCGCCACCAGGGGCCGCCCGCCGACGCGGTTCACACCCGGCACGCGCTGCACCAACTGCCGGACATCTGGAAAGCGGTGGCGCTGGACCGGATCGGTGCGATGCTGCGGCCGGGCGGGCTGCTGGTGCTCAGCGACCTGGTCTTCGACTGCTCCCCGGCGGAGGCCGAACCGCTCTTCCGGCAGTGGCTGGAGAACGCGCCGAGCGGCGACCCCGCCCGTGGCTACACCCGCGACGACTACGCGGAGCATCTGCGCACCGAACACTCCACCTACCGTTGGCTGTTGGAGCCGATGCTGGAACGGTCGGGCTTCGAGATCCTGCGCAGCGACTACGAGGGCCGGATCTTCGGCAGCTACCTCTGCCGCAAGTCTCTCTGAGGCGGGCCGAGTCGGGCCTGTCCGGCCCGTACGGCCCGCCCACGTCACCGCTCAGTCCGGCTCCTGCCCCGCCGCCGGTGGACGGCCACTGCCCGTCCCCGGTACCCGCAGGTGGGAGAGCTTGTCGGGGTTGCGCAGCAGCCGGATGGCGGCGATGCGCCCCTGCCCGTCGATGTCGAGAACGGCGACGGTGTCCGGTTCGCCGCCGCTGGTCGCGAGGATGCCGGGCTGCCCGTTGACGGTGGCGAACGCCACCTCCAACTCCGGTGCCTGGGAAAGGACTCCGAGCGCCCAGCGGGCGGTGCGGTCGGCGCCGTGCAGCGGCCGGAGCGCGGCACGCCGTTTGCCGCCGCCGTCCGCCCAGACGGTCACGTCGGGGGCGAGCAGCCGCATCAGCTCGCCGACATCGCCTCCGACGGCGGCCGCGAGGAACTGCTCCGTCAGCCGGCGTTGCCGCGCGGCGGAGGTGTCGTAACGGGGGCGGCGTGCCTCGACGTGTGAGCGCGCGCGGCGGGCGAGTTGCCGCACCGACGCCTCGGAGCGGTCCAGCGCCTCCGCGATCTCGCGGTGGGAGTAGCCGAAGACCTCCCGCAGCACGAACGCGGCGCGTTCCAGCGGGGACAGGCTCTCCAGCACCACCAGCAGCGCCAGCGACACCGCCTCCGCGCGTTCCACCTCGTCTGACGCGTCCGGGGCGGTGACCAGCGGTTCCGGCAGCCAGGGGCCGACGTACCGTTCGCGCCGCGCGGCGGCGGAGCCGAGGCGGTCGAGGGCCAGGTTGGTGACGGTGCGCGCGAGGTAGGCGCCGGGCCGTGCCACCGGGACGGTGACGGCGTTCCAGCGCAGCCACGTCTCCTGGACCAGGTCCTCGGCGTCCGCGACGCTGCCGGTCATCCAGTAGGCGATGCCGAACAGCCGGTCGCGGTGGCGCATGAACTCCGCGACCGGTGCCCCATCCCCCGGCCCCCCGGCGGGCGTGCCGCCGCCCGCCGGGCCGGCGCTCCCGGTGCTCACTTCGCGGACGCCGCGCGGCGGGGCTGGACGGCGCACTCGGTGGCGAAGCCCTGGCTGACCAGCCCGAGCGCGCTGTTGATGCGGGAGCGCTGGTTCTCCAGCGCGATCATGGTGGTGAGTTCCACGAAGGCGGCCTCTCCGAGCTCGCGCAGCAGCGTGGCGGCGACCTCGTCGGTGACCTCGGGCGGGTTGGCGGTCATCTGCTCGGCGTACTCCAGGACCAGCAGCTCTGTCTCGTCGAAGCTGTCGCGGTGCTCGCGCCAGGCCGGAATCCTGCTGACCTTCTCCATCGGCAGACCGAGCCGGTCGGCCTCCCAGTGGCCGAAGTCCATGCACCAGGAGCAGCCGATGCTCGCCGCCGTGCCGGCGACCGCCAGGTGCTTCAGGGCGGGGTCCAGCGCCTTCCAGCGTGCGACGCCCAGTTCGTAGCGGGCGAGGGTGCGCAGCAGGCGCCGGTGGTGCGCGGCGGCCAGCAGCGGCTCCATCTCACGGCCGTACGCGCGGCGCGAGTACCACAGGGCCAGCCGTACCAGCGGGGTGCGGCGCGGGGTGAGCGAGATGCGTGCCATGACGATGTCTCCTGCCTCTTCGCCCCGCCGGACGCGGGGCCTCACAGCGATGACGGGACAGGCCCGGAGGATGTGACATCGGGGGCGCGGGCCGACGCGGCCCGCGCCGGGTGCCGCGCTCAGCGCGTGGTGTGGGCGCCGCCGTTGACGTGGATGGTCTGGCCGGTGATGTGCCGGGCGCCGTCGGAGGCGAGGAAGTGGATGGTGGACGCCATGTCGCCGACGGCGCCGGGCCGCTTGTTGTGGGTCTCCTCCACCAGGTGGGAGCGGCGGGCGTCGGTCATCCGGCCGTGGAAGAAGTTGGTCTCGTCGATGAACCCGGCCGCGATCACGTTGCAGGTGACGCCCTTCGGGCCGATGACGGCGGACAGTGCGGCGCTCCAGGTCGCCAGCGCTGCCTTGGCGGCGCCGTAGGAGCCGCCGCTCCGCTCGGAGCCGATGGTTCCGATGGAGATGACGGCGCCGGCCGGCGCGGCGACCAGCTTCTCCTTGACGGCGGTGGTGGCCAGGACGGCGGTGAGGAGGTTCTTGCCGAGGGCTGCGTGCCACTCGGCGAGCACCGTCTCCAGGTGGGAGTGGGAGGAGGCGGTGAACTCGGGCAGTCCGCCTGCGGAGTTGACCAGGACGTCCAGGGTGTCGCCGAGTCCTGCGGCCAGCTCCTCGACCTGGGCGGGGTCGGTGCCGTCGCAGACGACGCCCTCGGCGCCGCACTCCCGGGCCGCCGCCCTGACGGTCTCCTCGTGTCTTCCGGTGATCACCACGCGGTCGCCGTCGGCGGCGAAGCGCTTGGCCGCAGCGAGACCGATTCCGCTGGTGCCGCCGGTGATGAGAACGGTTCGTGCCATGGTGAGTCCCGTCAGCGTGGATATGGCCAGATCAACGTTTAGACCTAAACATACATCGGGAGAGTACGCCGCCATGGAGGACACGCAGCCGCCGGAGTCGCCCGGGGAGATCGCCGCCGCCTGGCGGCGGGAGCGGCCGGGGACGCCCACCGAGTCGATCCCCGTCGTCACCCCGGTGTTCCGGCTGGCCAAGCTGTTCGAGGACGACCGGCAGCGCGTGCTGCGGCGCGCGGGCATCGACCGGGCGACGCTCGACCTGCTGAGCACTCTCCGGCGGTCCGGCAGCCCCTACACGCTCACCACCCGCGAACTGGGCGGGCGCACCCTGGTGACGGCAGGCGCGATCTCCCAGCGGGTGGCGCGGGCCGAGCGCGAGGGACTGGTCTCCCGCGCCCCCGACCCGCGCGGCGGGCGCGGCATCCTCATCTCCCTCACCGACGCCGGGCACGCCCTGATCGAGCGCTCCGTCGAGGAGGTCCTCGGCCGCGAGATGTACTTGGTCGAGGGCCTGGAGGAGTCAGAACGCGACGCGCTGGCCGCGTTGCTGGCGAAGCTCACCGGGCAAGTGCGTGAGCGGGCGGCCACCCCACTGCCCCCGGCCGCGCCGCGCCGGGCCGACGAGCGGCCCGGCGAGCGGCCCGGATGACCGCCGGCCCGGGTGAGCGCCGGCCCGGCCGCCGGCGCCCGGCCGACGGCCGCCCGGCTGACGGCGGCCCCGTCGCCACCCACCACGGACCCCGGCCCGGTCAGCGGATCTGGCGGCCGGAGATGGCGCGGGCGATCACCAGCCGCTGGATCTCGCTGGTGCCCTCGAAGATCGTGTAGATCTTGGCGTCGCGGTACATCCGCTCCACCGGGTGGTCACGGCTGTAACCGGCGCCGCCGAGGATCTGCACCGCCTTCTCGCCGGCGCTGACGGCGAGTTCGCCGGCGCGCAGCTTGGCCATGGACCCCTCTCCTGCGGTGAACCGCTTCTCGTTCCGGGCCATCCACGCGGCGCGCCAGATCAGCATCCGCACCGCGTCGATGTCGGTGCGCAGATCGGCGAGGGCGAAGGCGATCGACTGGTTGTCGATGATCGGCCGCCCGAACGCCTCGCGCTCACCGGCGTATTCGAGCGCGTACTCGTAGGCGGCGCGGGCGATACCGAGTGCCTGGGCGCCGACGGTGGGCCGGCTGACCTCGAAGGTCGCCATGGCCGCCTGCCCCTTGGCGGCGCCGCCCTCCCGGGCCCGCGCCAGTCTGCGCTCCAGCTTCTCCCGGCCGCCGAGCAGGCAGCCGCCGGGCACCCGGACGTCGTCGAGGAAGACATCGGCGGTGTGCGAGGCCCGCAGGCCCAGCTTCCTGATCTTCGGCCCGCCGACGAGACCCTTCGTCCCGGGCGGCACGATGAACGCCGCCTGCCCCCGGGCGCCGAGCTCCGGCTCGACGGAGGCGACGACGACGTGGACGTCCGCGATCCCGCCGTTGGTGATCCACGCCTTCTGGCCGCTGATCGCCCACTCGTCCTTCGCCTCGTCGTAGCGGGCGCGGGTGCGCAGCGCGGAGACGTCGGAGCCGGCCTGCGGCTCGGAGACGCAGAACGCCGCCAGCCGCGGGTCCTGCGCGTCGCCGAAGCACTGCGGCACCCACTCCGCGAGCTGGTCGGGGGTGCCGGCTGCGAAGATCCCGGCGACACCGAGGCTGGTGCCGAAGATCGCCATGCCGATGCCGGCGTCGCCCCAGAAAAGCTCCTCGTTGGCGATCTGGAGGGAGAGCCCGGTGTGGTCGCCGAACAGCTCGGCCAGCGTCTCGAAGCTGTAGAGGCCGATCGAGGCGGCCTCACGGATGACGGGCCAGGGAGTCTCCTCCCGCTCGTCCCACTCCGCCGCCGCGGGCCGGACCACACCGGCGGCGAAGCCGTGCACCCACTCCCGCAGGTCGCGCTGGTCCTCGGTCAGGTCGAGGGAGAATCCGCTCATGTCGTCGGCCTCCTCAGCGGGGCTTGGGGATGTTGAAGAGCCGGGTCATTCCGGTGGCCAGCGCGACGTCGCCGCCGAGCCGCAGCTTGCGGGTCATGAACATCGTGACGGGGTTGGCGTTGCCCGAGACCAGCTTCAGGAACTCGGCGTCGCCGAGGGTGATGGTGGTGCGCGGGCTCGCCTCGGAGGCGCCCTCGTGGACCGCGCACGTCCCCTCGTGGACCGTGACGTCGTAGGTCTCGGTGGTGTCCCCGGTGATCTCCCAGCGGATCACCGCGCTGAGCGAGCCGGCCGCCTCCGGACGGAACTGGCGCTCCATGCGGGAGAAGATCTCCCGCAACACCCGCTTGCGCAGCGGCGGATCGGCGGCCAGCTCGGAGATCTCCCGCTTCGACATGCCCTTGACGATGGTGGCGAACTCCTCGGGCGAGACACTCGCGAAGTCGAGCGACTCCAGATCGTCGGCGCCGGGAGTGCCGCCCGCCGCGAGACCGGACCCGCCTCCGGCCGGCTCGTGCACACCGTCGTTCGCGCCGTGGCCCTCGTCATGGCCCTCGCCGTGGGTCTCGCGCGCACCGGTCGGGTTCTCCGTCATCAGCTCTTCTTCCCTACCACGCAGTAGACTTACCGAAGAGTAAGATTACGGGCGGGTAGGTAGGCTGACAAGGGTGAGCGAGAAACGCAGGCAGCGGCTGCCCCGGCAGGTCCGCGAGCAGCAGATCATCGACGCCGCGGTGCGGGTCTTCTCCCAGCGCGGCTACCACGCGGCCGTGGTGGACGAGATCTCCGAGCTCGCCGGCATCTCCAAGCCCATGGTCTACCTCTATCTCGGCTCCAAGGAAGGGCTGTTCGTCGCCTGCGTACGGCGCGAGGGCGAACGACTGGTCACGGCGTTCCGCGAGGCGGCCGTGACCGGCGGCACCCCCGAGGAGAGACTGTGGGCCGGGCTCACCGCCTTCTTCCGCTTCGTCACCGAGCACCGTGACAGCTGGGTGGTGCTCCACCGCCAGGCCGCCGAACTGGGCGAACCCATCACCGCGGAACTGGCGTTGATGCGCCGGTCGGTGAGTGCCGAGGTCGCCGCGCTGCTGCGGGACGGCATCGCGCTGCGCGCCGACTCCGGACTGGGCGACCATGACGCCGAGTTCGCCACCCACGCCCTGGTCGGCGCCGCCGACGCCCTCACCGACTGGCTGGCCCAACACCCCGGCGAGACGCCCGAGTCGGTGACGCTGCGGATGATGAACATGATCTGGGTCGGCATGCGCGACGTCCTCAACGGCAACACCTGGACCCCGCCCGCCACCACGGACGGCCCACCCGGCCGGGCGTCCGCCCCGGATGACGAGGCCGGTTAGACCTGTCGCCGGCGCGGCCCGGCGGCGGGCCGCGTCCGGGCCTCAGGGGGAGGACGGCGGCAGGGGCCGCAGTTCGGCACGCAGATGGCTTCGGCCGGTGACGGCGTCGGTCACCGCCAACACGAGACTGCCCGCGTCATGCTGGACCGCCTCGGACCCGTCGCGCTCGGCGGGACCGGCGGCCAGCGTCAGCCGTGCGGGCAGCAGCACGGGGGCGCGGAACTCGACACGTGCCCACAGCGACCCGGCCATCGGAGACGGTCCCGGGGCGGGCCCGGCCGCGTGTGCCGCCTCCAGCGCGCCGAACGCCCGGGCGGCGGTCCACATGCCGTGGGCGATGGCCCGGCGGTAGCCGAACGGCCGGGCGGTCAGCGCGAAGAGGTGGATGGGGTTGCGGTCCCCCGAGACCGCTCCGTAGGCCCGCCCCACATCATCCGCGGCGGCGAACTCACCCTGTATCGGGCTGTCTTCGGACGCGCCTTTCAGCGCGCGCGGCGCCGCGCCGCTCCCCGCCACCGCCCTGTCCAGCGCCGTGTCCACCGCCACGAGCCCCCGCCGCAGGTACTCCGCGACCGAGCGCCACACCACCACATCGTGGGCCAGTGCCTCGGTGTGCACGGGGAAGACGGTGCCGCGTGGGTGCGGGAACGGCCGCCCGAGCCACACGCGCAGGCCGAGCGGTGCGCCGGCAGGGAGCGTCCGCAGCCGTTCCACCTCGTTGGCGACATGGACCAGCCCCGGCAACGGCACCGGGAAGTCGCGGCGTGCCAGCAGCCCCAGCGTCAGCGGGAACGCGGCCGTCTGCGGCCACAGCAGCGGCAGTTCCGCCTCCGGCCGCCCGTCGGCGGGCAGTCCGCACAGCTCCCGGTACCGCCGCAGCCGCTCCGGGCGGGCCACCGCCGGCGGAGCCACCGCGACGGCTTCCGGAACGGTGCCGGGCCGGGCGATCCCCGTGCGCCGCTTCGGCAGCACGGCACGGACATAGTCGGTCAACGGCGACGGCACGGCGCTCACGCACCCAGCAGGGACTGGCCGCACACCCGCAGCACCTGGCCGTTGACCGCCGCGCTCCCCGGCGCGGCGAGGTAGGCCACCGCCTCCGCGACATCCTCCGGCCGGCCGCCCTGGCGCAGGCTGTTCATCCGGCGCCCCGCCTCGCGCACCAGCAGCGGAACGGTGGCCGTCATGGAGGTCTCGATGAAGCCGGGCGCGACCGCGTTGGCCGTGCAGCCACGACCGGCGACCACGGAGGCGAGCGCCTGGGTCAGGCCGATCAGACCGGCCTTGGCCGTGGCGTAGTTGGTCTGCCCGGCGTTCCCCGCGATGCCCGCGATGGAGGAGGTGCAGACGATCCGCCCGCCCGGCCGCAGCAAGGGGCCGTCACCGGCCAGCAGGTGGTCGGTGATCCGCTCCACGGCGGTCAGGTTGACGGCGAGGGTGACGTCCCAGCGGCCGCCGTCCATCCGGCCGAGCGTCCGGTCCCGGGTGACGCCCGCGTTGTGGACGACCACGTCGACACCGCCGTGCAGCTCGCGGAGCCGCTCACCGATCAGCCGCGGCGCCTCCGGAGAGGTGACGTCCACCTCCAGCGCGGCGCCACCGAGGGCACGGGCGTGCCGCCGCGACTCCTCGGCCCGGCCGGGGACGTCGACGCAGACCACCCGGGCGCCGTCCCGGGCCAGGGCCGCGGCGACCGCCGCGCCGATCCCCCGGGACGCGCCGGTGACCAGCGCCGCCCGGCCCGCCAACGGCCGTCCCCCGTAGACCGGTTCAGAGGCCGCCGAACCGGACGCGGCGGAGCCGGGTCCGGGCCGGGAGAGGCGGATGACCTGACCGGAGACATAGGCGGAGCGCGCCGAGAGCAGAAACCGCAGCGTGGACTCCGCGGCTCCCTCGGCGCCCGGCGGAACCAGCACCAGCTGGGCGCAGCCGCCGCGCCGCAGCTCCTTGCCGAGCGAGCGGACGAACCCCTCCAGAGCGCGTTGCGCCGCCGCCTCGGCGACGGACCCGGTGTCCTCGGGCGGAGTCCCGAACACCACCACCCGTCCGTTCGGGGCGAGTCGGCGCACCCGTGGGTGGAAGAAGTCGTACAGGGAGCGTAGTTGGGTGGAGTCCCGGATACCTGTGGCGTCGTGGACCAGGGCGGCGGGGGCGGTGCCGCCGGGTTCGCGGCCTTCCGGACCGGGGGCGTCATCTCCTCCGGGTGGCACCGCCGGGGCTCCGGCCTCCTCGCGCAGGGTGGCCAGCAGGCCGCGCAGCGGCTCTCCCATCCGCCCGCCGTGGGCCTCGCCCAGCTCGGCCGGACCGGCCAGCACCGGCATGCCCGGCCGGTGGCGTCGCAGCACCTCGGGACGCGGCAGCCCCAGCCGCCGGGCGATCAGCCCGCCGGGGCCGCCCGCCGTGAATCTTTGGTAGCGATCGGGCATTGATTTCCTCCCTACGCGCAAGTAAGTCTACTGAAGAGTAAGTTCGTGGGTACCGAGACCACAAGGAGCCGGCAGCCATGCCCGCAGCCGTTCGCCGCGTCGCCGTCATCGGCGGCAACCGCGTCCCGTTCGCCCGCGCGGACGGGCCCTACGCGACCGCGTCCAACCAGGAGTTGCTGACGGCAGCGCTCAACGGACTGGTCGACCGCTACGCACTGCACGGCCTGCGGCTCGGCGAGTTCGTCGCCGGCGCCGTGCTCAAACACAGCCGGGACTTCAACCTCGCCAGGGAAACCGTCCTCGGCAGCCAACTGGACCCTCGAACGCCCGCGTTCGACCTCCAGCAGGCATGCGGCACCGGGCTGGAGGCCGTCATCGTGGTCGCCAACAAGATCGCGCTCGGCCAGATCGACGTCGGCGTCGCGGGCGGCAGCGACACGGCGAGCGACGCACCGCTCGGCGTCAACGACCAACTCCGCCGGACCCTGCTGTCCGCCCGCCGCGCCGGTACCCTCCGCGGCCGGCTCCGCTCCCTCTCCGCCTCCCGGCCCCGCCACCTGATACCCGAGATCCCCCGCAACGCGGAGCCGCGCACCGGCCTGTCGATGGGCGAACACGCGGCGCTCACCGCCCGCCAGTGGGGTATCGGCCGGGCGGAGCAGGACGCGCTGGCGGCGGCGAGCCACCACCGGCTCGCCGCCGCCTACGACCGGGGGTTCTTCGACGACCTGGTCACTCCGTACCGCGGCCTGGAGCGCGACCAGAACCTCCGGCCCGACACCGGCGTCGAGCGACTGGCACGGCTCACACCGGTGTTCGGCGTCGACGGCGCGGCGGGCCGGTCCGCCCGGTCCACCGGTGACGGCGCGGAGCCGACCGCCACCATGACGGCGGGCAACTCCACTCCCCTCACGGACGGCGCCGCCACCGTGCTGCTGGCCGACGAGGAGTGGGCCGCCCGGCGCGGGCTGCCCGTGCTGGCCCGTATCTCGCACTCCCGCACCGCCGCCGTCGACTTCGTCTCCGGGCCCGACGGTCTGCTCACCGCGCCCGCCTTCGCCGTCCCGCCCCTGCTGGCGAGCGCCGGGCTGTCCCTGGCCGAGCTGGATGTGGTGGAGATCCACGAGGCGTTCGCCTCGCAGGTACTGGCCACCCTCGCCGCCTGGGAGGACCCGGAGTTCTGTGCCCGGCGGCTCGGACTGGACGCCCCGCTCGGCACCGTCGACCGCGCCCGCCTCAACCCGGTCGGCTCCTCGCTCGCCACCGGCCACCCGTTCGCGGCCACCGGCTGCCGGATCGTCGCCACGCTGGCCAAGCAGCTGCACGAGCGGGCGGCGGCGACGGCGGACGGCGGGGCCGGCCGGGGCCCGCACACCACCGGCGGCGACGCGGCCGGACCGCCGCTGCCGCCACCTCCGCCGCACGGGCTGATCTCCCTGTGCGCGGCCGGCGGGCAGGGCGTGACCGCCCTGCTGCACGGCTGAGGCCGCCGCGCCCGAGCCGTGCTTCCCCAGGCCCGAGGCCCGAGGCCCGAGGCCCATGTCCGTGTCCCCGTGTCCTATGTCCCGTGTCCCGTGTCCCGTGTCCCGTGTCCCGAACAGGAGCCGCCCCGTGGGAATTCGCAGAGACCTCCGTCGTGCCCGGAGCCGACCCGAGCTGGCCGAGCGCGTGCGCATGGAGCTGGTGCGCGAGGACGGGGTGGTCCGGCAGGCGACCGCGTCACCGCTGGGCGAGCCCTTGCGGTCGGGCGGCGTCGGCGACATCCCGTACACCAACGCCGCCCAGGCGCCGGAGACCGTGCTGGTCCGCCGAAAGCGAGGCGGCGAGTGGCGCCCGGTGACCGCTGCCGCCTTCGCCCGTGAGGTGACCGCCGTCGCCAAGGGACTGATCGCCGGCGGGCTGGAGCCGGGCGGCCGGGTCGCCGTGATGGCCCGCACCCGCTACGAGTGGCAGCTGCTGGACTTCGCGATCTGGGCCGCCGGCGGCTGCGGCGTCCCCGTCTACCCGACCTCCTCGGCCGACCAACTGGCCTGGATCCTGGAGGACTCGGGCGCCGAGCAGCTGATCGTGGAGACACCGGACCACCAGGCTCTGGTCGCCGAGGCCACGGCCGGGTGGGACCGCGCACCGCAGGTGTGGCAGCTCGACGACGGAGCTGTCGACGAACTCGCACGCCTGGGTGAGCCGTTGGACGACGCGGAGATCACCGCACGCCGCGCCGCCGTCACACCGGAGGACGTGGCGACGATCTGCTACACCTCCGGTACCACCGGCCGCCCCAAGGGCTGCGTGCTCACGCACACGGCACTGCACGCCGAGGCGGCCGCCACCATCGGGCTGCTGCTGCCGGTGTTCGAGGAGATCACCGGCCAGCGGGCCTCCACGCTGCTGTTCCTGCCGCTGGCCCACATCCTCGGCCGCACCATCCAGCTCTCCTGCCTGATGGCCCGGGTCGAGGTCGGCCACTGCCCGAGCATCAGGCCGGACGATCTGCGTCCCGAACTGACTTCCTTCCGGCCGACGTTCGTCGTCGGCGTCCCGTACCTCTTCGAGAAGATCCATGACACCGCACGTGCGACCGCCGAACGAATCGGCCGAGGAGCCTCGTTCGAGCGCGCGCACCGGATCGCGACACGGTTCGGGCAGACCGAACTCGACGCCTACCTCGGCCGGGGCCGTCGCCCCGGCCCCGCTCTGGCCGCCGCCCGGGCCCTGTACGACCTGCTGGTCTACCGGCGCGTCCGCGCGGCGCTGGGCGGACGGCTGCGCTACGCGATCAGTGGCGGCTCCCCCCTCGACCCGGAGCTCAACCGCTTCTTCCTCGGCTGCGGCATCGTGATCTACGAGGGCTACGGCCTCACCGAGACCTGCGCGGCGGCGACCCTGGTGCCGCCGCTGGAGCCGCGACCGGGCACGGTCGGCACACCGGTACCGGGCGTCTCGGTACGGATCGCGGACGACGGGGAGGTGCTGATCCGGGGCCCGATCGTGCTCAGCTCCTACTGGAACGCGCCCGGCACCGCGACCGACGCCCTGCGCGAGGGCTGGTTCGCCACCGGCGACCTGGGCTCCCTCGACGACCAGGGCTATCTCACCATCACCGGCCGGAAGAAGGATCTGCTGATCACCACCGGCGGCAAGAACGTCTCCCCCGCCGTGCTGGAGGACCGGCTGCGCAGCCGCCCGCCCGTCGGGCAGTGCCTGGTGGTCGGCGACAACCGCCCCTTCGTCGCCGCACTGGTCACGCTGGAGGCCGACGCGCTCCGGCACTGGCTGCGGGTGCGCGGACGGCCCGCCGACACCCCGGTCGCCGAACTTGCCGATGACCCCGAACTGCGGGAGGACGTCCAGCGCGCCGTGGACCACGCCAACGGCGCCGTCTCCCGGGCCGAGTCGATTCGCGCGTTCCGGGTGGTCACGGGGGAGTTCACCGAGGAGAACGGCATGCTCACCCCCTCGCTGAAGGTCCGCCGGGCGGCCGTGGAGGCAGCGTACGCGGACGAGATAGCCGGGCTGTACGAGGGCGGGGGCGGGGGCCGCTGAAGCGCGACTCCCGCGCGGCGGCGCCTGGACGCCGGAACCGCCGTCGCCGTCAGAGCACGAAGGGTGTGCCGCCCCCGCCCTGCAGCGGCCGGCCCGCACCCTCCCAGGCGAGCATGCCGCCGTGGACGTTGGCCGCGTCCAGACCCTGCTGGACCAGGTAAGCGGTCACCTGGGCGGAGCGGCCACCGACCTTGCAGACCACGTGGACCCGGCCGTCGGCGGCGCGCTCGGTGATCTCGCCGAGGCGCTGAACGACCTCGCCCATGGGGATGTGCAGGGCGCCCTCGGCATGTCCGGCGGCCCACTCGTCGCTCTCGCGGACGTCGAGGAGCAGGCCGTCGGCGGGCAGGGCGTCCACGGTCACGGTGGGGAGCTGCGCGAAGTTCATAACCGCACCCTACTCATCCGGCGCCCCTTACCCGGAGCGCCGGAGTGACGACGCCGCTCAGCGGCCCGCGCCGCGCCCGTCCGCCGGGTCCGCGCCGTCCGCGTGAGCCGCCTCGGACCCATCGGCGCCGTCTGCCCCATCGGCGCTGTCGGACCCGTCTGCCCCATCGGCGCCGCCATCGACCGAGGAGGCTTCCTCCCGCAGCCGGGCCAGCTCCGCCTCCCGGGCGGAGACCTTGGCACGCAGGTCGGCGGCGATCTCCTCCAACAGGGCGTCGGGGTCGTCCTCCGCCAGCTTCAGCATCGAGCCGATCGCCCCGGCCTCCATCTCGGCCGCCTCCTCCGCCAGCCGTTCCTTGCGGGCGGCGAGCCACTCCAGGCGGGCGGCCAGTTCCTCGGCGCGCCCCATCGGGGTCGGCTCTGGGGCCGGCCCGGCGGACCACTCGTCAAAGAGCCGCTGCAGCGCCTCGACGTCACCGCGCGCGTACGCCTGGTTCACACGGGCGACGAAGGCGTCACGACGAGCGCGCTCGGTCTCGTCGGTCACCAGGTCCGGATGGGAGGCACGCATCAGTTCGCGGAACAGCTTGCGGGCCTGCTCTCCCGGGCGCACCCGGGGCGGCGGCTGCACGGACTGGCCGGTGAGCATCGCCACGGCGTCCGGGCGGATGCCCTCCGACTCCAGCCAGCCCTCGAACAGGCCGGACAGCTGGGGCATCGGCAGCACCTGGGCGCGGGCTTCCTCGGCCCTGCGCAGATCCTCTGGGTCGCCGGTCCGGGCGGCGATCGCCTCCGCGACGGCGGCGTCCAGCTCTTCCAGCCGGGTGTGCAGCGGGCCGAGCCGCTCCTCGTGCAGCCGGGCGAAGTTCTCCACCTCGACACGGAAGGACTCGACGGCGATCTCGTACTCGATCAGAGCCGCCTCGACCGCGCGCACGGCCTGTTCCAGCCGTTCGGTGGCGGCGCGGTCCGCTTCCCGCGCCGCGTCGAGAGCCGCCGGGTCTTCGGTCGGCTCACTCTCGGCGGCCGGCTCCTGCTCCGGGTCGGGCGGGCCGGGCTGCTGTGCGTCTTCCGGGGTCGTCACCCGCAACAGGCTACGTGCCGACGCGCCATGCGTCGTTCCGGGACGAGTCACCGAGCACCGTCCCGGCTCATCCCGGCCACCTTTGTTTCACGTGGAACCACGGCGTCGCGGAGTCGCCGGACCGAGCAGCGCGTCAGACAGGCCCTACCCCTCGGCCTCCCGGAACTCGCTCGGGCAACCGGACGCCCCGTCCTGTAGATGCCCCTCGGCCCAGCGGGACAGCTCCTGCATCGCGGGGCGGAGTCCGTGGCCCGCGTCGGTCAGCTGGTACTGCACCCGCAGCGGCGGCCCGTGGTCGACCTCCCGGCTCACCAGGCCGAGCTCGGCCAATTCGGTCAGCCGATCGGAGAGCATCCGCTCGCTGATGCCGGGGACCGAGCGGCGCAGTGTGGCGAAACCGCCCGGCCCGTTCATCAGGGCTGCGATGAGCAGCCCGGTCCAGCGCTTGCCCAGCACCTGGAACACGTGCTGCAGCCCACCCTCAGGCTCACGACACCCGGCCTCGTTGCCGGCGGTGCCCGATTCTCGTGCCCCGGTCTCAGTCATGAGACCCAGCCTACTGGAAGAACAGCACGAGATGCAGAAAAGTAAGTGCCTGTGGTACTAATAGCTACGCACCTTGTGGGAGCTACTGAACTTTGCACTGGAGGAGTCACCCATGGCAACGCTGCTGCACATCGACTCGGCCCTGAACCGCGAGAACTCCGTCTCCCGGGCCGTCACCGCCAGCTTCCGGCAGGGCTGGGAGGCCGAGCACCCGGACGGCACCGTCGTGTACCGCGACCTCGCCGTGAACCCCGTGCCGCACATCGACACGGTCTCGTACGCCCTCGGCGGCGTGCCCGAGGACCAGCAGGACGACGCCCAGCGCGCCGCCTTCGCCGCCCGCGAGCAGCTGATCCAGGAGCTGGAGCAGGCCGACGCCGTGCTGATCGGCGCGCCGCTGTACAACTACACGATCCCCTCCACGCTGAAGGCATGGATCGACCACGTGATCGTGGTCGGCCGCACCAGCGCGGGCGACCAGGGCACCGCCGCCGGCACCCCGACCACCGTCGTCGCCAGCCGCGGCGGCTCGTACGCGGCCGGGACGCCCCAGGAGGGCAACGACTTCGCGGTGCCGTACCTGAAGCACGCGCTGGGCACCGTGCTCGGTCTGGAGACCGAGTTCATCGTGCCGGAGCTGACCCTGGCCCGCGTCGTGCCGGCGATGGCCGAGCTGATCGACACCGCCGACGCCTCCGCGGCGGCCGCCCACGAGGCCGCCTCCAACCGCGGTCGCGCCCTGGCCGGCAAGCTGGCGCCCGCCTCGGTATGACCGCCCCGAGCGCCCCGCCGTCTTCCGTCGGGGCGTCCCTCACGGGTGCGCCGCTCAGGAGCCGCCGGAGCCCTCGCCCTGCCCGGCACCGGTGACCGCGCCGCCGACCGGGTCACCGGAACGCGCCCGCCGCACCGGCCGCGCGGAACGCACGGTCGCCGAGGTGGAGCGCCCGTCCGACGTGGGAGCAGAAGCGGGCGCCGAGGCCGGGGCCGCGGCCGAACCCGATGCCCCGGCCGACGCCGCCGCACCGGCCGGCCGGTGCCCGGTCGCCACCGGCGCGCCCGCCGGACGGACCGCGCCCAGCCGCTGCCGCACGCCGCGCACCAGTCGCTCCGCCGTGAAGGTGGCCCCGTGCACGAACCGCATCGCCGGGCCGAAGGACGGCGCCGTGAGCAGCCCCGCGAAGAACAGCCCGCGCACGGAGGACTCGAATCCTCCGTCCAGCCAGGGCGCCCCGGACCCGGGCGTGGTCCGCAGCGCGGCGCGCAGTGAGGGGTCGAGCATGGCGAGCCGGTCCAGTTCGGGGGTGAAGCCGGTGGCGGCCACGACATGGCCGGTCTCCATGGTGCGGCGCAGCCCGTCCGGCCCGGCCACCTGCATCCGTACACCGCCGTTGGCGGGTTCGGCGCTGACCAGCCGCCGTCCCAGATGGACCGGGATGACGCCCTCCACCCGCTCACGCAGCCACCAGGCGCCGGCCGGGCCGAGGGCGGTGTCGGCGATCCGCACGCGCATCCCGCCGGGCAGGCGCCGCACCGCCCACGGCAGCTCCGACCAGACCCAGCTCGGCCAACCGGTGCCCAGCCCGGAGTGGGGGTCGCGCAGCGAGGCGAACGGGGAGCGCCGCAGCGGCTGCGGCGGAGTGTTCCAGTTGACGCGGTCGGCGCGGGCCAGCAGCTGCGGGTGGGCGCCGGCCTCGGCCAGCAGAGCCGCGGTCTCCAGCGCCGCCTGACCGGCGCCGATCACGGTGACGTCCAGGCCGAGGAAGCCGGACAGGTCGCCGTGGTCGCTGCTGTGCGAGGCGAGCTGCGGGGGCAGGGAGCGCAGCGGGCCGGGACGGTTGACGAACGGCATGACGCCGACCGCCAGCACCACCGACCGGGCGCGGATGACCTCGCCCTCGGCCGTGGAGACCCGGAACCCGGTGGTCTCCGGCGCCACCGAGGTGACGGTCAGCTCCTCGACCCTCGGCTGGAGCTGCTCGGCGAACCACATGCCGTAGTCGCTGAAGGTGCCGATCGGGAGCGGGGAGGCGTGCTCGGCGCGCAGACCGCGCGGGGCGCAGTAGGCGCCGAGGGTGTGCCGCCGCCCGGGGTCGGAGAGGTTGGAGGACCACGGCTCGGACTTCAGGTACATCCCCGCGGGCATGTGGTCCCGCCAGCTCGCCATCGGACGCCCCAGCACCCGCAGGTCCAGGCCGGCCGCGGCCGCGTGGGAGGCGATCGAGAGTCCGTAGGGGCCAGCGCCCACCACTACGACGTCATGCATCAGGATTCCCCGCTCACTTTCGTTGTCTTACCGGGTGGACTTGGGCGTGTGGGTCGTCGCGGACGGCCCGGCCGGTGGGGTCCGGGAGCCGGGCGCGTGTGGGGTGGACGCACGCCGGTCGGCTGGCGTGCGGGAGGTGCGGCCGGGAGCGCGGCCGGGGCCAGGCGCCGCCTGGGGCGCGCCTCCGGCCTGCGGTGTCGCGGGCGCCGGGGCACCGGACGGCGCGGCTTCCGCCGCCGGGAGCGGGCGGGGACGGGTGGACCGGTCGGTCACCGTCCGCACAGCCCGCACCGCGCGTTCGGCCGCGCGCCGCATCGTCCCTCCGGTCATGGCGAGGAACGGGGCCGGGTCGTCGGAGGCGAACCAGGCCGTCTCCACCTCGCGTCGCCCGCCGCCCGGTGGGTGCGGCAGCGGGGCGGCACGCCGGGCACGCGGGGTGAGCAGCGCCGAGACCGGGCCGTAGTTCTCGGTGACGAACAACCGGCCCGACACCGGGCGCGGTTCGGGGACGGGCCGCCCCGTCAGCTCCAGGTGGAGGGCGCGCACCACGTCCGTGCCGGACCGGTCGCTGAACAGCCGGAACTGGGCGCCGACCCGTGGGTTGGCGTCCAGCAGGTGGTAGGCGCCGCTGTCGGCGTCCCAGCGGAAGTCGAGGTCGAGGATGCCGCGGTAGCCGAGACGCGCGGCCAGCCCGGCCGCGTCCCGGGTGAGCTGCGCGTGCGGCAGCCAGCTCCCGACCGCCGTCAGCCCGGCGCCCACCGGCCAGGCGAGTTCCTTGCGGCCGGTGCCGCCCGCCAGCAGCCGGCCGCCCTCGCCGAAGCAGCCGTGGAAGAACCAGTCGGCGCCCGCCCGCGAGGGCAGCAGTCGCTGGAGCAGCAGCGGGCTGCCCGCCTCGGCCGTGCGGGCGTGCAGCCGCAGCACCTCCGCCACGCTGCGGAGCACGGTCGTCGACCGGAGCCCGTCGGCCCCGCTCGGCAGCAGCCAGGGCCGGCTCCACTTGGCCACCAGGGGCAGACCGAGCCGCAGGGCGGCGGCGCGCGCCTCGCCGGGGGTGGCGGGCAGTTCGGTCTCCGGGTGTGCCAGTCCGAACTCCTGGCAGATACGGGCGAGTTCCGCCTTGTCCGCCAGACGGGCGGGGAGGCCGGGGTCGGTGTCCGGCAGCAGGAAGCGCGAGCGCAGCCGGGCGGGAAGCCGGGCGGCGACCAGCGCCGCCCGGTCGTCCATGGGGATCAGCACCGCCCGCCGGCCGATCAGACCGGCGGCCCGTTCCAGCGCCGCGAGCGCGGCACGGTCGCCGTCGTCGCCGACACGCGGCATGGGGTGCGGACGGTGGAGGTGGACCGAGCGGACCAGGGGCACGCCGGGCGACTCGGCGAAGGCGTGCACCTCGACTCCGGCACGGCCGAGCGACCGCACGGCACCGAGAGAGCCGTGGTGAAAGGGATTTCGGTCGAGGCGGAAAATCAGCGCGGGAACTCCGGAATTCAGGGAGGGCACGCTTACACATACTTCCCGACAATGACCTCACCGGGTCGGCGACTCCTCGTTCGGCCGACCGAGAAGCGTTCGCACAGCCCAATAAGCGGATAGCCCGTTTATCATCAGACGAAATCCCCATCGGTATCCGAGGCGCCCATCCGGCCATACCTGCGATCGAGGAGAGAAACCGTCATGCCGTTCCCCCTCCGGACATCCACACCCCGCAGGTCCACGCTCCGGGCCGTCAGCGCCGGAGTTATCCTCGCCGTCACGCTGCCGTTCGCCGGAGTCACCGACCGCGCCGCGGCGCAGTCCGCCCCCGGGTCCGACAGCGACACCGACAGCGACACCGACGCAGACACCCACGCCGAGACCGAGACCGAGACCGAGGCGCCCAGACTCCCCGAGGACACCTTCGGTGTCTTCCTCGGCTCCGGCCCCGAGGGGATCCTGCGCGCCGACCGTATGCGGAACTGGCTCGGCGGCACCGAGATGCGGGTGGGCCGCACCTATCTGCCCGGCGACCGCTGGTCCAACATCGAGGGCCGCCCGGAGTTCCTGCGGCCCTGGGCCCATTGGCGCTCGGCCGATCCGGAACGGCTCTTCGTGCTGAACGTCCCCATGCTCGACCGGAACGAGGAGGGGATCTCCGACCGGGAGGTGCGCCACCTGCTGCGGGCCGGGGCGGCCGGTCAGTTCGACCACCACTTCCGCGTCCTCGCCGAGCGGCTGGTGGAGCTCGGGCTGCCGGACACCGTCATCGTCCTCGGCTGGGAGATGAACGGCACCACCTACACCCACCGCTGCGGGCCGGACCCGGTGGCGTGGAAAAGCTACTGGCGGTCGATCGTCACGGCGATGCGCGCCGTCCCGGGACAGGAATTCCGGTTCGACTTCGCGCCGAACCGAGGCGTCGACGCCATCGGCTGGGCGCATTGCTATCCGGGCGACGACGTGGTGGACATCGTCGGCCTCGACTCCTACGACCAGCCGCCCGGCGAGAATTTCGACGACCAGGTGAAACAGCCCTACGGTCTCCAGGACCATGTGGATTTCGCGGCGGCACGCGGAAAGCCGATCTCTTTCCCGGAATGGGGACTTTTCCGCAACGGCGACAATCCGGAGTACATGCGCCGGATGCTGGAATGGATCGCCGAACACCAGCCGGTCTACCACAGCATCAGCGACTACTGCCCGCACGGCGTCTGGTGGTGCGGCCACAACTCCCGCTCCTCCGAGGTCTTCCGCGACGTCCTCAGCCGGCCGGACACGGAGGATCCCGCCGACGGCTGACCCCGACGCCCCGCCGGAAGCGGGGCGGCGACGACAGCGGCCCGGCCGGGAGCAGCCGCGCGGGTGCGATCAACCGCGTCGGCCGGGCCGCCCAGGGGTCCCGGCCGTCACCGCGTCACCACCGGCGAACGCGAGCCGACGGGCCCGTCCACCGCGTTCTCCCGCGACACCCTGTACCCGGTCTCCGCGCTCCCGATCGCCGCGCTCCCGCCCGCCGCATCGCTGGCGGAGTGCTCGCGGCGGTGGTGCCGGGCGAGGAGGAAGAGCGCGGCGGCCACCCCACCGGTGGCGGCGCCGACGGCCCCGGAGGCGCTGGCCGTCGGACCGGACGGGTCGGTGGGCGGCAACGCCTCGGAGAGCACGATCAGTTCGGCGCCGGTGATGGGTTCGGCGTCGTTGCCGTAGGCGACCAGTGCCGGGGCGACGGCGTTGGCGACCGCCGCGGCGTCGGCGGGACGTCCGGCGGTACCGGTGATCTCGATGACCGGGGCGTCCGGGGAGGTGGAGGCGCGCACCTCGCCGGGCAGCCGGCCCGCCTCGGCGAGCACCACCGGGTCGGAGGCGAGCCGGCCGTAGAGCTGGGCGAAGCCGACCGCCGAGGCGGGGTCCGTGCCCTCCGTCGCCCGCACCACCACATGGCCGCGCGCCTCGTACTGGGCGGGGGCGAGCTGCGCGTAGCCGAGCCCGGCCACCAGGCCCGCCGCCAGCCCGGCGACGACCAGGCCCCAGGCCGGCGGACGCCAGGAGCGACCGCGTGGCGCCATACGGCCGAGCCGGCGCCGGGCATCGGCGCGTACGGCCCGCACCGAGGCCGTGGCCCGGTCCGCTTCCTGCCTAGGCGTCATCAACTCCTCGATCGCGCTGCGGTGTTCGACCCTCTCGACGAAGTGCTCGACCGTGCCGTCGGGTTCGGCCGCGGATCGGACGGCCGTGGCGCCGACGGGGTGCAGGCTGGCCACCGCGACGGAGGACTCGGTGCCACCGACGGCCTGGAGCTGCGCCGCGTCGGCGGCGGCCACCACCGGATCGGCACCGCCGCGCCGTGGCCGGACGGCCCGCAGCCCGCTGGTGACGGCGCGGGCGAGCCACGCCGGGGCCAGGGTGCGCGGCCGGGACGGGGCGGCGTGGCGGCCCCGGCCGGTCCGGCGGCCGCCCGCACCACCGCTGTCGTCCGCTGTGGCCGCGCCGTCCGCGACGCGGGCGGGTACGGCGGGCGGCTGGGCGGCGCGGCGTACAGGGAGCGGCGCGTCGCCGACGGGGCGGACGCGCTCGACGGACGGTGCGACGGCGAGCGCCGCGTCCGGCACCGGCACCACCACGGAGACCGTCCCGGGCAGATGGGCCGGCGCCCACACCAGCAACGGAGCGTCGGCGTTCGGGCCCGCTCCCCCGGTGCCTTCCCCGGCGTCCCGCCCCTCGGCCGCCGGCGGCGTCGCGTCGGACCGCCGCACCACGACCCGTGCGCCGGCCGCGACCTCGAAGGTCGTGACCCCGGGCGTCCGGCCGGCGACGGTGGCGGTGGCGGCGACCGGACGTTCCCGGCCCGTGCCCGTCGCCGACGCCGTGCGCGCCCGCGCACCGGTCACCGCCTCGCGCCGGGCCACCGCCGGCGGGCCGGGAACGCGGACCACGCCGGTCCGCACCGGCCCGGCCGCTGCCGCACCCTCCCACTCGCCACCGGCCGCGGCGCCGACCGACGGCCCATCGGCCACCGCGGCGCCTACCGCCGTGGAACCAGCCGTCGAACCAGCCGCAGCCCCGGCGGTGTGCTCGGACGCCGGACCGGCGTCGGTCCGGGCCGGCGGCAGTCGGCGCGCGAGCTGCCGGACGGCGACCGCCGCCAGACCGCGCGCCGTCGCCACGGACACCGCCACCGCCCGCGTCAGGACGGTTCGCGCGGCGCCCGCCGGGTCCGGCCGGTCCACGACCTTGACCCATGAGTATTCGCTGTTCATCGGGTTCCTCCAGCCGTGGCCACCGCGGTACCGGTGGCTCGTTCGTAGATCTCCGCCAGGCGGTCCGCCGCCCGGCCGATGTCGTAGTGGCGCACCGCGCGCGGCTGCGGAAGCCGCACGGGGCCGTCCGCGACGCGGGCCCGCAGCGCGTCCGTCAGTTCGGGCATGCCGCCGCCCACCCGCCGGGCTCCCGGGGCGTGGTCGGCGGGCAGCTCGTCGAGCGCCGGGCAGGTGGTGTGCAGGACCGGCAGGCCGGACGCCAGGGCCTCCAGCACGGCCAGCCCGAAGGTCTCCTCCTGCGAGGGCGAGACAAAGACGTCGAACGCCGCCAGCAGCGCCGGGACTTCGTCGCCGGGCCGGTCACCGAGCAGCCGCACCCGTCCCGCCACCCCGAGGTGCGCGGCGAGCCGCGTCAGCCGGTCCCGCTCCGGCCCGGAGCCGGCCACCACCAGTACGGCGTCCGGCAGTTGGGCGATCGCGCGGATCAGGACGTCGAACCGCTTGCCCGGGACCAGGCGGCCGAGCCCGCCGATCACCACCGTCTCCGGGCTGACTCCGAGCCGGGCACGCACGGTGCGGCGGGCCCGGGCGTCGAACCGGTAGCGGTCCGCCTCGATGCCGTTGGGCACCAGATGGACACGGTCCTTGGGGACTCCCCAGCGCCGCAGCCGGTCGGCGACCGCCGTGGAGACGGCCACCGTGGCGTCGCCCAGCCGTTCCGTCGCCAGGTAGAGCGCCCGGGTGGGCGCGGTGATGGGGCGGCCCTCGATCCGGTCCTCGCCCAGCGAGTGCTCGGTCGCCACCACGGCCCGGACTCCCGCCATCCGCGCGGCGATCCGTCCGTAGACGCAGGCGCGGTAGAGGTGGGTGTGCACCACGTCGTAGCGTCCGGCCCGGATCGCGCGCGCCAGTCGCGGCAGCGCCGCCAGGTCACGGTTGCCGGCCATGCGGAGGTCACCGACGCGGACCCCGTCCGCCCGCAGCCGGTCCGCGACCGGGCCGGGGTTGGTCAGCGTGATCACATCGCACTCGACGGGCAACCTCCTGAGCAGGGTGCTCAGTTGCTGTTCGGCACCACCGGCACCGAGCCCGGTGATGATGTGCAGGGCACGCATCACAGGGCCTCCCCGTCCCGGGAGGCGGGAACGGTCACCGGGCGGCGGCGCAGCGGGTGCAGTGCGCGCTTCGCCCACATCCGCAGGGTGGAGTCCCGCTGTCCGATGTGGGCGCGGGGCAGGGCGTAACGGCCGGTGAGGGCACCGGGGTTGATGGAGCAGGCGTAGTCGTAGCCGACCTCCCGCGCCATGGCCGCCGCCGGGGCGTCGACATCGCCGTACGGGTAGCAGAAGCCCGCTGGCGGAACTCCGTTGATCTCGGCCAGCCGCTCCCGGCTGTCGGCGAGTTCGGCGCGGAGGTCACGTTCGCGCAGTCCGCGCAGACCACGGTGGTACATGCCGTGCGAGCCGATCTCCATGCCGGCGGCGGACGCCGCCCGCACACCGTGCGCCGTCAGCAGCGGCTTGCGCGGCCCCAGCGGGTCCCAGTCGTTGAAGCCACCCAGCATCCCCGGCAGGACGAAGACGGTCGCCGAGCAGTCGTAGCGGTGCAGGAGCGGCACGGCGCCGGTGAGGAAGTCGGTGTAGCCGTCGTCGAAAGTGAGCCCCACCAGGCCGGTGGCGTCACCGTCGGCCTGCGCCCGCAGCAGTTCCGCCATCGACACCCCGCGCAGGCCCCGGGCGCGGAGCCAGCGCAGCTGCTCCTCCAGCCGCCGCCGGGAGACGGTGATGTTGTACGGATCGGCGGTCGGGTGGTCGACCGAGTGGTACATCAGGGTCCACGGCAGCACGGAACCTCGCGACCCGGTGGGCGTCGCGGACCTCACCGCGTTCCTGACGGCGGACTTGACGGTGCTCTCACGGGACACGTCGGGCATGGCGCAGCCTCCTTCGGGCTTCGGCGATCAGGG
This sequence comes from Streptomyces otsuchiensis, assembly GCF_004305975.1. Classification (GTDB taxonomy): domain Bacteria; phylum Actinomycetota; class Actinomycetes; order Streptomycetales; family Streptomycetaceae; genus Streptomyces; species Streptomyces otsuchiensis. The sequence continues at coordinate 23,490 of NZ_BHZI01000045.1, forward strand.
GCAGGACCTCCGGGACCCGCAGCGCCCGGCAGGCGGCGACGAGTACGGCGGGAACCACGACACCGGCGGTGGCGAGCGCCATCGGCGGTGAGTCGAAGGACGCGGCGGCCGCCCATCCGGCGGCGGTCGCGACGGCGGTGGCGAGCACCAGCCGGCCGAGGGTGGAGAGCACCCGGCCGGTGTCCAGCGGCATCACGCGGGTGCCCAGACCGGCGAGCAGCAGCAGCGCGCTGACCGCGATACCCGCTGCGTTGGCCGCGGCGATCCCCGGCGCGCCCCACGGCCCGACCAGCAGTGTCCCGGCCACCACGGTCACCGCGAGCCCGGCCGACATGGCGGCGAGCGGGTACCAGGTGGGCCGGGCGGCGGAGAAGAAGGGCCGGACCAGGGTGCCGACCAGTGTGTGGCCGAGCAGACCGAGCGCGTAGACGCGCATGACGTCGGCGGTCGCGGCAGTCGCCGACGCGTCGAACGCGCCGCGCTGGAAGAGGAGTTCGATGAGCTGCGGGGCGCAGGCGAGCACGAAGGCCGCGCCGAGCAGCACCACCGCCGACGCCAGCACCAGGTCGCGCTCCACCCGGCGGCGGGCCCGTTCGACGTCCCCCTCGGCCATGGCGCGCGCGACGATCGGCAGTGTGACGGTGGCGATCATCAGCGACAGCACCATCGGGAGCTGGGCGACCTTCTGCGCGTAGTTGAGGTGGGAGATGGCACCGGCCGGCAGGCCGGAGGCGAGGAACCGCTCGACCAGCACCTGCGCCTGTCGGCTCAGCGCGAACAACGCGACGGGCGCCACCACGGCGAGCGCGGCCATGCCGGGCGCCGTCAGGGCGGACGGCGGCGAGGGCGGCGCGGCCGGGGCTGCGGACGGCGACGCGGACGGGACTGCGGACGGGACCGAAACCGGCGCTCGCTCCCCTTCCCGGCGCGGCAGGTGCCGCAGAAAGGCGGGCAGCTGCACCAGCACCATCAGCACGCTGCCGACCGCGACCCCGAGCGCTGCGGCCCGCATCCCCCACACGGTGTGCAGGGCGAAGGCGACGGCGATGATCCCGAAGTTGTAGGCCATGTAGATCGCCGCCGGCGCGGCGAAGCTGTGGTGCGCCCGCAGTACCGCGCTGAGGTAGCCGGCGGTGCCGAAGGTGAGCACGGTGACGGCGGTCAGCCGCGTGCAGTCCGCGGCGAGGCCGGGATCGGCCAGCCCAGGAGCGAGCAGCCGGACCAGCGCCGGTGCGCAGGCGGCGACGACGGCCGCGACCACGGCGAGGGTGAGCAGCAGCCGGGGGAGCGTCGCACGCAGCAGCAGCCGTACCGGGTCGGGTGCCGAGCCCGTGGCGCGGTGGGCCAGCGCCAGGCTGAACGCGGGCACCAGCACCAGTGCCATGGCGTCCTCGATGAGCACGGTGGACGCGAACTCCGGCAGCGTCCAGGCGACGAGGAACGCGTCGGTCTCGCGTCCGGCGCCGAAGAGATGGGCGATCGTCTGGTCGCGCATCAGCCCCAGCAGCGAGCCCCCGGCGGTCAGCAGCGCCGTGACCAGGGCGGCCCGGGCGACGAACCGTTCCCCGGCGCCCGCGCCGCGCACGCCCCCGCCCCCTCCGGCCGGACCGGGTCCGGCGGGGGCGGCGGCGGGCGCGGACGCCGGGGCGGCCGTCATGGCGTGCCCGCAGCGGTGACGGAGGACGCCGACGCCGGGGAGGGGACGGACACCGCCCACCAGGCGACCAGGCCGAGCACGACGGCGGTCGCCACCGTGGTCGGGCCGCCGATGTCGGCGTAGCAGAAGTTGACGGTCTGCCAGACCATGAGTCCGGTCGCGAGCAGCCCGATGTCCGGAGCCACCGGCCGGGTGGCCGCCATCCCGAGCGGCCCGGCACCGCCGAACCACGCAGGCACCCGCCCGCCCGCACTGCCACCGCCCGCGTGGTGGCGGTGCGGGCGGTGGC
>NZ_BHZI01000046.1 GCF_004305975.1 Streptomyces otsuchiensis
GCGGTGCGGGGGTGCCGTCGGCAGGCCGTCGCGTCCGGGGGCCGGGGGAAGACTTCTCGCTCACCCGGCCAGCGTATCGGCCCGGGGCGCGATCACCGTGGGTCGCGGGGTCGCCGTCCGGGGAGCGGCGCACCACGGCCGGGCCGGACCTGGCGGCTCGGCGGCGCCGCCACGATGGGTACGCTGCACTTCATGCGCGCGCTCCTTGTGGTCAACCCGGCAGCAACCACTACGAGTGCCCGGACCCTCGATGTCATCAGCCACGCGCTCGCCAGCGATCTGCGGCTGGAGGTCGCCGCCACCGAGCACCGCGGTCACGCGCGTTCGCTGGCCCGCGCGGCGGCCGAACGGGGCGATGTCGAGCTGGTGATCGCGCTCGGCGGCGACGGCACCGTCAACGAGGTCGTCAACGGGCTGCTGACCCACGGTCCGGATGTCGCCGCGCTGCCGAGGCTGGCCGTGGTGCCGGGTGGTTCGACCAATGTCTTCGCCCGCGCGCTGGGGCTGCCCAACGACGCGGTGGAGGCCACCGGCGCGCTGTTGTCGGCGCTGGCCGACGGCAGCGAGCGGACGATCGGGCTGGGGCGGGCCTCCGGGACGCCCGGCAGCGAGGACGCGGAGGTGCCGCCGCGCTGGTTCACGTTCTGCGCGGGGCTGGGTTTCGACGCCGGAGTGATCGGGCGGGTCGAACAGCAGCGGGAGCGCGGCAAGCGCTCGACCCACGCGCTGTACATGCGCCAGGTGTTGAGCCACTTCGTGCACGACCCGCGCCGCAGCCGGGGCACGATCACGCTGGAGCGGCCCGGTCATGCTCCGGTGGAGGATCTGGTCGTCTCGATAGTCTGCAACACCGCTCCGTGGACCTACCTGGGCAACAAGCCGGTGTACGCGGTGCCCGGCACCTCCTTCGACACCGCCCTCGACGTGCTGGCTCTCTCCAAGCTGTCGTCCGCCGCGGTCACCCGGTACGGCGCTCAGCTGCTGCGTTCCACCCCGGAGCGGGGGCCGCAGGGGAAGCATGTCGCGTCGCTGCACGACGTGAGCGAGTTCACCTTGCATTCGCAGGCTCCGCTGCCCTTTCAACTGGACGGCGACCACCTGGGAGTGCGTACCAGCGTGGACTTCACAGGCGTACCCCGTGCACTGCGTGTGATTGTGTGAGTCGATCCCCTCAAAATCCTTTCAGTCGAACGTTTAGGCCAGTCTCCACCCAGGAGAAGTAGGGCTGTGAGCTAACCGACACCAAGGATTCAAAAAAAACTTTTCAGAAGGGGTTGTATCAGCCGTCGAGGTTTGCGAACCTCTACATGGCGATCGGGACAGCCGACACATCGGCTCCAACGTCACACCGATTCGCCCTGACTCCCCGCCCGAGTGTGGGGAACGACACGGCCCTCCCGGAGACAGATCTTCCAGATCTTCTTGCTCTCCGAGGGGATTCGTGAAAGCGTTCACATTCACAAGCAATGTTACTGCAACCTGCAGGAGATGGAGCAGACATGGACTGGCGTCACAACGCCGTTTGCCGCGAAGAAGACCCCGAGCTCTTCTTCCCCATCGGCAACACCGGTCCTGCGCTGCTGCAGATCGAGGAAGCCAAGGCAGTTTGCCGCCGCTGCCCCGTCATGGAGCAGTGCCTGCAGTGGGCGCTGGAGTCCGGCCAGGACTCCGGTGTCTGGGGCGGGCTGAGCGAGGACGAGCGCCGCGCGATGAAGCGCCGCGCCGCTCGCAACCGGGCCCGCAAGGCCAACGCCTGACGCTGACGGCCCACGGCCGAGCGTCACCGCTGCCCCGAGCCGCAGCACGCAGCGTCCGCGCTGTAAAGCATCACCGAAGACTGGACAACGGTCACCGGCCTCACGGCCGGGGGCCCGCACCACGCCATTGGCCCCGGATCGCACGCCCTGCGATCCGGGGCCAACGCGTGTGTGCCGACGATCCGTTGCCCCCGGCCGTCCCCCGGCCGCCGCGCAGGCACCCGCGCCCGGCGCACTCCGCGCCTCGCCGCTCCCCCGCGCCCGCCTCCGTCACTCCGGCGCGCACAGCGCGGCGAGGGCGCGCGACCCGGCGGATAACTCCGGCACAACGGGAAGAAGTTCCGGCATCGGCGACCGGAGATCTTCCCGCGCGCGCCTTCCCGGCAAGCGGATTATCCGGTTGTGGGCCGCCCCTGAAGTGCCCGGGCTTTCCTCGCGGTTGAACGCGATCCCGCTTTATCCGAAACCGACATCCGTACGGGTCGGGGAGAATCCGGCATTACCGCACGCATCGCGGATCTGGTTATCGAACGTTCACTCACTCGCGACGCACCGACTGGTCCCCGCCGGCCGTGAGTCCGCCCCGAGCGGGCCGATCCGGCCCTGCCACGAACCGTGACCGGTATACCGGCCGGACACCCGCCTAGAGGCAGCACCGAGGCGGGAGAACCGCACGGCCCAGGACCCGTTCAGCGGCCCGCCGGCTCCAGCGGGAGGTCCACGACGGCCCGGGTGCCGCCGCCGGCGGCCGGGACCATGTCGAACCGGCCCCCCAGTTCGCCCTCCACCAGGGTCCGCACGATCTGCAGACCGAGGCTGGAGGCGCCCGCGAGGTCGAAGTCCTCGGGCAGCCCCCGCCCGTCGTCCTCGACGGTGACCATCAGCCGGCCCGCGCCCCGTACCCGGTCCGGCTCGGTGCGGGTGGCGGAGACCTCCACCGTGCCCTGGTCGCCGGGGCCGTAGGCGTGCTCCAGCGCGTTCTGGAGGATCTCGGTGAGCACCATCGACAGCGGCGTGGCCGTCTCCGCGTCGAGGATGCCGAAGCGGCCGGTGCGCCGGATCGTCACGCGCCCGGGTGACAGCTCGGCCATCATGCCGAGCACCCGGTCGGTGATCTCGTCGAACTCCACGCGCTCGTCGAGGTTCTGCGAGAGCGTCTCGTGGACGATGGCGATGGAACCGACGCGGCGCACGGCCTCCTCCAGCGCCTCCCGGGCGCCGCCCTCGCCTCCGGGGCCGATCCGGCGGGCCTGGAGCCGCAGCAGCGCGGCGACGGTCTGGAGGTTGTTCTTCACCCGGTGGTGGATCTCCCGGATGGTGGCGTCCTTGGTGATCAGCTCCCGCTCACGGCGCCGCAGTTCGGTGACGTCCCGCAGCAGGATCAGCGAACCGACCCGCTCTCCCTTGGGCTTGAGCGGGATCGCGCGCAGCTGGATGACGCAGTCGCCGCCGTCGATCTCCGTCTCGCGGGGCGCGTAGCCGCTGGCCAGCTTCACCAGCGACTCGTCCACCGGCCCCCGGGTAGGCGCCAGCTGCGCGGTGGTCGGGCCCAGCGGCAGGCCGACCAGGTCGGCGGCGAGGCCCAGACGGTGGTAGGCGGAGAGGGCGTTGGGGCTGGCGTACTGCACGGAGCCCTCGGCGTCGAGCCGGATGAAGCCGTCGCCGACCCGTGGTGCGCGGTCCATGCCGACCTGCTGCCCGGGGAAGGGGAAGCTGCCGGCGGCGATCATCTGCGCCAGGTCGGAGGCGCTCTGCAGGTAGGTCAGCTCCAGCCGGCTCGGTGTGCGCACCGTCAGCAGGTTGGTGTTGCGCGCGATAACGCCCAGGACGCGGCCCTCCCGGCGCACCGGGATGGACTCCACCCGGACCGGGACCTCCTCGCGCCACTCCGGGTCGCCCTCGCGCACGATGCGGCCCTCGTCCAGCGCGGCGTCCAGCAGCGGCCTGCGCCCGCGCGGCACCAGATGCCCGACCATGTCGTCCTGGTAGCTGGTGGGCCCGGTGTTCGGCCGCATCTGGGCGATCGAGACGTAGCGGGTCCCGTCGCGCGTCGGCAGCCAGAGCACCAGATCGGCGAAGGAGAGGTCGGCGAGCAACTGCCACTCGGAGACGAGCAGATGGAGCCAGTCGAGTTCGGGCTCACCGAGATCGGTGTGCTGACGCACGAGGTCGTTCATGGAGGGCACGGTGGTGAGCTTACCGGCGCGTGGCCGGAAGATGGCGGTCCGGGAGTGCGCCGGGGCACAAGAAACGACGGCATGGAGCGAGATGCGTCACGCACGGTGGAAGAAACCGTTCAGAGCATGGACACAACCCAGTGGTCCAGTCCACAATGACGAGACCACCACATACTTCTGCTCTCCCCGCACAGGAGAGCAGAGCCGGGCCCGGCGCTCTCTGCCCTGACGGCGCCCGGGCCGGATCGCTCCGGGCTGCGGTGCCGGCAGGGCTGAGGGTCCCTGACTGGCGCCGCGGCCCGTGGGTGTCCCCGGGGCGCGACGCTCCGAGCGATCACCGGCAGACCGGCCGTACCTGGGCCGGCAGCGGGCGGCACGTCAGCGGCTCCGCCACCTTCCGGCACACGGGACCGCCCCGAGGTCGGCGCGCTCATTGCTTGGAGCGCCCTCACGCCTGAATCCGCCAGCGCGGGTTCACCCCGCGCACGTACACCTCCCGTACGCACAGCCCACGCACGTACACCTCCCGTACAAGCGAACCGCCCGGACCCGTCCCGCATGGCGGGGCCGGTCCGGGCGGTGTACGACTGTGCGGCTGTGCGGCGTGACGACCGCACGGCGTCACCACGAGGTGGCGGTCAGCCGACCCCGGCGATGACCTCGGCGGCGGCCTGTCCGCAGACCCTGGCGGCCCCGTGGGTGGCGATATGGGGAGCACCGGCGGGGGTGGCCTGGGGCACGCCCATCTCCACCACCACGGTGTCCGGCCGTGCGGCGAGCAGCGCGTCGACGGTCTGCGCCATCCACGCGTGGCGGTGCGCGCTGCGCACCACGGCGACGACCGTCCGTTCCCCGGCGGCGTCCAGGATCTCCCGGGCGCGGTCGGCGGCGGAGCGTCCGGGGGCACTGTCGGGGGTGTGGACGGACTCCGTGGTGCCGGGCAGCAGCCGGCCCAGTTCGGCCGCGAGGCCCCAGGGGGTCTCGCTGCCGACGGCGATGTTGGTCGCCGGGTTGAAGGAGGCGACGTGGGCCGGGCCGCCGGGCACGGCGGCGGGACGGCCGGCGGGACGGGTGACGGTCAGCGCGCGGCGGGCCGCCTCCAGGCCGACACCGGGGGCGGGTTCACCGGCGGTGGAGCGCTCGCGCGCGGCGACGGTCCAGCGGCCGAGGTCGCGAACGCGTTCGGCCGCCTCGTGCAGGCGTTCCTCGGTGAGCAGGCCGGTGCGTACTCCGGCGACCAGCGCGTCACGGAGGGCCAGGACCTGGTCCTCCTCCCACGCGGTGCCGCCCACGCAGATGGCGTCCGCGCCCGCCGCGATGGCGAGGACGGTGCCGCGCTCCATGCCGTGGGTGGCGGCGATGGCGTCCATCTCCATGCCGTCGGTGAAGATCAGGCCGTCGAACCCGAGGCCGCCGTCGGTGGCGGGGGCGCGCAGCAGACCGTGCAGCACGGCGGGGCTGAGCGTGCCGGGCAGTTCGGGGTCGAGGGCGGGCAGCAGGATGTGGGCGCTCATCACGCAGCGGGTCCCGGCGGCCACGGCGGCCCGGAAGGGGACCAGTTCGCGGGCGTGCAGGGTCTCCAGGTCGACGCCGATCCGCGGCAGCGCGAGGTGGGAGTCGACATCGGTGTCGCCGTGGCCCGGGAAGTGCTTGACGCAGGCGGCGACGCCGGTGGACTGCGTTCCCTCGATGAACGCGGCGGTGTGGCGTGCGACGAGGGCGGGGTCGTCGCCGAAGGACCGGGTGCCGATGACCGGGTTGTCGGGGTTGGAGTTGATGTCGGCGGACGGCGCCCAGTTGACGGTGACGCCGCACGCGGCGAGCCGTCGGCCCATCTCGGTGGCGACGGCCCGGGTGAGGGCGGGGTCGTCGACGGCGCCGAGGGCGTGGTTGCCGGGGAAGGAGGAGCCGCCGCCGACCTCCATCCTGGTGACGTCGCCGCCTTCCTCGTCGATCGAGATCAGGGCGTGCGGGTTGGCGGCGCGCAGCTGGCCGGTGAGCGAGGTCAGCTGGGCCGGGGAGACGACGTTGCGGCCGAAGAGCCCGACCCCCGTCATGCCGTTCTCCATCAGCCGCAGCAGCCAGGCGGGCGCGGTGTCGGTGCCCGCGAAGGCGGGCTGGAGGACGGCCAGGGCGTCACGGGTGAGGCTGTCGGTGGCGGAGACCGGCGCGGTCATGGGTGACTATCCCTTCACGGCTCCGGCGGACATGCCGCCGGTGACCCGTCGCTGGAGGATGAGGAAGAGGATCAGGACGGGCAGGGTGACCAGCATGGAGGCGGCCATCGTCGCGCCCCAGTCGTTGCCGAACTGGGTCTGGAAGGAGGCCAGCCACAGCGGCAGCGTGGACGCCTCGGGCGACTTGTTCAGCACCAGCACCATCGGGAACTCGTTCCACGCCATGATGAAGCCGAAGATCGAGGTGGCCATCAGACCGGGGGCGAGCAGCGGGAAGATCACCCGGAAGAACGCCTGGGTCCGGGTGCAGCCGTCGATCATCGCGGCCTCCTCCAGTTCCCTCGGCACCGCGGCGATGAAGCCGCGCAGTGTCCACAGGGTGAAGGGAAGGGCCATCACGAAGTAGATGAGGGTCAGCGTCAGGATGCTGTTGAGCATCTCCAGGTCCCGGGCGTTGAGGTACATCACGATGATGAGGACCTCCCAGGGAGCCATCTGGGCCATCATCACCACCAGCACCATGCCGCGGCGGCCCCGGAACTTCATCCGGGCGATGGCGAAGCCGGCCGCGAGGGCGACGAGCAGCGCCAGGAAGACCGCGCCGAGGGTGACGACCAGGCTGTTGCGGACATAGGTCCAGAACAGGTCGACCTCGATGGCCCGGGTGTAGTTCTCCAGGGTGGGGATGAAGAAGAAGACCGGGTCCCGGGTGAGGATGTCGCCGCGCGGCTTCAGCGAGCTGGCGAACATCCAGTAGACCGGGAAGATGAAGAGCAGCGAGAGCAGCAGCGCGGTCACGTTGGGCCAGATCTTGCCGAACCGCTTGGCGCGCAGCGCGCGGGCTCCGCCGCCCGTGCCGCCGGAGCGGGCGGTACCGGCCACGGTCTGGCGTACCGGGTCGCCGGCTGGGGGCGCCCCGCCCGGCCCCGAGATGTTCACGTCACTGATCCGGTCGGTGATCTTGTCGGGGGTCATGACTGCTCCTTCTCCTGCTTGAGGATCAGGCGGAAGTAGAAGGACATGGCGACCATCAGGATCAGCAGGGTCAGAACGGAGATGGCGGCGGCGACGCCGTACTGCTGCTGGCCCATGCCCTCGACGAAGGCCATGACCGGCAGGGTCTCGGACGAGCGGTTGGGACCGCCGCCGTTGAGGGCGTAGATCTGCGCGAACGCCTTGAAGACCCAGATGATCTCCAGGAACGTCGTGATCAGGAAGAAGGGCTTCATGATCGGCAGCACGATGGACCAGAAGATCCGCCAGGCGGAGGCGCCGTCCATCCGTGCCGCCTCGTAGATCTCGCCGCTGACGGTGGTGAGCCCGGCGTAGAGGTTGAGCGCGACGAACGGGACGGACATCCACACGATCAGCAGGCTGGCGATGGTGAGGGTGGAGAAGCCCGAGTCGAACCAGTTGTGCTGTTCGTACCCGGAGAAGCCGAGGGTCCGCATCAGCCAGTTCATCAGGCCGAACTGGGTGTCGAAGATCCAGCGGAAGACGGTGGTGCTGGGGATGATCGGCATCGCCCAGGCCAGCACCAGCGAGATCGAGAAGACCAGCCGCATCCGCTTGCCGAGCCGCATCAGCAGCAGGCCGCACAGGGTGCCGATCACCATGATCAGCACCACGTTGGCGGCCATGAAGACGAAGGTGCGCAGGAGGGTGGACCAGAACCGCTCGTTGGTGAGGACCTCGCTGTAGTTGTCGAGGCCCGTCCACTCGGTGGTGCGGGAGATGAGCTGCCGCCGACCGAACTCCTGGAGGGAGATCAGGACGTTACGGAAGAGGGCGCCGCCGAGGACCACGCCGAGCGCGATCAACGCCGGGGCGATCAGCAGGTAGGGCAGGAGGCGGGTGCCCAGCCCCTTGCCTCCCCGCTTGCGGTCAGGTGGTGCCACCACGTCCGGTGTCTCTGCGCTCATCGGCGTCTTCCTCGGGGGTCGGGCTCAGGGCGCACGGTCAAGGCCGTGCGGGTGGATACGGGTCTCGGGGCCGCCGGTGGGGCGGCCCCGTGACCGGCGGGTCAGTCTCGGTTGATGCGTTCGGTGATCTCGGCGTCCGCGGTGGTGGCGGCGCTCTCGTAGTCGGCGCCGTCGAGCGCGGCGGTCATCATTTCCTTGATGGGGTTGGGCACGACCTCGACGTTGGCCCAGCCGGGGGCCAGCGGGAAGAAGTCGCCGTACTCCGCGGTCTCGCCCATCACCTCGACGAACGATCCGGGCTCGGTCTCCGGGAGGGCCGCCTCCTGGTTGGGCAGCATCGGGGTGGCCTCCGCGAACTTGGTCATCCACTCGGCGGAGGTGGCCATCCTCAGCCACTCCTGCGCCAGCTCCTTGTCACCGGCGCGCTCGGCGACGGCGAGGTTGGAGCCGCCCAGGAAGACGCTGCCGAGCGTGTCGGCGGTCTTGCCCGGAATGGGGAAGTAGCCGTAGTCGGCGTCGCGGCCGGCCTCTTCCAGGGCCTCGATGGCCGCCTCGGCCTGCCAGGGCAGGCCGATCCAGGTGGCCACCTGGCTCTGGGGGATGACCTCGGTGGCCTGCTGGGGGCTGGCCTCGTCGTTGTCGGTCGGCGAGTCGGAGAAGGACTGCAGCTCGGCGTAGAACTCCATCGCCGCCCGGCCCTCGGGGGTGTTGAGCGCGCCGGCCCAGGCGTCGCCGTCCTCGACCGCGAAGTCGCCGCCCTCGTCCCAGACGAAGCCCGCGAAGACGTAGAAGTTCTGGCCCGGCATGTAGATGGGCTCGAATTCGGTGTTGTCCTCGATGAGCTGGAGGGCCTCGACCCACTCCTCGCGGGTGGTGGGCACCTCCGCGCCGGCCTCGGCCCAGACGTCCTTGTCGTAGATGACCGCGCGGTTGGCGGTGTACCACGGCGCCGCGTACAGCGCGCCGTCGAACTCGACGGTGGCGAGCGTGCTCTGGTACCAGTCGTCGTAGCCGAGGTCGCCCCTGATGTCGGTCAGGTCGGCCAGCCCGGTGGAGTCGGCGAACGCCGGGGTCTGGGTGTTGCCGACCTCCAGGACGTCAACGGTGCCGTCCTCGGAGAGCGCCGTGGTGACGCGCTCCTGGATGCCGTTCCACTCCTGGATCTCCACGTTGACCTTGACGTCGTGCTCCTCCTCGAACGCCGAGTTCAGCTCGTCGAGCCACTCGTCAGGAGCGGAGCCCTGCATCAGCCACACCGTGATCGAGTCGGCGGAGCCGCCGTCGCTCCCGCCCTCACCACTGCCGCAGGCGGCCACCGAGGCCACCATCGCCGCCACGCCTGTCGCCGCAATCAGCTTGCGCTTCACGTCACCCTCCCGGGGCGGCCGCTCTCCGCTCGCGTCCGGCGGGGCGGCCCTCTCTGTGCGTCGAGTGGTGTAGACCACTTGTGTGAAGACTGGGTCAGGCGGGATTGGAGTGTCAAGGGAGTCCAGTGCGGCCACGGAGTTCCGTTATCGGACCGACATGCCCGTTTCACCTGCGGCAACGCGGTGCGGTGCGCTCGTCCGCGGGCCCCGGGCGGCCCTGGCCGCGCCCCGGAGCGGGGCGGTCGCGGGGGTCCGCGACCGTGCCCCCGGGGAACGCCGCGAGGCGGCGGTCCCACGGGGGCGCGGGGTGGATCAGTTGCGGTTGATCCGGTCGGTGATCTCGTCGTCCGCGGTGGTGGCGGCCGTCTCGAAGTCCTCACCGTTGAGCACGGCGGTCATCATTTCCTTGATGGGGTTGGGCACGACCTCGACGTTGGCCCAGCCGGTCACCAGCGGCGGGAAGTTCCCGTAGTCCGCCGCCTGGCCCATGACCTCGACGAAGGAGCCCTCCTCCGCGTCGGGCAGCGCGCTCTGCTGGTTGGGCAGCATCGGCGTGGCCTCGGCGAACTTGGTCATCCACTCGGCGGAGGTGGCCATCTTCAGCCACTCCTGCGCCAGCTCCTTGTCACCGGCGCGCTCGGCGACAGCGAGGTTGGAGCCGCCCAGGAAGACCTGGCCGGGGGCGTCGGCGGTCTTGCCCGGGATCGGGAAGTAGCCGAGGTTGGCGTCGCGGCCGGCGTCCTCCAGGGCCTCGATGGCGCCGGAGGCCTCCCAGGGCAGACCGATCCAGGTCGCGACCTCGCCCTGCGGGATGACCTCGGTGGCCTGCTGGGGGCTGGCCTCGTCGTTGTCGGTCGGCGAGTCGGAGAAGGACTGCAGCTCGGCGTAGAACTCCATGCCGGCCTGACCCTCGGGGGTGTTCAGCCCGCCGACCAGGCCGTCGCCGTCCTCGACCGCGAAGTCGCCGCCCTCGTCCCAGATGAAACCGCCCAGGATGTAGTAGCTCTGACCCGGGAGGTAGATGGGCTCGGCGTCGGTGTTGTCCTCGATGAGCTGGAGGGCCTCGACCCACTCCTCGCGGGTGGTGGGCACCTCCGCGCCGGCCTCGGCCCAGATGTCCTTGTCGTAGATGACCGCGCGGTTGGCGGTGTACCAGGGCGCCGCGTACAGCGCGCCGTCGAGCTCCGCGGTGGCCAGCGGGCCCTCGAACCAGTCGTCGTAGCCGAGGTCGCCCCTGATGTCGGTCAGGTCGGCCAGACCGGTGGAGTCGGCGAACGCCGGGGTCTGGGTGTTGCCCAGCTCCAGGACGTCAACGGTGCCGTCCTCGGAGAGCGCCGTGGTGACGCGCTCCTGGATGCCGTTCCACTCCTGGATCTCCACGTTGACCTTGACGTCGTGCTCCTCCTCGAACGCCGAGTTCAGCTCGTCGAGCCACTCGTCAGGAGCGGAGCCCTGCATCAGCCAGACAGTGATGGCATCGGCGGAACCGCCACCGCTGCCGCCGCCGTTGCCGCCGTCGTCACCGGAACCGCACGCGGCCACAGAGGCCGCCATCGCCGCCACGCCTATGGCCGCAATCAGCTTGCGCTTCACGTCACCCTCCTCGGGGGAGGCCGGACCCCTTGCGCCTGGTCACGGGACGGCCTTTAGTGGTGTAGTCAACAGGTGTAGACCAGTCGACCTGCAGCGTGGACTAGACCACTTTCAGGTGTCAAGTGGCCCACCCCACACCGCAGGTGTCCGTTATCGGACCGACACCTGCACGATGAAGCGGCACTGGTCCAGACCGTGCCACCATATGGGCCGCGAAGTTTCGGAGGAAGCCGGTGACCCCACCACAGAAGGACCCCGGAAGGCGTGGCACACGGGCCGACAAGGGCCCCTTCGCCACCCACGGCCCGCTCGGTTCGACGGGCACGCCGGGAGCCGACGCCGCCGACCGTACCCGCACCGCGCGAGTACCAAAGTACTACCGTCTGAAGCGGCATCTGCAGGAGATGACCGAGACCATGCCCCCGGGCACCCCGGTCCCGCCGGAGCGCTCCCTCGCCGCGGAGTTCGACACCTCCCGCACCACGGTCCGCCAGGCGCTCCAGGAACTGGTCGTCGAAGGACGGCTGGAACGCATCCAGGGCAAGGGCACCTTTGTCGCGAAACCGAAGGTCTCGCAGGCACTCCAGCTCACCTCCTACACCGAGGACATGCGCGCGCAGGGGCTGGAGCCCACCTCCCAGCTCCTGGAGATCGGCTACATCACCGCCGACGACCGGCTCGGCGAACTGCTGGACATCCCGCGCGGCGGCCGGGTGCTGCGGATCGAGCGGCTGCGGCTCGCCAGCGGCGAGCCGATGGCCATCGAGACCACCCACCTCTCGCAGGCCAGGTTCCCCGCGCTGCGCCGCAGCCTGGTGCGCTACACCTCGCTCTACGCGGCGCTGGACGAGGTGTACGACGTCCATCTCGCCCACGCCGAGGAGACGATCGAGACCTCGCTGGCGACCCCGCGCGAGGCCGGGCTGCTGGGCACCGACGTCGGCCTGCCGATGCTGATGCTCTCCCGGCACTCACGGGACTCCTCCGGCGAGCCGGTGGAGTGGGTCCGCTCGGTCTACCGGGGCGACCGCTACAAGTTCGTCGCCAACCTGGAGCGCCCCCGGGGCTGAGCCACCCCGCGGCCCCACCCCGGGCGGCGGCTGCCGGCCCCGCCCGCAGCGCCCTCACGGACGCGCGCCCGTACCCACGGGCGCGCGTCCGCGCGTTCCGGCAGGCCGTCCCGCCGGCAAGGCGATCCGGCCTGTTCGGCCGAAAACCGCCCTCCGTGGTGACCACCGTCACGGGCCCGGCACCGTTCGTCGCGGACAACGACCGCCGGGCGCGGCTCACGACCGCTCGGCGACCGCTCGGCGCACGGGCGCGGCGGATATCCACAACGCCGTCCTGACCATGGCTTTACCGGTGGTTACGCGCTTAGATTCCGCCCTGAGGCGTCTCCGGTGGATCTTGCACGGAGAGACGAGCCGCCCGGCCCTCCCGTCCGGCTCGCGCACCGGTCCCCCAGGGCCGACCGGGGACGCCCCGGTCCGTCAGTGCCGACGACAGGGAACGGGACACTCCCATGCTCCAACAGGTCCGTATCAAGACGGTGGTCATCTGGACCACGGTGGCGCTGGTCAGCGCCGTCGCATGGTCCGTGCTCGCGCTCTCGCGGGGCGAGGAGGTGTCCGCCGCCTGGATGGTCGCGGCGGCCCTCGGCTCCTACGCCGTCGCCTACCGGTTCTACTCCAAGTTCATCGCCTACCGCGCCCTGAAGGTGGACCGCACCCGGGCGACGCCCGCGGAGCGGCTCAACGACGGCGTCGACTACCACCCCACCGACCGCCGGGTGCTGCTCGGTCACCACTTCGCCTCGATCTCCGGCGCCGGCCCGCTGGTCGGCCCGGTCCTCGCCGCGCAGATGGGCTACCTCCCGGGCACCATCTGGATCATCGCCGGCGTGATCTTCGCCGGCGCGGTGCAGGACATGGTCGTCATGTTCTTCTCCGCCCGGCGCAACGGGAAGTCGCTCGGCTCGATGATCCGGGACGAGATCGGCCCGGTCGGCGGCATCGCCGCGCTGGTCGCGGTCTTCGCCATCCTGATCATCCTGCTGGGCGTGCTCGCGCTGGTGGTCCTCAACGCGCTGGCCGAGTCGCCGTGGGGCACCTTCTCCACCGCGATGACGATGCCGGTCGCGGTCTTCATGGGCCTGTACCTGCGGTACCTGAGGCCGGGCAAGGTCGCCGAGGTCACGGTGATCGGCGTGGCCCTGCTGCTCTTCTCCATCGTGGCGGGCCGCTGGGTCGCGGAGTCCGGCTGGGCGGACTTCTTCACCCTCTCCCCGCAGGCCCTGGTGGGCTGGCTGGTCGCGTACGGCTTCATCGCCTCGGTGCTGCCGGTGTGGCTGCTGATGTCGCCGCGCGACTATCTCTCGACCTTTCTCAAGATCGGCACCATCGGCCTGCTCTTCGTCGGTGTGCTCATCGCCAACCCGACGCTGAAGATGGAGGCGGTGACCGACTTCGCGAGCCGCGGCGACGGCCCGGTCTTCGCGGGGTCGCTCTTCCCGTTCGTCTTCATCACCATCGCCTGCGGCGCGCTGTCCGGCTTCCACGCCCTGGTCGCCTCCGGCACCACACCGAAGATGCTCCAGAAGGAGCCGCAGGTGCGGCCGATCGGCTACGGCGGCATGCTGATGGAGTCCTCGGTCGCGGTGCTGGCGATCATCGCCGCCTGTGTGCTCGACCCGGGGCTGTACTTCTCGATGAACGCGCCGGTGTCGGTCATCGGTGACACCGTCCAGTCCGCCTCCGACACCATCAGCAGCTGGGGTTACGTGATCACCCCGGAGGCGCTGCAGGCGGCGGCCGACTCGGTCGAGGAGGGGTCGCTGCTGTCCAAGACCGGCGGTGCGCCGACCTTCGCGATGGGTGTGGCGGTCATCTTCGCCGACTTCCTCGGCGGCCAGTCGGCGATGGCGTTCTGGTACCACTTCGCCATCATGTTCGAGGTCCTGTTCATCCTGACCACGATCGACTCCGGTACCCGGATCGGCCGCTTCATGCTGCAGGAGGTGGCGGGCAAGGCCAACCCGAAGTTCCGCGACCACTCCTGGAAGCCGGGTGTCTGGCTCGCCAGCGGGGTGGTGGCCGGGCTGTGGGGCTACTTCCTGTGGGTCGGCGTCAACGACCCGCTCGGTGGAATCCGTTCGCTGTTCCCGGTGTTCGGCATCTCCAACCAGCTGCTCGCCGCCATCGCGCTGACGATCTGCACCACGCTGATGATCAAGTCCGGGCGGCTCAAGTACGCCTGGGTGACCGGCGTTCCGCTGGCCTGGATCACGGTCGTGACCCTGGTTGCCAGCTGGCAGAAGGTCTTCTCCGCCGACCCGAACATCGGCTTCTTCGCGCAGCGGTCCCTCTACCGGGACGCGATCAACGCGGGCGAGTCCATCGGCGGCCAGACCGAGGACCAGATGCGCACCGTCGTCACCAACGCCACGGTGAACGGCCTCATCTCGGCCGTCTTCGCGGTGCTGGTCATCATCATCATCGTGGACGCCGGCCGGGTCTGCCTGAAGGCGGTCCGCCGCCCCGACGAGGTGGTGGACCTGGAAGCACCGCACGAGCCGTCGCGGATCATCGCTCCCGACAGCATCCTGGCGACCCGGGAGGAGCGGGCCGAACTGGAGGCAGCCGGGCTGCCGTCCACCGGCGGAGTTCCCGGCGAGTACGGCCCCACACCGAAACCGGAGGAGGGCGAGGGCCGATGAGGCGGGCGGCACGCGGGCTGTGGTGGTACCTCACCGAGCTCACCGGTGAACTGACCGGCGACAACGCCTACCGGCGCTACTCCGAGCGGGCGCGCCGGGAGGACCCGGCGGCGGCGGTCATGACCCGCCGGGAGTTCGAGCGGGAACGCGCCGACGCCCGCGCCGCCAGACCCAACGGCGGCGGCCGCTGCTGCTGATCCATCCGTGGTGGCCGGCACCACCGGCGCTCGAAGCCGTACCGCCGCGCCCGCGACCGGGCCGTCCCGACGGAAACTTTCCGTCGGGACGGCCCGGTTCGTGGTCTGGTTCCGCCGCTTAGAAAGAAGCATGTGCCGCGTGGCGCGCCCCGCCGTTGCGCCGAACCGGTGATCTCGGCCACAACTCCCCCGCGCGAGCGGGGTCTCGAACGCCTGCCGTAACGATTCTCCGACGCGCCACGCGCGGGCGGTCCCGGGACGCGATCCATCTCACGTATCCCCCGCGACGGGCGGACGCGTCACCCGTCCGGCGAGCAACCGCAGGTCATGGGAACCGAGTTCGCGGGCCCCCTCCCGGCGCCCCGACGCACCCGCCGCCGGCACCCGGTCCGGGGGTGCCGGGCGGCGTCGGCACGGCCCGGCGCGGGGGCATATCCTTTGGCCGCCGCTTCGCCCGCGGGCCGCGTGACGCCCCGGGGAAACGGCCTCCACGCCGCGTCCCGGCCCACCGCCGAGAACCGCCGCCGCGCGCCCTCCGGGGCCGCCCTGGGCGGCCCTTCGGGAGCCCCGGGACCCGGGGCCGGTCGGCGTCCCCGCCTACCACGACGTCACCCCCCGACACACCACTGACACAAGATATGGGGGTGCGTGCGCCATCGGCCCCCAGATGTATGATCGGCCGTGCTGTCGCAGCAGGGGAATCCGGTGTGAATCCGGGGCTGTCCCGCAACGGTGTGCGCCACTTCGGCGTGGCGCGAAGCCCGAGCACCTGCACGAGAGCGTGATGACGTCCGGGCCTCGTGGATTGGGCCCGCGGACGCGGCCCCGACGTGTGCCCGCGTGCGCCGAGCCCGATCCCGCGAAGGCCGAGAGCCACGAGGGAGAACGCGTGACCATCGCACCAGCGGAGCCCGTCTCAGCCGCCGCGCCCGAGGAGCAGGACCAGCCCGGCAGCGTGCTGCTCGCCGAGCTGACCCGGCTGACCGCCGACCTCCCCGCGACCGAGCCCGGCCGGGTGGCCGCGGCCGCGCTGCGGGGACGCCATGCCGGCTCCGACGCCGCCGAGTTGCGGTCGCTCGCCATCGAGGCGGCGGCCGGTCTGATCGCGGACGAGCCGCAGTACTCCCGGCTGGCCGCGCGGCTGCTCACCCTCGCCATCCGCGAGGAGGCCGCCGGACAGGGCTCCGTCTCCTTCTCCACCTCGGTGGCCGTGGGCCACCGCGAGGGCCTGATCGCCGACTCCACCGCCGCCTTCGTGCGGCGGCACGCCGAACGCCTCGACGAGCTGGCCGAGTCCGCCTCGGCCGACGGCGCCGACGACCGGTTCGGCTACTTCGGTCTGCGCACCGTCCAGTCCCGCTACCTGCTGCGCCACCCGATCACCCGCGCGGTCATCGAGACCCCGCAGCACTTCCTGCTGCGGGTGGCCTGCGGCCTGGCGGACGGCGACAACGAGCGTGCGGTGGTCGAGGTCGCCGAGCTGTACCGGCTGACCAGCACGCTCTCCTACCTGCCCTCCTCCCCCACCCTGTTCAACTCCGGCACCCGGCACCCGCAGATGTCCTCCTGCTACCTGCTGGACTCGCCGCTGGACGAGCTGGACTCCATCTACGACCGCTACCACCAGGTCGCGCGGCTCTCCAAGCACGCCGGTGGCATCGGTCTCTCCTACTCCCGCATCCGGGCGCGCGGTTCGCTGATCCGGGGCACCAACGGCCACTCCAACGGCATCGTGCCGTTCCTGCGGACGCTGGACGCCTCGGTGGCCGCCGTCAACCAGGGCGGACGCCGCAAGGGCGCGGCCTGCGTCTACCTGGAGACCTGGCACGCGGACCTGGAGGAGTTCCTGGAGCTGCGTGACAACACCGGTGAGGAGGCCCGCCGGACGCACAACCTCAATCTCGCGCACTGGATCCCGGACGAGTTCATGCGCCGCGTCGAGGCGGACGGCGACTGGTCGCTGTTCTCCCCGGCCGAGGTCCCCGAGCTGGTGGACCTGTGGGGCGACGAGTTCGACGCCGCCTACCGGAAGGCCGAGGCCGAGGGCAAGGCCGTCAAGGCCGTCCCGGCCCGCCAGCTCTACGCCCGGATGATGCGCACCCTGGCGCAGACCGGCAACGGCTGGATGACCTTCAAGGACGCCGCCAACCGCACCGCCAACCAGACGGCGGAGCCGGGCGCCGTGGTGCACTCCTCCAATCTGTGCACCGAGATCCTGGAGGTCACCTCCGACGGCGAGACCGCGGTCTGCAACCTGGGCTCGGTCAACCTGGCCGCGCATCTGGGCACCGACGGCGAGATGGACTGGGAGCGGCTGGACGACACCGTCCGCACCGCCGTGACCTTCCTCGACCGCGTGGTGGACATCAACTTCTACCCGACCGAGCAGGCGGGTGCCTCCAACTCCCGCTGGCGGCCGGTGGGCCTGGGCCTGATGGGCCTCCAGGACGTCTTCTTCCGCCTCAAGCTGCCCTTCGACTCCCCCGAGGCGCGCCGGCTCTCCAGCCGCATCTCGGAACGGATCATGCTGGCCGCCTACCACGCGTCGGCGGACCTCGCCGAGCGCCACGGCCCGCACGCGGGCTGGGAGGCCACCCGCACCGCGCGCGGCGTGCTGCACCCCGACCACTACCCCGACGCCGAGCGCACCTGGCCCGAGCGCTGGGAGGAGCTGCGCGCCCGGATCGCCAAGACCGGCATGCGCAACTCCCTGCTGCTCGCCATCGCGCCGACCGCGACCATCGCGTCGATCGCCGGTGTCTACGAGTGCATCGAGCCGCAGGTCTCCAACCTGTTCAAGCGCGAGACGCTCAGTGGCGAGTTCCTCCAGGTCAACACCTACCTGGTGGAGGAGCTGAAGGAGCGCGGGCTGTGGAACGACACCACCCGTGAGGCCCTGCGCGAGGCCAGCGGCTCCGTGCAGGAGCTGGCGGCGCTGCCGGAGGACGTGCGGCACCTGTACCGCACCGCCTGGGAGGTGCCGCAGCGGGCGCTGATCGACATGGCGGCCGACCGCACCCCGTACCTGGACCAGAGCCAGTCGCTGAACCTCTTCATGGCGGCGCCGACCATCGGCAAGCTCAGCTCGATGTACGCGTACGCCTGGAAGCGCGGCATCAAGACCACGTACTACCTGCGTTCGCGTCCGGCCACCCGGATCGCGCAGTCCGCGCGGGCCGGCGCCGTGAGCGTCGCGGTGCCGCCGCAGCAGACGGCGGAGGCCGCCGACGCCGTCGCCTGCTCCCTTGAGAACCCCGAATCCTGCGAGGCATGCCAGTGACCGCCCCCGTACCCGCCCAGCCGACGCGGCCGAAGGCCGTCAAGAACCTGCTCGACCCCGGGTTCGAGCTGACGCTGCGGCCGATGCGCTACCCGGACTTCTACGACCGGTACCGGGACGCCATCAAGAACACCTGGACGGTCGAGGAGGTCGACCTCCACTCGGACGTGGCCGACCTGGCGAAGCTGTCCCCGGGCGAGCAGCACATGATCGGCCGCCTGGTGGCGTTCTTCGCCACCGGTGACTCGATCGTCTCCAACAACCTGGTGCTGACGCTCTACAAGCACATCAACTCCCCCGAGGCGCGGCTGTACCTCTCGCGGCAGCTCTTCGAGGAGGCCGTGCACGTCCAGTTCTATCTGACGCTGCTCGACACCTACCTGCCCGACCCGGACGAGCGGGCCGAGGCGTTCGCGGCGGTGGAGAACATCCCCTCCATCCGGGAGAAGGCGCAGTTCTGCTTCCGCTGGATGGACTCGGTGGAGAAGATCGACCGCCTGGAGACCAAGGACGACCGGCGGCGGTTCCTGCTCAACCTGATCTGCTTCGCCGCCTGCATCGAGGGGCTGTTCTTCTACGGCGCCTTCGCCTACGTGTACTGGTTCCGCTCCCGCGGTCTGCTGCACGGCCTGGCCACCGGCACCAACTGGGTCTTCCGGGACGAGAGCTGCCACATGGACTTCGCGTTCCACGTGGTGGACACCGTCCGTCACGAGGAGCCGGAGCTCTTCGACGAGGAGCTGGGCCGCCAGGTCACCGACATGCTCAAGGAGGCGGTCGAGGCCGAGTTGCAGTTCGCCCGCGACCTGTGCGGGGACGGCCTGGCCGGCATGAACACCGAGTCCATGCGCGAGTACCTGGAGTGCGTCGCGGACCAGCGGCTGGTGCGGCTGGGCATGGAGCCGGTGTTCGGCTCGCAGAACCCGTTCTCCTTCATGGAGCTCCAGAACGTCCAGGAGCTGACCAACTTCTTCGAGCGGCGGGCCTCGGCCTACCAGGTCGCCGTCGAGGGCAAGGTCGCGCTCGACGAGGAGTTCTGAGCCAGACGGACAGGCTCCAGCGGTCCGCCGGCAGCCCCGGCGGACCGCTGGAGCCGGCTGTACCGGCGGACGCCACGGCCCCGGTTCCTCCCCTCGGCGGGGTGGAACCGGGGCCGTGGCGCGTCGGGTCCGGGGCCGCGTCACGTCATCTCGCGGGCCCGTTCCATCCGTTCCTCGTGCTGCGCCCGGTACTCGGCGAGCATCCCGGAGTGCTCCTCGATGACGTCGCGCTGGTGGTCGGCGTCGATCTCCGCCCACCGGCCGACGAGGTCGGTCTCCTCCTTGCAGCCGACATCCGCGACGGCGACCTCCACGGCGAGTTCGCCGGAGATGTCGCCTCCGAGGCCGAGTTCCTCGTGGACGGTGAGGGGGCTGGCGGCCTCGTGGCCGTGGCCGGCCATGCAGCCGGACCACTCGCCCAGCAGCTCCGTGAGCCGTTCGTCCTCGTCGGCGTGGTGGGCCGCCTCGTCCGCGAGTTCGAAGATGACGGTGGGGTCCACCCAGTCGGCGTCGGGCCGGTTGATGGTGAGGGTCGCCTGGCCGTAGCAGCCGGTGATCGGTACCGGGACGCCGTTCAGCTCCGGCCCGGTCATCTCCTCGGCCTCCTCCAGCGTCTCGGGGAACTCCAGGTCGATCCCCGGGTCGCCGTGGAGGGCGAGTTCCTGGTCGGCGGTGAGGTCGTCGGTGTACGCCGGCGCGTAGGTGGCCGGGTCGAGGTCCACGGGGTGCATGTAGCCGTGTTCGGCGGCGACTTCGGCGTCGTCCACCCCGTACAGATAGAGATGGGGGTCCAGGGGCGTGGCCGTGACGGCTGCCGGGCTGTACTCCTGGCCGTGGCGCGCCATGCAGGTGCTGATCAGGCGGTCGCGGGCCGCCTCCAGCTCCGCCTGGTCGGCGTCGGAGATGCGGTACTCGTCGAGCGGGAGGACGAGTCCGGCCGTCAG
Source organism: Streptomyces otsuchiensis (assembly GCF_004305975.1). Taxonomy (GTDB): domain Bacteria; phylum Actinomycetota; class Actinomycetes; order Streptomycetales; family Streptomycetaceae; genus Streptomyces; species Streptomyces otsuchiensis. The sequence goes on from NZ_BHZI01000046.1 coordinate 20,170, forward strand.
GGAGGCGGCGGGCACCACGGCGCCGCCGCCGTGGGGACTGTCGGTGTCCTCGCCGTCCGTGGGCCGTTGTTCGGCACCGGCCGCCTCACCGGCGTCCGGGGAGTCGGTGTCCGGGTCGTCGGCGGCGCCGGAGCAGGCCGCCACGGCGAGCAGCGGCAGCAGGGCGATCAGGGCCAGGTGGCGGGTGGCGGCGCGGATCGGGCGCACTTCGTTTCTCCCGGTGGCTGGTTCGCGGGACAGGTCGGGATCACGGCCACCGTGACCGGCCGCTCCCGGGTTCGGGAGCGGCCGGTCACGGTGGGGCCCGTCCGGGCACCGGCCGCGGGGCCGGGGCCGGGACGGGCCGGGTGACGTCAGATGCCGCAGTTGGGCGCGGACCAGAACCGGCTGGCCCGGTGGTCCACGTGGGTGTGGTCGTTGTGCCCCGGGTAGCCCGGGCCGAGGATGCCGTTGAACCCGTGGTTGCGGGCGGCCTGTGCCAGTGAGCAGAAGGAGTGGCTGCCGACGAGGTCGGCGGCGTCACCGTAGAGGTGACGGCTGTTGCTGGCGCCGCCCACCGCGTTGTTGCAGGAGACGGAGCGGAACCCGCTGCTGATGTTCAGCGGGGCGTTGCCCATGGCGCGGCGCATCGCCTGCAGCTTCCACATGGTGCGCTTGCCGTTCTCACGGGCTGTGGCCGCGCCGACGGCGCCACCGGACCAGTTGGAGTTGCAGCGGTTCAGCTCGGCGAAGGTGAAGTTCGCCGGGGAGCAGTCGGCGCTCTGCAGGGCGTAGATCTGGTTGAAGGTGTTCGGGCCGGCGACACCGTCGGCGGCGAGGCCGTACGCCTGCTGGAAGCGGGTGACGGCCTGGGCGGTGTGGGGACCGAACTGACCGTCGATGGCGAGGACCTGGCCGGTTCCGGGGTAGCCCGCGACCCGGATCTGGAGCTGGGTCACGTCGGCGCCGGACGCGCCCTGGCTGAGGGTCCGGTTCCAGGTGTAGCACGCGTCCATCGTGCCGACGTCCTGTGTCGTGTCGTCCGCGACGGTGCGGTCGGCCGGCAGCGGAGCGGCGACCGCGCTGCCGGCGGTGACGGCGGTGCCGACCAGCCCGACTGTCGCGACCATGACAAAGGACAGGGCGTACCGGGACATGCGTCTGAGCATGACTCCTCCGGGGGAGCGTGGGGGGACTGGCGCTCTGAGACTGGCCCACGACGCCACCGCCGTCAACTGCCGACCGGCTTCCGCCAGTGGGCGAGCCACTGGCGGAAACCGGCCGACGACACATCAGCCCTGGTCAGGACCGGCGTGAACCGGTCAGTCGTTCGGCACCGTTTCATAGCGCGGGGTGCCCTCCGCCATCATCTTCAGGGCCTCCTTGCGCTCGCGCTTGGAGAGCCGGTCGATGTACAGCCAGCCGTAGAGGTGGTCGGTCTCGTGCTGGAGGCAGCGGGCGAAGTAGCCGGTTCCGCGGACCCGGATGTCGTTGCCCAGCGCGTCCTGGCCGCGCACCACCGCGTAGTCCGGCCGGGCCAGCTCCATGTAGGCGGTCGGGACGGAGAGGCAGCCCTCGTTGTTGTCGTCCAGCTCCCGCATCCCCGCAGGGAGTTCCTCCAGCACCGGGTTGCAGACGGCGCCCACGTGGCGCACACCGTCGTCGTCCGGGCAGTCGTAGACGAAGACCTTCAGATCGACGCCGATCTGGTTGGCGGCCAGCCCCACACCCTCGGCCGCACGCTGGGAGGCGAACATGTCGTCGATGAGTGACGCCAGTTCGGGCCCGAACTCGGTGACGTCACGGCACTCCTGGTGCAGCACCGGGTTCCCGACCACCGTGATCGGCCGCGCCGTGCCCCGCTCGCGGTGGGCCTGCTCCCGTTCCGCGCAGTCCTGGGTGTCGTCGACGAACTCGGCGTCGGTCTGCTGACCGGTGTCCTGCTGCGGCATGGTCCGGGGACCACCTTCCTGAAAAGACATGGCTGACGTGGCGCGTGAGCGCGGCGGAGTGCGACGGGCCACACGGCCGGGAGACGCGTGCCGCCGGGTCGGGCGACCGGCGTTCGGCGTCTCCACGGGATCGCGTACAGCTTACGACGCCACCCGGACCGCCCGACCGTGCCGCCTTCCCGCACCGCCGACGGCGGTCTCCGGCAGCGCCGGAGACATCGCGGAACCGCGCGCCCGCACGGCACGCGGTCCAGGTGTCGGGGGCTCAGCAGACCTCTTCGAGGTCCCGCCACTCCCGGGTGTCCGGGCTGTCGGCGACCCAGCTGTCCAGCAGGCCACGGACCAGCGGCGCCGGGGCGGCCAGGCCGCACTCGCGTTCGGGTGACCACAGGGTCCCCGCCCCGGTGTGGCCGAGCGGGCCGGGGCGGCCCGGCAGGCTGTGGTCGTGCGGATCGTGCTGGGCCTGGCCGTCACCCTCCTCGCTCGGCATCCGGCTCTCCGAGCAGCTCCGGCACAGCAACCGCACCGAGGAGGACCAGTCCTCCGCCGCGTACCCGGCGTCCGCGGCCAGCCGCTCCAGGGCGTCGCGGTCCTTGGGGCTGGCCGCGCCCAGCAGCACCACCCAGGTGGGCACCGCCGAGGGTGCCCAGAGTTCGATCTCGTCGAAGACGGGGAAGACCGAGGTCCAGCCGCTGGCGGCGGTGGTGCGCTCCCCGTTGGGCACACCGTCGTGCATGACCACCTCGCCCCAGCGCCGGCCGGAGGACGGCAGCGGGATGTTGCGCACCTCTATCCGTGCCGGGTCGAGCCGCCGGCCCCAGACCACCTCGGACTCGCCCTCCGGCGAGAGCCGGACGGCGGCGCCGCCCAGCCGGGAGGACTGCGGCTCCTGCGAGATGTCCCCGGGAACGTCCAGGCCGTAGGCCGCCCACGCCCGGCGGGCCAGCGGCCAGTCCTGGAGCGCGGTCGCGGCGATGCCGAGGTTCCACCAGTCCGGGGCGCCGGTGCTCTTCTCCAGCAGCGCGACCGCGCGCAGACCGGCCGTGCGGGCCTGCTCCCAGTCGTGCCGGAACTTGTGGAGCAGTGCCAGGTTGAACCAGGACTCCGACAGCCATGGCTCCAGATCGGCGGCGCGCGTCAGCAGCGCGCCCGCGTCCTCGTAACGGCCGTCGTCCATCAGCGCGAAGGCGCGGTTGGTCGCCAGCCGCCAGTCGGTGGACGGCCGCTGCCGGACCCTGCCGAAGATCCTCACGATGCCCTGTCCGCTCCCGCCTTGTAAGCCTGTCGTCCGTCAGACTCCTGTCCGCCACGGGGCCTGTCCAACCCTGCGCGGCGGAGTCTGGTCTCAGCATGGGCCAGCCTGCCCGCTCGCGCGAGCGATGGCGACCGGTCGTCCCCCGGCCGGGACGCCGACGGCGCCCGGCACCCTGCCGCGCATACCGCGTGCACGCCGCGCACGGCGCCCAACAACGGCCACGGGGAGGGGTGTCACGCCATCCGAAGCCGCCCGGCGCGCAACCTCGACATCACACGGCGCGCGGTCCCGCGTCCACGCCGAGCGCGTGCGCCCGGTGGTCCGGTACTGCTCCGACCGGGCGACGCGGCGACGCTACCAGGGCGGGTGACGGCGCGCCCCGCACTCTGCCACGCGGGTGACCGGCCGCGATCCGTCCGGCGTGTCTGCGCCGACGACCCGGGCGGCGCACCGAACGGCCGTGGAGCCGCCTGCCGGCGGCTCCACGGTCACCTCACGATTCGCACCGGAGGGACGCGCTGTCCCGCGCGGCGACGGGATCAGCGGGTCTGCTCCTCGGGCGGCAGCGTCCCCGAGCGGATCATCTCGATCCGCTCCATCACCTTCGCCCGCAGGTCGGTCGGCACCTCGTCCTGACCGCAGCAGCGCTTGACCAGCTTCTTGACGGACTGCTCCAGCCCGTACTTCTCCAGGCACGGAGAGCACTCGTCCATGTGCACCTGGAACTTGGCGCGGTCCCCGTCGGGCATCTCGCTGTCCAGGTACTCGTAGAGATGGTCCAGAACCTCGCCGCAGTCCGTCTCGTGCGGCTCCTCGCAACTCATGATTCCGAACCCTTCTCCACACCTGCGGACGCGAGCCCCCGGTCCCTCGCGTAGTCGCTCAGCATGTCGCGCAGCTGTCGCCGGCCCCGGTGCAGCCGGGACATCACCGTACCGATGGGAGTACCCATGATGTCGGCGATCTCCTTGTAGGCGAAGCCCTCGACGTCAGCGAGATAGACGGCGATCCGGAAGTCCTCCGGGATCGCCTGGAGCGCCTGCTTCACGTCCGAGTCCGGCAGGTGGTCCAGCGCCTGCGACTCGGCCGACTTGAGGCCGGTCGACATGTGCGACTCGGCCCGTGCCAGCTGCCAGTCCTCGATCTCCTCCGCGGCGCTGCGCTGCGGTTCGCGCTGCTTCTTGCGGTAGGAGTTGATGAAGGTGTTGGTGAGGATGCGGTAGAGCCACGCCTTGAGGTTGGTGCCGCGCCGGAACTGGTGGAACGACGCGTACGCCTTGGCGTAGGTCTCCTGCACGAGGTCCTCGGCGTCCGCCGGGTTCCGCGTCATGCGCAGCGCGGCCGAGTACATCTGGTCGAGGAAGCCGAGCGCCTCCTGCTCGAAGCGCGCGTTGCGTTCCTCGGCGCTCTCCTCGGCGCCTCCCTCGTCGGTCGTGCTGACCGGACCCACCTCCTCGGTGACGGCGAAGAGCCCGGTGAGGGGCTCACTCGTCTCGGAGGATAGACGACGACCGGGCACGTCCGCCCGCGCGACGGGCCCCCGCCCGGCGAGGCGCAGCGTGGCCCAGTCGATCTCCGCGGCGGTGGCCTGCGGCCTGGCTGGGCAAGCGGTCGATCCCATGGGTGCGGCTTCCTCTCTGACGGGGAGTGCGCGCCCGGTCACCGATCAGCCGGGGAGCGCCTGCCATTCGGTCACAACACCGGCCGCCCCGCGCCCATTCCCGGGGCGGCCGGCGGCCGGGGCGGGGCGCCGGGCGACGGACGCGCAGCTCAGGCGGGGACGAGAGCAGACGCGCGGGCGGACACGCGCCGGGTGTGGGCGGTGTCACCCCGACGGAGGCCGCCGCCGGGCGTGGCGCGCGGGACGGACGGTGAGCGCGGGACGGACGGTGGGCGGGGGACGGACCCGCGGCG
>NZ_BHZI01000047.1 GCF_004305975.1 Streptomyces otsuchiensis
CGTTGGGCTCGGAGAATGTGTATAAGAGACAGGCGTGGGGCAGCGGGTTCCGGGCGGGGGTCAGCGTGCGCGGGTCAGCGGGCGCCGCGCGCCGGGAGGGCGCCGAGGAAGTGCTCCATCGCGTCGAGCGCCGCGGCCTGCGCGGCCGGGTCCTTCACGAAGGTGGCGCGGACCCAGCCCTCTCCCGCGCCCGGGGTGTGGAAGAAGGGAGCTCCCGGCGCGACGAGCACCTTGGCCCGCCTCAGCAGCGCGTCGGCCAGGGAGCCGGAGCGCAGGCCGAGCCGCGCCGTGCCGGCCAGGACGAACCAGCCGCCCTCGGGCGGCCGGACGTCGAACCCCATGTCCGACAGGCGGCGCACCATCTCGTCCCGCTGCCGCTCGAACCGGCTCGTTCCGCGGCTGGGCCCGGGGAGTACCGCGGCGCCGTACTGCAGCGGGGTGGCGGTGCTGAAGCTGGTCCGTTCGTGGACCTTCCGCAGCACGGCGGTCAGATGCGGTGCGGCGACGCAGTAGCCGATCCGCCAGCCCGCCATCTCGTTGGACTTGGACAGGCTGCCGACCGCGATCACCCGGTGCGCGAACTCCTCGAACGCGAGGGCGGATACGTGCGACCGCCCGTCGTACACGAAGTCCGCGTACACCTCGTCGGCGACGCACAGCACGTCGTGTCGTTCGCAGAGTTCCAGCAGCGCCCGTGTCTCCTCCCGGGTGAAGACCCGTCCGGTCGGGTTGTGCGGGCTGTTGACGAGGACGGCGGCGGTCCGTGCGGTGAGAGCCGCGGCGATCCGCTCGGTGTCGAGAGCCCAGCCGGGCCCGGCCAGCGGCACCCGGACCGGTGTGCACCCCGCCAGTTCGACGGCGCCGGCGTAGGTCTCGAAGGCCGGTTCGGGCAGGATCACCTCGGCACCCGGGTCGGTCACCGTCAGCAGGGACACCAGGACGCCCTCGGTGGAGCCGGCGGTGACGGTGACCTCGCTTCCCGGACTGACCGGCCGGCCGAGGGCGGCGCCCACCCGGGCGGCGATGACGGCGCGCAGCGCGGGGAGACCCGCGGGGTCCGTGTACTGGTTGCGGCCCGCCCACATGGCTTCGGCCGCGGCGGCGACGGCCTCCGGGGGCGGCTGCCCGGGAGGGCCGCCGACCGCGATGTCCACGGCGCCCAGCTCACGCGCCGTGTCGATCATGCCGGCGAGCACGAGGGTCCTCAGGCCGAAGGCCCGTCGGCCCGGCCCTCGCCGCCCGTCCGTGGCGCCCTCCGGCCGGCCGCTCCCCCGGCTGGTCCGAGAGGGCTCACCAGGTGTCGACATGCAGCACCGACTCCAGTGGCTGTCGCGGTGCGGGCCGGAAGTCGACCCCGATGGAATAGGCGGTGGGAATCAGGGCCGCCTGGACGATTCCGTCCGGGATTCCCAGCAGTTCCGCGATTTCCTTCTCGTACGTCAGATGCAGCGTGGTCCAGGCCGTTCCGAGACCGCGGGCCCTGGCGGCGAGCATATAGCTCCAGGTCGCCTGAATGACGGAGCCCCATTTCCCGGCCTCGTTGTATTCCGGTGCGTCGGACGCGTCGATACAGGGAATGACGTGGATCGGCACCCGCGCCAGGTGGTCGCCCAGATAGGCGACGCTGTCCGCGACGCGCCGCTGTATCCCGTGCCGCGCGGGGTCCTCGCGGTAGAGCGTCCCGCAGGACCCCTCGGTGGCCAGGTACCGCCGGACCGCTCTCCGGTAGAACTGCCCGATCTCGAGACGCCGTTCTTCGTCGGCGACCACGACCCAGTGCCAGGACTGGCGGTTGCTGCCGGAGGGGGCCTGCAGCGCGATCTCCAGGCACTGCTCGACCAGGGGCAGCGGAACCGGGCGGTCCAGGTCGAGCCGCTTGCGGACGGACCGGGTCGTGGTCAGCAGCTCGTCGGGAGTGAGGTCCAGCAACGCCATGTGCCCTCTCCTTCCTGGCCCGTTCGCGGCTGCTCCACGCCGCGCGGCCGGGGCGCTTCGCACTCCCCGGGAGCTCTCCGCTCCCGGGCGGGGGCCGCTCCGGAAGATCCGGACACCGACCAGGATCGCGCCGGGGCCCTGCAGACCGCTTGACCGGAGACTTGAGGACGGCTTGACGGCGCCGGCCGGCTGGGAGATCCCCTTGAATTCACCTGGGCCTTTCGGGCGCGGTGCCGGAATCGCTTGTCCGAGACGGTTTCTCGTCGTTAATGTGCTGAGCATTTCCCGTTCGACGCGCGGCCTTTCCTCCCGCACGCCACGACAGTCCGTTCCCGCGAGGCGACCGATATCGCGACCCGCGACAACGGCGACACACGATGACGACGGCGCCAACGGCTCAGCGGAGACGACAGAGCGGAGAACTCTTGTGACCACGTCGAATACGACCCCTCGGGCCAGCGTGCCCCACCTCGCCACCGAGGTGCCCGGCCCATGCTCCCGGCGACTGGAGGAACGCCGCCGCACGGTGGTCGCCCGAGGGGTGGGCAGCGCGGTGCGGACCTACATCGAGGCCGCCGGCCCGGGTCTCCTCCACGACGCCGACGGGAACACGTTCGTCGACCTGGGCTCAGGACTCGGTGTGACGGGCGTGGGCAACGGCGCCCCCGAAGTCGCCGCCGCCGTCGCGGAAGCGGCGCGTCTGTTCACCCACACCTGCTTCCTCAGCAACCCGTACCAGGGATACGTCGAGGTCTGCGAGGAACTGGCACGGCACACTCCGGGCGACCACGAGAAGCGGTCGGTGCTGCTGAGCACCGGGGCCGAGGCGGTGGAGAACGCCGTCAAGGTCGCCCGGGCCGCCACCGGACGGACGGCGATCGTGGCCCTCGACCACGCCTACCACGGCCGCACCAACCTCACCCTGGGTCTGACGGCCAGGCACGCGCCGTTCAAAGCGGGGTTCGGCCCCTTCGCCCCGGACATCCACCGCGTTCCCTCCTCCTACCCCTACCGGGACCCGGACGGCATGACCGGCGAGGCCGCCGCCCACCGGGCGCTGGAGCCTCTGGAACGGCAGGTCGGCGGGGAGAACGTGGCGGCGGTGATCGTCGAACCGGTCCAGGGAGAGGGCGGGTTCATCGTGCCGGCGCCCGGCTTCCTGCCGGCGCTGGCCGCCTGGTGCCGCCGGCACGGCGCGCTCTTCGTGGCCGACGAGATCCAGACGGGCTTCTGCCGCACCGGCGACTGGTTCGCCAGCGAACACGAGGGCATCGTGCCGGACCTCGTGGTGACGGCGAAGGGGATCGCCGGAGGGCTCCCACTCTCCGGTGTCACCGGCCGCGCCGAGTTCATGGACGCCGTCCGGCCCGGCGGCTTCGGCGGCACCTACGGCGGCAACCCGGTGGCCTGCGCCGCGGCCCTGGCCTCGATCCGCGTCATGCGTGAACGCGACCTGGCCGCGCGGGCCCGCGCGCTCGGGCTGTCCCTGACGACCCGGCTGGCGGCCCTGGCCTCCGCGTACCCGGCTTTCGGCGACATCCGCGGCCGCGGCGCCATGGTGGGCGTCGAGATCGTACGGCCGGATTCCCACGAGCCGGACCCCGAGCTGGCGGCGAGCCTGGTGGCGGCGTGCCAGGCCCGGGGGGTGATGCTGCTGACCGCGGGGAGCTGGGGCAACGTCCTGAGGTTCCTGCCTCCGCTGGTCCTGCCCGCCGAACTGCTCACCCACGCGCTGGACGTCCTGGAGGAGTGCTGTGAACAGGTCATCGGCTGACACCGGCGCACCGGTGGCGCCGCGCGCCACCCGCCGGCTGGGGTATCTCACCGTGCCCGCGCAGGGACTGGGCTGCCTGAGCCTCAGCTCCTTCTACGGGCGGGCGGACCGCGCGGAGGCCGTCGCCACGGTCCGCCGGGCGATCGACGCGGGCGTGGCACTGCTGGACACCGCCGACGTCCAGGGGCTCGGCGAGGGCGAGCGGCTGCTCGGCGCCGCCGTCGCCGGCCGGCGCGACCGGGTGCTGATCGCCACCAAGGTCGGCCTGGAGCGCTCGCCGAGCGGCGCGTTCCTCGGGGTCCGCGGTGACCGCGCCTACATCCGCCGGCGGTGCGAGGACTCCCTCACCCGGCTGGGCGTCGACCATCTCGACCTCTACACCAAACACTGGGCGGCTCCCGGCGAACCGATCGAGGAGGCCATGGGGGCGCTGGCCGAACTCGTCGCGGAGGGCAAGGTCCGCCACGTGTGCCTGTCCGAGATGTCCGCCGGCACGATCCGCCGGGCGCACGCGGTCCATCCGGTGACCGCTGTGCAGAGCGAGTGGTCGCTGTGGAGCAGGGGGATCGAGCGGGAGGTCGTTCCCGTCTGCCGGGAGCTGGGTATCGGGATCATCGCGAGCTGCCCGCTGGGGCGCGGCTATCTGACGGGCCGTATCTCCTCGGCCTCCGATCTCGGCCCGCGCGAGGACTTCCGGCACACCCTGCCTCGCTTCACCGACGCGTCCATCCGCGCCAACCGGCCGCTCCTCGCCCGGCTGCGCCCCCTGGCGCGGCGGCACGGCGCCACTCTCGCCCAGCTCGCCCTGGCCTGGCTGCACCACCGGGGAGGGGACGTGGTGCCGATTCCCGGTACCGCCCGCCGCGACCACCTGGAGGAGAACCTGGCGGCCCTGTCCCTGGCCCTGTCGCCGGTGGAACTGGCGGAGATCGAGGCGGCCGTGCCCGCGGCGGAGGTGCGGGGCGAGCGGTACGGCCCCTTCCTGATGGGGCTGGTGGGGAACTGACCCCGGCCGGGGGTGCCCGGCCGGGGAGGCGCGGGCTCCCCCTCACTCCTCGACGGTGACCTCGGGCGTTCCCACGTAGGCGACCCCGGGGAAGCGCTCCGCCAGTGCGCGGACGTCCGCCACGACCGCTTCGGGGGCCTCGCCCCGCAGCAGGACGCGCGCGAGGAGGCCGGCGACCTCGGCCATGGTGTCCTCCTTCATGCCACAGCGCGTCAGCTCCTGCGTCCCCAGCCGGAGCGCGGGCAGACCGGCGCTGCTGGGCAGCGGAACGGTGGTGCTGCGGATGTCGGCCCGGGTGAGCAGCCGCCCCCAGCCGTGGGGTCCGGCCTCCTCGGGGATGTGGACCCAGACCTGGTGCGTCTCGGTCCAGCCGAACCCCTCCCCCGCCACGCCGAACCCGCGCTGTGCCAACTGGCTTGCCAGTTCGCGGGCGTTGGCGATGATCTGCTCCGCGTGCGCCACCCTGCACGGCATCAGCTCCTCCAGCGTGATGGCGAGGGCCCCCACGCTCGCGGCATGGGAGCTGGACGCCGTGAACGGGACCCGCTCCCTCACCCTGCGGGCCAGCGCCTCGTTGTCGGTGACCAGCAGGCCCTTCTGCGGACCAGGCAGGGTCTTGTGGGTGCTGCCGGAGATGGTGTCGAAGCCTCCCCCGAACACCAGCGTCCGCGGCGCGGCCGGCAGCAGACCCAGCAGATGGGAGGCGTCGAGACACAGCAGCGCGTCGGGGGCGGCCTGCCGCAGCAGGCGCGCGTCCGGGAAGCGCAGCATGCTGGAGGCGTCCAGATAGACCAGGTCGACCGGTCGCTCCCGCATCCGCACGGCGAGCGCGTCGTAGTCGATCAGCAGCCTCTGGCGGTCGAAGGGCAGCCGGGAGACGGAGTACCCCAGCCCCTCGCAGATGGTGACGGTGGCGTAGTGGCCGCCGTCCTCGGGGTCCAGCACCATGACGCGGCTGCCGGGACGGGCCAGCGCGGTGATGACCGTGTACATGGTGTGCAGCCCGGAGAGGAAGTGCACACAGCCGAAGCGCGCGCCGTAGAACCGCCGGGTGAGGTCCACGCAGTAGTCGTAGACCTCACTCAGCCCCATCACGTCCCCGTAGTGCGTGACGGGCCCTTCGACGTACGGGTAGCGGTTGCCGGCGTCACTGGCGAGCGCTTCGCGCGCCCGTGGGGAGAGACGGTTCTCGATGGGGAACAGGTTGAGGCTGGGCCTGCGCCGCAGAGCTGCCAGGACGTCCACGGGACACTCCTCACGGTGGGACGCGCGGCATCGGCCGCCCGTCGCCACATCGCGGCGGGCGGCCGGGGCCGGCGAACCGGCGGACGCCGCGTACCGCCTGCTGTCCGTGGGACTGTGCCAGCCACGCCTTGCAGCGGCCTTGCGTTCCGCTGGCCATCGCGTGGGCACGCGACAGCGCGGGGCTCGCACCCGCCACGAACACGCGGTCGCGGCCGGCGGAGTTCAGACGGCGGAGTTCAGACGACCGAGTTCAGACGGCGTACTTGTCGGCGTGCCCGAGCGCCTCGTCCAGAATCGCCAGGCCCTGCCGCGCCTCATCCTCCGTGATGCTGCACGGCGGCACCACATGGACGCGGTTGTAGTTCCACACCGGGTACATCCCGCCTTCCATGCACGCCGCGACGACCTCGTCCACCGGGCGGGCGGCCGCTCCCCCGTCGGTGGCGTACGGCACCAGCATCTCCCTCGTCTCGCGGTCGCGGACGAGTTCCACCGCCCAGAAGACCCCGCGCCCGCGGACCTCGCCGACCGAGGGGTGCCGTCCCGCGATCTCCCGCAGCCCCGGGCCGAGCACCCGTTCCCCGATGCGCAGGGCGTTCTCCACCATCCCCTCCTCGCGCATCACGGTGATCGTCGCCACGGCCGCGGCACAGGCCAGGGGATGCCCGGAGTAGGTCAGCCCGCCCGGGTAGGCGGTGTCGCGGAAGGTGTCGTAGACGGCCTCGGAGAGGAGGACCCCGCCCAGTGGGACGTACCCGGAGTTCACCCCCTTGGCGAAGGTGAGCAGGTCCGGCGTCACTCCCCAGGCGTTGATGGCGAACCATTCCCCGGCGCGGCCGAATCCCGACATCACCTCGTCGGCGATGAACATGATCCCGTGACGGTCGCACAGCTCGCGGACGCCCGCCAGATAGCCGGGAGGGGGGACGAGGACGCCCGGGGTGCCGGGGATGGACTCCAGCACGATCGCGGCGATGGTCTCGGCTCCTTCGAAGGTGATCACCTCCGCCAGGTGGGCCAGGGCGCGCCGGCACTCCTCCTCCTCGGTGGTCGCGTGGAAGTGCGAGCGGTAGAGGTAGGGCCCGAAGAAGTGGGCGACGTTGGGCGTGGCGTTGGCCGAGTTCTCGTTGGCCCAGCGCCGGGGGTCGCCGGTCAGGCTGATCGCGGTCGAGGTGCCCCCGTGGTACGAGCGGTAGGCGGACAGCACCTTGGGCCGTCCCGTGTGCAGCCGGGCCATGCGCACGGCGTGCTCGTTCGCGTCGGCTCCGCCGTTGGTGAAGAAGACTCGGCCGAGGGCACCGGGCGCGATCTCGGCGATCAGCCGCGCCGCCTCCCCGCGCCTGTCGTTGGCGAAGGTCGAGGCGATCATGCAGAACCGGTCGGCCTGCTCCTTGATGGCGGCCACGACTCTCGGGTGCCCGTGCCCGATGTTGGTGTTGATGAACTGCGAGGAGAAGTCGAGGTAGCGCTTGCCCTCGTAGTCCCAGAAGTGCCGCCCGGACGCCCCGGCGACCGGGATGGGGGCCACGTGGTCCTGCGCCTCCCAGGAGTGGAACAGGTGGGCTCGGTCCTCCGCGACGACGCGGGCCCCGGTCTCGGGTGAGGGGACGCCGTCGGGCGACATGGTGATCGGAAGTCCTGTGCCGTCCATCAGTTACCTCTGTTTCGCCGGGCCATGGTGAACGCGTTCTCCTTCTGGAGGAAGTAGTGGATGTCGGTGTCCGCGGCCTCCAGCAGCGTCCTGCCAGGTGCGCCGGAGCGCTCCAGAGCGGCGGCCTGGCGACGGCGCACGGCGGCGGAGAAGGCCAGCCCACCGCAGTCGGCGTAGCGGATGGCTCCGGACCGGTCACGCCTCGGCACGATCCGGGAGCGGGCGTGGACGCTGGCGCTGAAGGGGATGTCGAGGCGTCCCTCCCGGAAGCCCTCCTCGATCCCCGTGAAGAGTTCGCGGGAGCTGAGGACGGGCTCCACGATCTCGGCGACCTCCCGCTCGATCCAGTGCTGTTCCTCGGCGATCCGGTCCTCTTCGAGCCGCACGAAGTCGAGCATCTCGGAGGCGCCCAGCGCGGCCATCCGGATGCCGTCGGCGTTGGCGGCGGCGTCCGGTATGCCGTACGCCTCCTGGACCGTCTTGCTGACGACCTTGGTGGCTCCGCCGAGCCGGGCGGTCAGTCCGCCGCAGAGGATCAGCAGTCCGGCGAACTCCGGTGTCCGGGGGAAGACGCCCATGAACTCGTGGAGCACCGGGTACACCTCGACATCCGCGCCGAGGTAGCGGGCGGCCACGGTGCGGATCGCCCGCAGGGCGGCGACGTCCTGGTGGATCTCCCCGCTCTGCGGGTAGGACACGGACAGGCACCGCACTCCCTCCCTTACCGCGGCGAGCCCTTCCAGCAGGGTCATGGCCAGGCTGACGGAGGGCGGGACGAGGACGGCCGTCAGCGTTCCGAACAGTTCGCGGTCGATCACCACCCCGGCGTCGGCCAGCGTTCCGCAGACCGCGTCGACCCGCTGCCAGGCGCGCAGCGAGTGGCCGAGTGGGACGTCCTTGGAGTACGGCAGGTTGTAGCCGATGCCGCCGCCCTCGAACGAGGTGATGCCCGCGGCCATCGCCACGGCGAAGAGCCCGCGCGCGTCCGGGGAGCCGTGCCGCACCTCCAGCGGCACGGGAACGGCCCGGGTGAGTTCGCGCCCGCGCTGCCATCCGTGGGCCACCAGCGGATAGCCGTTGAGCTCCGTGGGGTCGGTGCGCAGCAGGGCGGACGCCACGTCGAACCGGCGCAGCCGGGTGTGGGCGTCGACCGTCACCGACAGGACGGCCGGGCCCGCCTCGTTCAGGGCGCGCAGCAGCTCCACCATCTCCGGGTGGCCGCCGACCCCGCAGCGTGGCTGGACGGCGGGGCGCCCGGCTCGTTCGGCCGCGCGCAGGACGTCGCACACGAACGGGACGGCCGCGCGGCCGGGGCCGGGTCGCCGCAGCGCGCGGAAGTTGTCCAGCGTGTCCTGCCAGCCGGGCAGCCGCGCGGCGATCTCCGGGGGGAGGGAGAGGTCGTCGATGTCAGCCATGCTGCAGCTCTGCCGCCTTCGCCGCACGCAGCATGTCCAGCAGCAGTACGAGCTGCGAGGCGTCGCTCAGGACGTGGTCGACGCCGAGGCCGAGGAGGCGTTCACGGTCGGTGGCGCTCTTCCGGCTGCCGACGGAGATGTTGCCGCCGACGATGACGGGCCGGGCCAGCCGCCCCGCCGCGCGCAGGGCCGGTAGCTCCCTGAGGTCCTGGTACGCGTGGCCGTTGAGGCTGCCGATCAGCACCGCTTCGGCCCGCGGGTGGAGGTCGAGGGCGTCGGCGAACTCGCTCAGCGGCGTGCACACCCCGAGATTCACCACCACGAAGCCCTGTTCCGTGAGCTGCATGCCGATCAGGTGGTTGGCCACCGCGTGCGCATCGCTCTCGGCCACGCCGAGGATCACCAGACGTGTTCCCGGTGACGCGTTCATGAGACCTCTCTTCACAGTTCTGCGGGATACGGCCGTGGGGATCAGTCGTCGAACGCGGCGAACAGTTCTCGGCGGTTGACCTCCGCCAGCCGGTCGGGATGGAACTCGTCGGGGTCCGCCACGCGCAGCGAGGCCAGGACGTGGTCGATGGCGGGCACCAGTCCCCAGACGTGGTGGTACGGGGGCCAGCCGGGGGTGCCGCGGACGTGGTCGTCCTCCCGCTCGAAGAGGTAGTTGGCCCACTCCTTGCTCATCGGGTGCCGGTGGTGGAAGTCGTGGACCACCGTGTCGCCCGTCAGCACCAGGTAGCGCGCGGGGAAGTGCACCAGCAGCATCCTGGCGCCCCACCGCAGCCACGCGGTGGCTCGGCGCACGGGCGGCAGGTCGCGGGAGGGAGCGGCCTCCCCGATGAAGATGGCGTTGGTGAGTCCCGCGAAGTACTCCCTGCCCTTGCGGGGCGTCTGCCGCGGAGCGGGGAAGGTGTGCTTGACGCACAGCCGGAGGACGTTGACGACCTGATAGAACACCGTCATCGGCAGCACCCAGGCGACCAGCAGGACGAGCCAGAAGTCCAGCCACACGGAGAGCAGGAACAGCGCCGCCAGACCCGCCGCGGTGCCGACCCGCCAGGCGGGGGCCGCCGAGTGGAAGTAGGAGCGGACGCGTGCCGCCAGGAAGCGGCAGTGGAACGCCGGGGAGACCAGCTTCCCCAGGACGGTGCGCCACATCCGGCGGCGGCTCATGCCCGGACGCAGTTCCAGGCTGATCAGGAACGCCTGGACCGTGGGGTCCCGCGGCGTCATGTGGTGCAGGGCGTGGTGGTCCCTGACGTGCTCGTCCCGGTACCGGCCGAAGTCCTGGATCAGGAGCACCGCGGCGATGAGCCGGCCGAGCACGTGGTCCGCCCGGCGGCGTCCCCACATGTTCCGGTGCGCGCACTGGTGGTAGATCATCATGCGCAGGTTGCGCGCGCCGTGCAGGGTGACGGCCCAGCCCGCGAGCAGCAGGAACAGGTACCACGACGCGGCGGCGAGGGCGAGGGAGCTGAGGGTCAGCCCGACGGTCATCGAGACCGCCGCGTTGAGCAGGTGCCGGGTCGGGGTGTACCGGACCGGACGCTGGCCGGCGTGCGGCCTGCCGGTGAGCAGGGTGAGCGGGAGCGCGCAGAAGCGGGGCAGCCGCCGCATCGACTCGCGGACCGGGTCCGGTCCGCCGGCGGAGGGTCCGGCTCCTTGCCGTGGGTCACTCAGCTCGTGCATCGCCGTCCTTTCGCTGGCGGGCGGACCGGCCGTCAGGAGTCGGACGCGGAGGTTTCCATCGCGGCGGCGGTCGCCGTCAACTCATCAAGTACGGAGTCCAGTTCGGCGGGTGTGGTGGCCGGGTTGAGGATCATCAGCTTCAGGAAGACGGCGGAGCCGCCGTCCGGCTGGGCGAGGTGGGTCCGGGCGATCAGGGCGCGCCCGTCCTCCATGACCCGCCGCCGCAGTGCTCCGTTGAACGCGTCGGGGTCGAGGCCGTTGCCGGGCAGGTAGCGGAAGAGGACGGCGGTCAGCGGCGGCCGCGCCCTCAGCTCCATCCGGGGGTCGGCCTCGATCCGGGCCGCCGCGTGCCGGGCGAGCGCGTGGCAGGTGTCCACCATGGCGGCCATCGTCTCCCTGCCCAGCGTGCGGAGGGTGACCGCGATCTTCAGGGCGTCGGCCCGCCGGGTGGTCTGCAACGAGGTGTTCTGCAGGCCGATGTAGCCGGCGAGGGTGTCGTCGTCGGCGCTGAGACAGGTGGTGGCCCGCAGACCGAAGGAGGCAAGCGCCCCGGCGTCACGTACCAGGAGGACGGCGGACGAGGCCGGGCTCCAGCCGAACTTGTGCAGGTCCAGCGTGACCGAGTCCGCCTCGGACACTCCGGTGAGCAGGGGACGGAGCCGGGGCGAGAACAACGCGCCGGCTCCGTACGCGGCGTCGGCGTGCAGCCAGATTCCGTACCGGCGTGTGAGGTCGGCGAGTTCGGGGAGGGGGTCGACGATCCCCAGGTCGGTGGAGCCCGCGACAGCCACGAGCGCCACCGGTATCCGGTCCGGCGGGCATTCCCGCAGGAGGCGCTCGGCCTCCCGGGGGATCATGCGGCCGGTGTCGTCGACCGGCACCGTCACGATGTTGTCCTCGCCCAGGCCCAGCATGCGGGCCGCGCGCTCCACGGAGAAGTGCACTCCCTCCGGGCAGAGGACCACCGGTTGCACCCCGATGGCGAGCAGCCCCTCCTGCCCCGGGGACCTGCCCGTCCTGCGGGCCAGGACGGTATCCCGGGCCATGGTCAGGGCCATCAGGTTGGACAGACTGCCGCCCGGCGTCAGGGTGCCGCCGGCCTCGGCGGGCTCGTAGCCCACCAGTCCGGCCAGCTGCTCGATCGTCCAGCGCTCCAGCTCCAGGGCGAACGGGCCGCTCTCCCAGGCGTGCAGGGACTGGTTGAGGACCGCGGCCACCAGTTCGGCCGCCACCGCGGGGGCCACCGGCGGTGGCTGCATCCGCGCCAGCGCGGCCGGGTGGGTGATGTCGACCGCCCCTTCCGCGTAGGGCCGGACGAGGGCTTCGAGAACCTCCCCGGCCTTCTCCCCCTGCGCCGGCAGCAGGGGGCCGGTGAGTGCCCGGCGCGCCGCCGCCCGGGCGCCGTCCGGGCCGCCGGGCGCCACGGGGCCGCCGCGCGAGGCGGAGGACTCCTGGAGGATGTCGAGCGCGGCGTTCACCAGACTCCGTACGTGTTCCAGCCCTTCCCGGGTCCCGGCGGGCTGGTACTCCGGGCCGGGCGCGTGGGTGGTCATGGGGGCTCCTTCTCGGTCGGGGTACGGGCCGGCGGTGCCGCGTGCCCGGTGGTTCAGGTGCCGACGGCGGGCGCGGTGGCGTCCTGCGGGGGCGCGGGGAAGTCCTTCAGGGTTCGTACCGGTGAGAAGACGATCCACAGCAGTGCCGTGGAGAAGGCCACGGAGGTCACCAGCAGCGTCGGGCGCAGCCCGATGGCGTCTCCGAGGAAGCCGCCGATCAGGGCGCCCAGCGGCAGCGGCCCCCAGGCGATGAAACGGCAGCCGGCGTTGACACGGCCGAGCAGATGGTCGGGCGTGATGGCCTGACGCAGGCTCACGGCGTGCACGGTGGCCATGGTCGAACCGACCCCGCAGAGGGCGAAGGCAGCGACGAGCAGGGCGAGCGAGGGAAGTGAGGCATCGCTCGCCAGCGGCACCAGTACCGGCGCCGAGCAGCACAGCACCAGGCCCGTGATGATGGCCCGGCCCAGACCCAGTCTGCGTTTGAGCCAGGGGGCGCCGACCGCGCCCACCAGTGACCCCACCGCGCCGACGCCGAGCACGACGCCGATGGTCCCCGGCGACATGTCCAGCTGCCGCGCCGCGTAGATCACGAAGACCGTCTGCAGCGACATCCAGCAGAGGTTGTACGTGCCGGCCTGGAAGGCGATGGCCCGGATGGAGGCGTTGCCGAGGACGATGCGCAGCCCTTCGCCGATCCTGCTCACCGTCGAGGAGCTCTGCCGGGTCGGGGCCGGGTCTGGCTCGGGCCGCCGGATCGCCAGCAGGCAGGCTGCCGAGAAGAGGTAGGAGAAGGCGTTGACCAGCAGGGCCATCGGCGCGGTGATCCAGCCGACCAGCAGCCCCGCCGCGCCCGGACCGCCGATGTGCGCGACGGAGGCGGACGCCTGGAGCTTGCTGTTCCCCTCCACGAGCTGGTCCCGCCGGATGAGGGAGGGCAGGTAGGACTGGTAGGAGACGTCGAACGTCACGGTCAGGACGCCGATGACGAACGCCGTGACGTAGAGGTACTCCATCCGCAGCAGACCGAGGTAGGCGGCCAGCGGTACGCTCCCCACCAGCAGGGCCCGCCCGAGGTTGCTCCCGATCATCAGCGGCCGGCGGCGGCGGCCGTCGACCCAGACCCCGATGAAGAGAGTCGCGCCCAGGAACGGCGCGAAGCTCGCGGAGTTGAGCAGACCGATCTGGGTCGCGGTGGCGTCGAGCTGGTAGACGGCGGCCAGCGGCAGCGCCAGCTGCGTGATCTGCGCCCCCATCTGGGAGACGGACTCACCGGACCAGAGTTTGAGGAACTCCCTGTCCTGCCAGAGTTCGCCCCTGGCCAGCGGACTCATCGAGCACGCTCCGGGCGGTCCGCCACGTGGAAGCAGCAGCCGATCTGCGCGCCGTTGGACATGCTGACGATTCCCACGTCGGGATCAGGCGTGCCCCGCACCAGCATGCCGGCGTAGACGCCGCCGACCATCATCACCCCGTAGGCGACAGCCATCCGCTCGAAGTCACGCCCGTCCTCGCGGACGAACCGCTCCATGACGGGAAGGACCCGCTCCTGGACGACGAACGGCCCGTCGACCGCCTCGCGGATGTGGTGTTCCCACTCGTCCTGCCCCACGGACCAGCCGGGTACGACGCCGACACCGCCGTAGAGCAGCGTGGGCTTGAGCGCGAGCTGGTCCTTGTTGGCCAGTACATGGGGCAGGAGGCTGACGCGCCGGCCCGCGCGCAGGACCTCCTCGTCCCGCAGGAACCGGGTCCAGGGCAGAATGCGCTCGGTCAGAGCGAGTTCGTCGGCGCTGAAGGCGTCACGGTTCCGTTCGTCGCTGAGCATGGCCAGGCTGCCCTTGTTCCCGTACAGCTCACAGTCGAGCCCGGCGAAGAGGAAGGTGTGGCCGGCGGATACGGCGTCCAGCAGTGGGTCGACCAGGTCGTGGCTGCGCTGCTCGTCGCCCATCTCGCCCGGCAGGAAGATGCGGTAGACCACGTCCACCTTCCTGCCGTGGATGTGGGGCACCCCGTCGCGGTAGTCGAACTCCCCCAGATGGCAGACGACGGTGTCGAAGCCGTGGCGCAGCCAGTCGGGCACCACGAAGTCGAGCCATGGCTTGGTCTTGGTGTAGCTGTCGGGCCACTCGGTCAGGGCCAGCACGGGACGGCCGGGCAGGTCGAAGCCGGCGTGCGCGGCGTCGCCCCGGAGTACCCGCGCGATCTCGCCGATCGGATCGGGGTGGGTGAGGTTCTCCTCCTCGGCGAAGGACCGGAAGGCGGGGTCGGCCGGCACGCCCCGGGAGAACTCGCCCATCTGCCAGCCGCCCAGCGAGCTCCCGGTGTTGAGTTCCATCAGCCGGAAGCCGCCCGGCTCCCGGTACATGTCGGCCCGGGACATCGGCGGCAGCCGGCGTCCCGCCCCGCGCATCACGATGTCGACCTGGGTGGGGCTCATCCCGACGGCTCGCGCGAAGGCCCGGTGGTCTCCGCCGAACAGCCGGTCGGGGATGGTGGTCAGCAGGTGGAAGAGCCCGTTGAGGTCCGACTCCAGTCGGCGGCGGTCCGTGGAGTCCAGGAGCACCGGCCGGTTCAGCGCCTTGCCGCCGCCGGCGCCGTAGCTGTTCCATTCGTTGCGCAGCTGAGGGACGACCATGTTCTCCAGGCCGCGCTCGGAGTTCAGGTACCGGCGGGTGACGGGGTTCTCCAGGAGGGCGCCCAGTGCCTCCGTCGGGGCGCCCTCGAGAACGGCCGTGACCTCGGCCTCCGCGCGGTCCAGGGCGTCGCGGGCGGTCTGCTCCTCCTCGGTGACGGCGATCAGCGCCGTCGTGCGCGGGGTCAGGGCCTTGGGCGGGAGCAGGAGCCGGGCTCCGGGCTCGGCGAGGACCACCACCTCGGCGATTCCCGGCACCTGGGCGGCCCCTCCGGTGTCCAGCCGCTCCAGCACGCCGTCGTGCGCCGGGTAGAGGAAGCGGATCTCGGCGCAGCGGTCCCGTGACCGCTCCAGGGTGGGGGCCCGCCCCACGGCGAGGGCGCCGGCGGCGCGGACCAGGTCGACTCCGGTGGCCAGTGCGCCCAGGTGGGGGATGAGTCCTCCGCCGAGGCGCCCGTTGACCTCGATGACGCGAGGGCCGGCGGGCGTCAGGCGGATCTCGGTGTGGGTCACGCCGAGGGTGATGCCCAGGGCCCGGTGCGCGGAGCCGACCAGCCGGATCACGTCCTCGGCCCACGGCTCGTGCCGCCAGGGTGCCACCAGGTGGCCGACCTCCTCGAAGGCGGGTTCGAAGCCGAGCCGCTTGCGGGCGACGACCACGGGGGTGGCCTCACCGTTCTCCACACAGCTGTCGACGCTGATCTCCGGGCCGGTGAGGAACTCCTCGACCAGGACACCGGGGGCCTTGCGCAGGCCGGGGAAGGAGGTGCCGGCGGCCGCCTCGTAGGCACCGGCCAGCTCCTCGGCGCCACGGGCCCGGGCGACCCCCATGCTCCCGGCCAGTGAACGCGACTTGAGGACCACGGGGTAGCCGATGTCCAGCGCGGCGGCCCCGGCCTCCTCGACGGAGTGGACCAGACGGTGACGGACGCCCGGCAGTCCGGCCCGGTCCAGCAGGCCGCGCGCGACGTACTTGTCCCGGCAGGCGGCGGCGGCCTCGACCGTCATGTGGGGCAGGCCGAGTTCCGCCGCGACGGTGGCCGTGGCGGTCAGGGACAGCTCGTCCCAGGTGAGGATTCCGGTCCGCTCCGTCACACCCGCGTCGCCGAGCAGCTCGCCGGCGGCGGCGCGCAGCGCGGCCGGATCGGTCGTATCGGCCGCCCGGACGTCGGATATGTAGGGTTTCTCCCAGCTCGCGGCGGGTGAGGTCACCAGCAGGAGCTCGTGCTCCCGGGCCAGGGAGGCCATGGCGTACTCGCGATATGCCTGCAACCGGCTGCCGACCACCAGGAGTCGGCTCTTCGGGCTGGGCATGGGGCGCTCACCAGTTCCTTTCGTTGTTGCACCGGTGCGGGGGTCCCGTCCGGTCCGTGCGCTGCCGTCTCAGGACGGCAGTGGGGCGCAGTGCATGGAGAAGGAGGCGGCCGTCTTCATCACGGCCGCTTCGACCTCCTGGCTGGACGAGCCGCGAAAGCGGAAGCGGGCCGCCACGTGCTCGTATCCGCCGATCCGCGGGATGACGGCCCCGGGGGCCGCGATCACCCGCGCGTAGGGTCCGTGCGTCTCCTGCGCGCCGACCCGCACGGAGACGACCCGGCACGGTGGCGGCACGGGCACCGGAAGCAGCAGCCAGCCGGCGGTGTCACCGGCCGGTGGGGAGGCGAGGGCGGGCCGGCGGCCGAGCTGGATGGCGGCGGCCGCGCCCATCAGGTCCGTGCCGTGCACCTCGCGCCAGACGAACGGGATCTCACCGCCACCGACGCGGGCGCCGGCTTCGAGAAAGGTGATCCTCGGAGTACCGCCCCGGGCTCTGCCCACGAACGCCTCCAGATGGAACACCCAGGGCTGCCCGCCCCCCAGCGCAAAGGCGCACCGGCGGGTGAACTCCTCCAGTGCCCCCAGCAGTCCGGGGTCGTCGATCTCCACCGATCCCAGGAACTCGCCCTGCGCGAAGCCGCGGCAGGTGTTGAGGTAGCGGGACGCCCGCCAGGGTCCGAGTCGCCGCCCGGTCCACAGGCCGTCGATGTGCATGACCGGATCGGCGACATAGGACTGGACGATGAGCGGTTCCGCGTCGAAGGTGGCCGCGTCGGGCACGTCGCGGGGATCACGGAGCACCGTGACACCCCGGCTGGCGGTCCCCCGCCGGGGTTTGAGGACGGCGGGCCATCCGTGGCGCCGCGCGAAGTCCGCCACGACGCCGGGGCCGGACGCGTCCGCGTGGGCCGGTACGGCCAGGCCCGCCCCGGCGGCCACGGTGACCATGGTGAGCTTGTCCCGGAAGCGCCGCAGCGCTTCGGGCCGCTGCCCGGGAAGGCCGAGTTCGGCGCGGAGCGCGGCGGCCGTGTCGAGGTCCCCCTCGTTGAGGGCCACCAGCCGGGTCACCGGCCCCAGCCGCCGGGCTGCCGCGTTCACCGCGGCCCGCACCTCGTCCAGGGCGTCGGTCGCGGACACGGTGGTCACGGCCGCGGCCGTGGCGGGGACGGACTCGCGCCCCGGAGCCGTCGTGACATAGCTGACCCGGTGGGTGGCGTGGTCGAGGTAGGCGGCGTAGTCGGCGTGCCGGTCGCGCCAGCGGTGCAGAACGAGCACGTGGGGAGGTGCCTGGTGCGGGGCGTCCGTTCTCACTCGGCCTCCTCCGCCCGTGCCAGCCGGGCGTCGGCGACGACGATCTGGCCCAGCGCGATGCCCCCGTCGTTGGTCGGGACCTGCTGCTGGCAGTAGGTGTCGAAGCCGGCACGCCGCAGTTCCACCAGGCAGTTGACGAGCAGGAACTCGTTGAGGAACACGCCGCCGGAAAGCACGACCTGCCGGAGGCCCCCGGTGTCGTGCCGGGCGCGCAGCGCCGTGCAGCACTCCACCACCATGCCGACCACCGAGGAGTGGAAGCGCCTGCTGATCTCGGCCGGGGGGACGCCCGCCGCCAGGTCCGCCGCGACGGCCGTGATGACGGGGCGGGGGTCGATCTCCGGGTCGTCCCCGGGCCGGCCGCCGAACCGGTAGCGCTCCGCCTCCGGGGTGAGCGTGAGGTCGCGCGCCAGCAGGCCCTCCAGCTCGATGGGCCCCTGCGCCTCGTACTCGGCGTACGTGGTGACTCCGAGAAGCGCCGCCACGCCGTCGAACAGGCGCCCCATGCTGGAGGCGAGGGGCGCGTTCACGCCGCGCCGGGCCATCGTGCCGAAGACATGCCGCCGCCGTCCGTCGAGCACGCTCAGCACCGGGAAGGCGCCGGCGGCCTCCTCCGGGCCGCCGAAGGCGTCCAGCGCCAGGGCGAATCCGGTCCGGATCGGTTCGCGCACCGCGCGGTCACCGCCCAGGAGCCGCACGGGACGCAGGTGGGCCAGCCGCAGCGCCTGCAGGTAGTCCCCCCACAGGAACTCGCCGCCCCAGGTCGTGCCGTCCTCACCGAAGCCGGCGCCGTCGAAGACCACGCCCAGCGTCGTTCCGCTCAGCCCGTTCTCGGCCATGCACGATGCCATGTGCGCGTGGTGGTGCTGCACATGAACGACGGAGTCGAACTCCGTCCCGCCCTTTCCCAGCGCGAGCCGGGTGGCCCGGAACTGCGGATGGAGGTCCACCGCGGCGACCCGGGGGGCGAGGTCGTGCAGGGCCGCCAGGTGGCCGGCGGTCTCCTGGTGGGACCGGAGCGTCGCGTCGTTCTTGAGATCCCCGATGTGCTGGCTGAGGTAGACCCGCGTGCCGCTGGAGAGGGCGACCGTCGTCTTGAGTTCGGCGCCGTAGGCGACCAGAGGGCGCAGGGTGGTTCCGGTCTCCACCGGATAGGGCGCGTACCCGCGCGCGCGGCGCACGAAGGTCAGCACCGGCTCGTCCAGCTCCGGGTGCTCCGAGGACCGCACCAGGGAGTCGTCGACCCGGATCTCGATGTCCCGGTCGTTGTAGAGGATGAGGTCGGCGATCGTGAGGAGCCGGTCGAGAGCGTCCTCGTCACGGTGCTCGATGGGGTACCCGGAGATGTTGCCGCTGGTCATGACCAGCGGGCCCGGTCCGGGGGCGTCCATCAGCAGGTGGTGCTGCGGCGCGGAGGGCAGCATGACGCCCAGATTGGGGTTCCTCGGGGCGATGGCCTCCGGCAGACCGCCCGGCCGCTTGCGGGCGAGCACGATCGGCCGGGCCGGCGAGGACAGCAGGGCGGACTCGGCCGGACGCAGCTCCACGATGGCGGCCGCGGCGTCGAGATCACGGACCATCACCGCGAACGGCTTGGAGTCCCGCCGCTTGCGGGTCCGCAGGAGGCGCACGGCCTCGGCGTCGCGCGCGTTCACCGCCAGGTGGAAGCCACCGACGCTCTTGACGGCGACGATCCTGCCCGCCGCGAGGGTCTCGGCGGCCCGTTGCAGCGCCGCCTCGCCCCGGGCGACCACCCCGGACGGGCCGGCCAGCAGCAACTGCGGCCCGCAGGAGGCACAGGCGTTGGGCTGGGCGTGGTAGCGCCGGTCCAGAGGATCCTCGTACTCGCGGGTGCAGGGCGCGCACATGGTGAAGGCCGCCATGGTGGTCATCGCGCGGTCATAGGGCAGGCCCCGGATGATCGAGTAGCGCGGACCGCAGTTGGTGCAGTTGATGAACGGGTAGCGATAGCGCCGGTTTCCCGGATCGCGCAGTTCCGCCAGGCAGTCCGCGCAGACGTCGCCGTCGCAGGCGACCAGGGTGTCCTTGCGGCCCTCCCGCACGCTCTGCCGGATCTCGAACGTCCGGGGGCCGGCGTCGTCCCGGGGGAGTTCGGTCACCCGGACCGCGGTGACCCGGGCCAGCGGGGGCGCTTCCCGGCTCAGCGCGGTGGCGAAGCGCTCCAGCACCTGCGGCGCTCCGCACACCTCGATCAGCACCCCCTCCGGGTCGTTGAGCACCCAGCCCGCCAGACCGAGGGAGAGCGCGAGCTTGTACACGAAAGGCCGGTAGCCGACCCCTTGGACGACTCCTTCGACGCGGATTCCCCTGCGGGCCGCGCACCCGTCGCTCGACATGTCGCGCGCCCGCTCAGCAGAGCCGGGGGAGCTCGGCGCCTCGGAGCTCCTCGAGGACTGATTCCTGCCCGGCCCGGTCACGCGAGAGCACCACGGGCTCCGTGTCCCCGGTCACCTCGCCGATGGTCACGGCCTGGCTCCCGTAGCGGTGCGACCGCAGGGCGGCCAGGACACGCTCCTCGGCCGCCGGGTCCACGAACAGGCAGAGGCAGCCCTCGTTGGCGGTGTGGATGGGATCGATGCCCAGCATGTCCATGGCCATGACCGTCTCCGGCTGGATCGGCAGCGCTTCCCGATCGATCCGGACGGTACGGCCGAGCGCGCCCGCGTACTCGTGCAGTACGGCTGCCAGCCCGCCCCGGGTCACATCGCGCGCGGAGTGCACCAGGCCCTCCCCCGCCTCGTCGAGGATGGTGCCGAGCAGGCCGTTGAGCGGCGCACAGTCGCTCAGCACCCGCTGCTCGAAGCCCAGGCCCTCCCGGATGGACAGCAGGTGCACGGTGTGGTTCCCGATCGGCCCGGTGAGGACGACACGGTCGCCGGGGCGCACCCGGCCCATCCGCAGGGGCTCCCGCTCGAAGATCCCCACACCGGCGGTGTTGAGGTAGATCTGGTCCGCCTCGCCCTTGCGTACGACCTTGGTGTCGCCGCACACGATGTGGACACCCGCCTCCCGGGCGGTCTCCCGGACGGAGGTGAGGACCCGCACCAGACGCTCGATCGGCAGCCCGGTCTCCAGGATCATGCCGAGCGTCAGATAGAGCGGCGTGGCGCCGGCGACCGCGAGGTCGTTGACCGTCCCGCACACGGCGATCTTCCCGATGTCCCCGTTGCCGAAGAACGGCGGATCCACCACGAATGAGTCGGTGGTCATCGCGATTCTCCCGCCGCGAACAGAAAGCGTCGCACTGTCCTCCATCTCACCGATATGCACATCGCCGAGTGTTTCCACGATGAGCGAAACCAGTTCACGACTGAGTTGTGCGCCGCTTCCATGATCGAGAACGATCTCTGGGGAAGCTTCGTGCTTACCGTGTTCCATGCCGGACAGGCCCCCTCGGGTCAGGAGTGGCGGATGGGAGAAGTGCGCCGACATGCCCTCACGGCAGAATTTTGACCACCTTCCGGGCCAGTTCTCCGTCACGGTCGAGCGCTGCCAGGATCTCGTCCGACTCGGCCACCGTCGCGCAGTAGCCGCCAAGCCAGTCCAGCGCCCGGTCACGGTCCTCCGGGTTGCCCGAGACGACGCAGTCGGAGGGGACCCAGACGTTGTAGCCGCGGAAGAAGGCGTCGGCGGCCGTCGTCTGCACACAGATCTGCGTCTGGAGGCCGGTCACGAGGACCGTGTCGACGCCGTCGGCCTGCAGCCGGGCGTGGAGCTCCGTCTCGTAGAAGCCGCTGTCCTTGTTCTTCTCCACCACGACGTCCGAGGGGGCGAGGAAGTCCTCGATGATCGCCGCGCCCCGGGAGCCACGCTGGAGCGGCAGGGTCCCGTCCGGGTCGCGCTCGACATTCGGGTCGTCGGGCAGGTTGACCAGCTGGAGGTGGTAGATCCCGTGCCCGCGCCGGCGCATCTCCGCCAGGAAGCCGAGAAACCGCGGACGTGCCGCCTCCACGGCCGCCGTGCGCTCCGGCGTCTTGCCGACGACATCGGACTGGATGTCATTAGTCAGTACAGCTATCTTCCCCATGGAATTCCTTGAATTCGGGCATGACGGAGTCGATACCGACCCGCAACGACAGAGAAAGGATGTGCGAACCACTCGCGGAAATGTGCACGCGAGACGGCTCAAAAGAGAATAACCAGAACAACGGGGCACGCTGCGAGTGCAACCCTTACTCCCCCTATCGCACCCATCTCGCAGCGGCGCGAGAACTATTTCACGGCATCAGAGGCCGGTCAATACCAAGACGTGGCCGAGGGAAGCCGCCCCGCCCTGTTGGCCGAAAGGAAACCAGAGAAAGGCCCCGGCGTCCGCCGGACGGAAACATTGGTTCACAACTCCCGTCACTCCCGCCCCGTGGCACGCACGGAATTGCCGCCCTCTTTCCTTCACGGGGCACACCCGGAGCGCCGGGGACCCTCCAGCCCGGCCACACCGGCGATATACCGGCCATATCCCGCGGCCGAGGAGACCGCCCTCGGACCTGGCGGCGAGGCGGACGGCAAGGGCACGCTCTACCGGGGGCCGAACCGGTGCGCGTGGGATCAACGGGACAGGGCGAGCAGTTCGTCGATCACGCGCGCCGGACTGTCGGAGCAGTCGGAGCCGTCGGCGGTGAGGTGCCCGATGGCCGCCATGGGAGCGATCACCCGACTCCAGGCATGCAACCGGTCCCCATCGAGCCCGCACGCGGCCGCCACCACGTAGTCGACGGCATCGCAACATGGGTTGGGCTTGATTCGCTTTGACGGACATCCGAGGTCAGGGGTTCGTCCCCGGGAGGGTGTCCGTCATGGAGAGCATGGGGAAGGAGAGGCCTCGCCCTCGCCGTTCGTTCACGCCGGAGTTCAAGGCCGAGATTGTCGAGCTGTGCCGCCGGGGTGACCGCTCGGTCGGTCAGCTCGTCCGGGACTTCCAGCCCGACCCCGCCGGGCTCGATGCCCGCTGGTGCGGCGACATCACCTACATCCCGACCGGCGAAGGATGGCTCTACCTGGCCACCGTCATCGACATCGCCTCCCGCCGAGTGGTCGGCTGGGCAAACGCCGATCATCTGCGGACCGATCTGGTCGCCGACGCCCTCAGGGCCGCTTGCCGGCAGCGTCGTCCCACCCGTCCGGTGATCTTCCACTCGGATCGCGGATGCACCGGCCCCTCGGCCTCAACAGCGTCCAAAGCTCGCCCGCGCCTACCGGCACTGGAGAATGCTCCACGTCCCCGAAAGCCGCGCCCGTCTCGTCGGCCCTGCCGGGAACACCTGCGCGAACGCCGGGCCGAGGACCCCGCCGTGCCCGTCAAGCACCTCTTCGAAGGCAGGCGCGGGGGCCTGGCCGCGTCGTGTAGGTGTACGGAGAAACCACCAGTGGTGCTGAATTTCCGCTCCTCCAGTCCTTAATCTGATGTCTAGTCAGGGCTGTCGACCCAGTGGGGGGTTCCATGCACGGCATCGGACCGGTGGCGCGGGGTGGGCCGGATGACTCCGGACCCGAAGTGCCCGGAAGGGGCACACCCGAGGACACCCCCTGGCGAAAACCTGGGGCCGATCCGGCGCCAGGAGACAGGCGGGGGTCGGGGGGAGAGACCACTGATCCCGTCACCCTGGAGCTGTCCGGCGGTTCGTGGCAACCGCGGACAGAGCTGGATCTCGCGCGCACCGAACGACTGACAGCCGCAGGGACGAGCGCGCCACAGCCGGTGGTCGGTGGGCGGTACTGCCTACGGCGTCGGATCGGTCAGGGCGGCATGGGAGTGGTCTGGGAAGCGTGGGACGCCACACTGATGCGCCCGGTCGCGGTCAAAGGCATCCTGCTACGCGGTAGTACCGGCCCGGACACCGAGTCCGAACTCATCGGACGAGCCCTCCGCGAGGCCAGGGCCGTCGCCCGGATCAATCATCCGAACGTCATCGATATTCACGACATCGTCGAGGGCGAGGCGCAGATCCCGGGCGGTGGCAAGAGTGAGGCAGAGGGCGACGTATGGATCGTCATGGAGATACTCGGTGCACGCAACCTCGCCCAAGTGCTGCGCACGGAGGGCCGTGTTCCCTACCCCCGCGCCGCCTTGATCGCACTCCAGGTCTTGCGCGGCCTACGCGCCGCGCACGCGGCCAAGGTTCTGCACCGGGACGTGAAGCCTCACAACATCCTCTTCCGTTCCGACGGCGAAGCGCTCCTGATGGACTTCGGCATCGCGACATTCGAAGGCGCGACCCAAGTGACCAGCGGGCACCACATCATCGGCACTCCCCGCTATCTGGCGCCCGAACTGGGTCAGTACTCCGCGGCTCCAGTCCGCACCGCGAGCACCGCCTCCGACTTGTGGTCGCTGGGCGTCTCACTGTTCGAAATGGTCGAGGGCCGGCCGCCTTTCACCGGCTCGGACAAGCGGGACGAACAGTACGCGGCGGCCAACTACCCCCCGCCACCCATGCAACACGCGGGCCCACTGGCACCGCTCATCAAAGGACTGCTGCACAAGCACCCGGACTACCGGCCGTCCGCCCAGGAGGCCGAGGATGAGCTGCGCCGCCTTGCCAACGATGAATCCTCCGCGGCATACCAGCCGCCGGTTACCCCCTCGCCGCTGCCTCCTCCCCCCTCCTCCCCACCGCCAAGAAAGCGGAGTCGGTGGTGGGTGGCCGCGTGCGCCACGCTGGTCATCATTCCGCTGGCCGGCGGCGGCTGGCTACGGTGGGGGCCTGAGCGGGGCGGGGAGGAGCTGACCGAAATCTCACCCACGATGAAGAACGCGGCGGACATAGGGAAGCTTCGGATCGGCGTCAAGGATAACCAGCCCGGCCTGACTGAATCAGACGACGACGGAACGTATTCTGGCTTCGAAATTGACGTCATCCTGTGGATCGCCGAGCAACTAGGATTCGACCCAGAAAAGGACATCGCATATCAAGAAGTGGAATCGTACTCCAGGGAGTACGCACTGATAAACAAAGAGGTTCACATGGTCATCGGCACCTACAGCATCACCGATGACCGATCGGAAAAGGTCACCTTCGCCGGCCCATACATCACCACGACGCAGAACATCCTGGTACACAAAGACCTCGGAGACATCAAGGGGCCACCATCCCTTCCCCAGGGCGCCAAGGTGTGCACTGCGAACGGGTCCACCTCAAGCAAAGAACTCATGGAGAAATTCACGGGAAAAAACTTCGAACCCGTAGAGCTGACCAGGTACGAAGACTGCGTGACTCAACTGCTGGACAGGGAGGTCGACGCAGTCACCACCGACACGCTGATACTGGAAGGGTTCCAGGCGAGGCATCCGAATGAACTGATTCTGCCGTCCACCGGTTTTACTGTCGAGTCGTACGGGATCGGGCTATGGCCAGGCGACAAGGAGCTCCGAAATGCCATCTGCGACAATATCACCGAAATGATCGATAGCGAAAACTGGAAGGAGTTCCTCACAGAAAACCTGAGAAAAACCACGGAAGACGGCACGGTGCCCCCTGATCTTGGTGGATGCAAGCAGCGGGTTGTGCCACAGCCCTGATGAGATCAGAGACCGCCGCGGGTGCCCTCGGCCGGAGCTTCGAGGTCGAGGAGATGGGGGCTTCACCCCCTTTGTCAGCCCAACCGCACAACCCGCTAAGCCAGGGTCTTTGAGAAGTCTCGAGGTGGGCGGTTCGCCTGCTGAGCACTACATGTGACGGGTTGTCGGCTTTTGCAGG
>NZ_BHZI01000048.1 GCF_004305975.1 Streptomyces otsuchiensis
GGACGTGGGGGCGCAGCCGGGGGTCGAGCCAGGGTTCGCCGCGCAGGACGAACTCGGGGTAGACGGTGAGGCGTTCGGCGAGGGCGAAGCCGGCGTCGGCGGTGTGGCGGCGGAGCTGGTCGAGGTGGGGCCAGGGGCGTTCGGGCGAGACGTGGTCGGGGGTGACCGGGGAGACGCCGCCCCAGTCGTCGATCCCGGCGCGGATCATCAACGCGTATTCCCCGGCGACCAGGTTGGGCGGTGCCTGGATGCGGGCGGAGGGGCCGAGGAGGAGCCGGGTGACGGCGATGGTGGCGGCCAGCTCGTGGAGTTCGGCGTCGGGCATCGAGCGCATGGCGGTGTCGGGCTTGGCGCGGAAGTTCTGGACGATCACCTCCTGGATGCCGTGGTGGGCGCGGGCGACGCGGCGCAACGCGAAGAGGGATTCGGCGCGTTCGGTGTGGTTCTCGCCGATGCCGATCAGCAGGCCGGTGGTGAAGGGGACGCTGGAGCGGCCGGCGTCCTCCAGGACGCGGAGCCGTACGGCGGGTTCCTTGTCGGGTGAGCCGTGGTGGGGGCCGCCCGGTTCGGACCACAGCCGGGTCGCGGTGGTCTCCAGCATCATCCCCATCGACGGGGAGACGGGCTTGAGCCGCTGGAAGTCGGTCCAGGTGATGACGCCGGGGTTGAGGTGCGGCAGCAGCCCCGTCTCCTCCAGTACCAGCACCGCCATGGCGCGGACGTAGGAGAGGGTGTCGTCGTAGCCGTGGGCGTCCAGCCACTCGCGGGCCTCGGGCCAGCGGTCCTCGGGCCGGTCGCCGAGGGTGAAGAGCGCCTCCTTGCAGCCCGCGGCGGCGCCCCGGCGGGCGATCTCGAGCACCTCGTCCGGCGAGAGGTACATGCCGTGGCCCTCGCGCCGCAGCTTCCCCGGCACGGTCACGAAGGTGCAGTAGTGGCAGCGGTCCCGGCACAGCCTGGTCAGCGGGATGAAGACGTTGCGGGAGTAGGTGATGACGCCGGGGCGGCCGGCGGCCTCCAGCCCGGCGTCCCGTACCCGCGCGGCGGAGGCGCAGAGCCGGTCCAGGTCGGCCTCGCGCGCCTGGAGCAGCACGGTCGCCTCGGTGACGTCCAGGGCCACGCCGTCGTCGGCGCGGCGCAGGGCGCGTCGCATCGCGTTGGCGGTCGGGTACCGGGGAGTAGTCATGCCCCGAGCATACGAGCGGCCGGGGGGCGCGCGGGAGCGGGCGGGGCCGTGCGCCCCCGAATGCGGGGCCGGATGTGACCCGGCTCTCACCAGCGTAACTGTACCTTCCGGATGGTACATTTACGGAATGAGGCCGAGTTCGAGACCACTGATCCTGGACGCCGCGATCCGCGTCACCGAACGCGAGGGCATCACCCATCTGACCCTGGAGGCCGTCGCCGACGAGGCCGGGCTGACCAAGGGCGGGCTGATGTACCACTTCCGCACCCGCGACGAACTGCTGCTGGCGATCCAGCAGCACCTCATCGACACCTGGGAGGCGCAGCTGCTCGCCGAGCTGGGCAAGCCGCCACAGGAGGCCACGGCGAGCGAGCGGGCCGCCGCCTACGTCACGGTCGACGCGCACGGCAGCGCGAGCAAGGCGGAGCTGGCGTTCCTGGTGGAGTCCGCGAGCGATCCGGCCCTGGCACAGCCGTGGGACGCCATGATGCGCCGCTGGGTCACGGAGCCGGAGACGGCCGACTCCCCCTCGATGGACCTCTTCCTGGCGCGGCTGGCGGCGGACGGGGCCTGGCTATACGAGGCGACCAGCGGGGTCGCACTCTCCCCGGAGGTGCGGGACGAGCTGCGCCGGCGCATCCTCACGCTCGCCGACCCGGCGCCCGGCGGCACCGCCCGGCCCTGACCTGACCGCCGGCCGCCGCGCCACCGCGCCACCGCCGGCGGAGGCAGCACCGCACACCTACCGCCCCACCCCGAACGCACACACAGAAAGCACGGGTACGCACGCCATGAGCTCCACGCGACGCTGGGCGGTCCTCGCGACCGTCTCCGCCGGACTGCTGCTGATCTCCGTGGACATGACGGTGCTCTACACCGCACTGCCCACCCTCACCGCGGACCTCGGCGCCGACGCGACCGAGAAGCTGTGGATCATCAACGCCTATCCGCTGGTGATGGCCGGGCTGCTGCTCGGCGCCGGCACTCTCGGCGACCGGGTCGGCCACAAGCGGATGTACCTCATCGGTCTGGGCCTGTTCGGCTGCGCCTCGCTGCTGGCGGCCTTCGCGCCGTCCCCGGCGGTGCTGATCGCCGCGCGCGCCTTCCTGGCCGTGGGGGCGGCGGCGATGATGCCGGCCACGCTCTCGCTCATCCGCACCACTTTCGAGGACGAGCGCGAACGCGGCATCGCCATCGGCGTGTGGGGCTCGGTGGCGATGGGCGGCGCCGCACTGGGGCCGGTCGTCGGCGGGCTGCTGCTGGGACGGTTCTGGTGGGGCTCGGTCTTCCTGATCAATGTGCCGGTGGTGATCGGCGCCGTCATCGCGACGGTGCTGGTGGCACCGGGCGGCTCCGGGCGCAGCGACAAGCCGTGGGACCCGGTCGCCTCCGCGCAGGTCATGGTCGGTCTGGTCGGCGTGGTGTACGCGATCAAGGAGGTCACCCAGCCGGAGTTCTCGGTGACGGCCGTCGCGCTCTCACTGGTCGCGGCCGTCGGCGGCTTCTGGATGTTCGTGCGCCGGCAGCGCGGCCAGGAGTACCCGCTGATCGACTTCGAGCTGCTGCGGGACCCGCGCATCCTGACCGGGGTGGTCGCCGCCGGGCTGGCGATGTTCGCGACCGCCGGTATCCAGCTGGTGCTCACGCAGCGGCTCCAACTGGTGCTGGAACTGACCCCGTTGCACGCGGGTCTGCTGGTGGCGGCGTTCGCCGCCGGCTCGCTTCCGGCCGGCATCCTCGGTGGTGGGCTGCTGCACCGTGTCGGTGTCCGGCCGATGATCAGCGGCGGGCTGCTGCTGGCGGCCGCGGGCGTCGCGCTGGTGCTGCCGTTCACCGGTTCGGGTCACAACTGGCTGATCCCGGGCCTGGTGGTGACCGGTCTGGGGCTGGGGGCCGCGATGGTGGCCGCATCGGTCGCGATCGTCGGCAACGCCCCCGCGCACCGCGCCGGAATGGCCGCGTCCGTCGAGGAGGTCTCCTACGAGCTGGGCAGCCTCACCGGCGTCGCCGTCCTCGGCAGCGTCCTGACCGCCGTCTACACCTCGACGGTGACCCTGCCCGCCGGCGCGCCGGAGGCGGCCGGCTCGGGCATGGACGCCGCGCTGGCCGAAGCCGCGCGGCTGCCCGCGGACGAGGGCGCGGCACTGGTCGCCGCCGCCAACAGCGCCTTCGACAACGGCTACATCCTCACCCTGGTGATCGCCACCGTGACGCTCGCCGTCGGTGCCGCCTTCGCCCACCTACGGCTGCGCGGTCACCGGCCCACACCCGACGCCGAGACGGCCGCCCACGGCCACTGACCCCGCCGCGCCCGCGACGGGGCGCGCGGTGACCGCTCCACGGGACGCCGCGCACCCGCACCACCCCCGGCCCCGTGACGCCCCGCCACCTCGGCGGGCCGCGTCACGGGGCCGTCGCGTCACCGTGCCGGTGCGGCTGGTGACGCCCGGGGCCTGTCGGGCGGATGGGCTCCACGGGTAAGGTCAGGGATCGACCACGGATCTGACGGTCGAACGGGGGACAGCGGGCGGCCGCGCACCCGCCCCCACGGCCCGCCGGGCAGGACGTCCGGCTCTCCGGTGCCGCCGGCCACGGCGACTCGGGAGTGGACAGGCGGGAGATCCGGACAGCTCCGGTGCACGGTATGTGGCCGGAGACGCGGCGCGGACGGGGGGCGATCAGCCATAAGTGACCGACAACCCCGTTCCCTCGGGGGCGGGCTCTGACGCCGGCACCGGGGAACAGGCACACTTACCAGCCGGGGCGCGATGCGCGGACGGGACGGTCCGGTGCCCGCAGGGCACCTGGTGAGAAGCATGAGGTGGAGATGGCTGCCGGCGAGGGGAACGACGCTCGGGTGCCTCTCCCCAGGAGCGCGTCCGGGGAGAGCGAGCGGGAGGCACCCGATCTGCGGTTCACCGTGCTCGGCACGGTGCAGATGTTCGGCGGCGGCGAACGCCTGCCCGCCGGCACGCCGCAACAGCGCGCTCTGCTAGCCGAGTTGCTGTTGCGTCGCGGACGGATGGCCACCGCCCAGGAACTCGTGGACGCCATGTGGGGCGAGGAGTCGCCGCAACAGGCCCTGGCGACGCTGCGCACCTACGCCTCCCGGCTCCGCAAGGCGCTGGGCCCGCGCGCCGCTGTCCTCACCAGTGAGGCGGGCGGCTACGCGCTGCGGCTCGGCGCAGGGGACGTTCTCGACCTCGACCAGGCCGAGGCGTGGGCCGAGCAGGCGGAGGAGGCGACCGGCCGGGACGACCCGGCGCGCGCCCACGAACTGTACGGCCGCGCGGTGGCGTTGTGGGAGGCGGAGCCGCTGGCCGGTCTGCCCGGCCCGGCCGCCGAACGCCACCGCGACCGGCTCGCCGAACGCCGCCTCGCCCTGGAGGAGACCCGGCTGGAGGTGGCGCTGCGGGCCGGCCTGCACACCGAGTCGGTCTCGGAACTCACCTCGCTCACCACCACGCACCCCCTGCGCGAACGGCTGCGCGAGCTGCTGATGCTGGCGCTCTACCGCTGCGGGCGTCAGGCGGAGGCGCTCGCCGTCTACGCGGACGCCCGCCGCATCCTCATCGACGAGCTGGGTGTGGAACCCCGCGCCGAACTCGCCGAGTTGCAGAACCGCATCCTCAACGCCGACGAGTCCCTGACCGTCGAGGTCCGCGCGACCCATCCCGCCCGGGGCGTTCTCCGTCCCTTCCAGCTTCCGGCGGCCGTGTCGGACTTCACCGGGCGCACCGCGGCCGTCCGGGAGCTGGGCGGTCAACTGGCCGTCTCCGAGAACTCGGTGATGGCGCTCTCTGCCGTCGCCGGGATCGGCGGCGTGGGCAAGACCACGCTCGCCGTCCGGGTCGCCCACGCCGCGCGGGAACACTTTCCCGACGGACAGCTGTACGTCGACCTCCAGGGCGCGTCCGCGACCCCGGCCGAACCCTCCTCCGTACTCGGCGCGTTCCTCCGCGCCCTCGGGACCCCCGACTCCTCCATCCCGGAGACCGGCGACGAACGCGCGGCCCTGTACCGGTCGTTGCTGGACGGACGCCGCGTCCTGACCCTGCTGGACAACGCCCGCGACGCCGCCCAGGTACGTCCGCTGCTCCCCGGAACACCCGGCTGCGCGGTGCTGATCACCAGCCGCGCCCGGATGGTCGACCTCGCCGGCGCCCACCTGGTGGACCTCGACGTGATGAGCCCCGAGGAGGCGATGGAGCTCTTCACCAAGATCGTCGGCGCGGAACGCGTCCGCGCCGAACGCGAGGCGTCCATGGACACCGTGGCCGCCTGCGGATTCCTGCCCCTGGCCATCCGCATCGCCGCCGCCCGGCTCGCCGCCCGCCGCACCTGGACCGTGTCCACCCTCGCCCGCAAGCTCTCCGACGAGCGCCGCCGACTCGACGAACTCACCGCGGGCGACCAGGCGGTGAAGGCCACCTTCGAGCTGGGATACAGCCAGCTGGAGCCCGAACAGCAGCGCGTCTTCCGGCTGCTGGGCCTCGCCGAGGGCCCCGACATCTCCCTCCCGGCGGCGGCCGCCCTGATGGACCGCGAGCCGGAGGACGCCGAGGACATCCTCGAATCCCTCGTCGACACCAGCCTGATCGAGTCGGCCGCCCCCGGCCGCTACCGGCTCCACGACCTGGTGCGGCTCTTCGCCCGCGCCTGCGCCGAACGCGACGAGCAGCCCCCGGCGGCCCGTGACGACGCCGTCGAGCGGCTGCTCGACTTCTACCTCGCCACCGCCAAGCACGTCTTCGCGATCGAACGGCCCGGCGACCGCACCACCGCGCACCTGGCGCGGACCCGCCACCCCGGCCTCGTCTTCGCCGACCAGGACGCGGCCCTGGACTGGCTGTTCACCGAGGCCGAGGACCTGCTGGCCACCGCCCGCGCGGCGGCATGCCGCAGCCGCACCCTGCGCGCCGCGGTGGACACCCTCCTCGCCGCCAAGGACCTCGCCGAGTCCGGCGCCTACTCCCTCCAGTACGAGCGCTGCACCCTGGCCGTGCTCGCCGCCGCGCGCGAGGCGGGCGACGAAGTCGCCGAGGGCCGCGCCCGCGTCTCCCTCACCCACAGCCACAGCGTCGCGGGACGTTTCGCCGAGGCCGACGCTGAGGCCGCCGCCGTGATGGCGCTCTCCGCCAGTGACGAGGACCCGGTCACCGCCGGCTACGCCCCCAACGACCGCGCCATCATCGCGATCTACCAGGAACGCCCCGAGGACGCCGAACGCCACCTCGAACGTGCACTGGCCGCGTTCCGCGCCGACGGCAACGCCTCGGGCGAGGCCAGCTCGCTGAGCAACCTCTCGCGCGTCCACCTGGGAACCGGACGCGTCATCAGCGCGGTTCACCTCGCCGGGCAGGCACAGGCCATATACGAGGACCTCGACGCGACGTTGCGGCTGGCCAACGCCCGCTACGCGCTCGGGATGGCGCTGACCGCAGCTGGAGACCACGCGGAGGCCCTGGACCGCCTGGGGGCCGCGCTGGAGACCTTCCGCGACAACCGGCAACAGCTGTGGCAGGGAATGACGTTGTTCCGGCTCGCCGAGACGCGACTGGCGGCGGACGACGCGGCGGAGGCTGCCTGCCTCGCGGAGCGGTCGCTCGGGCTGATCCGCGAGATCGGCGGCGACTGGCGCCGGGCCAATGTGCTCAAGCTCCTCAGTCGTGCCCTTGTCCGAACGGGGCAGGAGGACCGCGCCCGCGCATGTCGCCAGCAGGCGGACCGTCTACTGGCGGGAGAGCCCGGGGGCGACGAGGACCCTCCGGAGCACGACGACGCCCGGCCGGACGCCGGCAGCGGTCCGCAGCCCGGCAGCAGTGTCGCCGTCGCCTGATTCCGCCTCGCCCGCACCAGCCGCCCGGCCCGCACCACCGACGCCTCCGTTCGGCCGGTGCGTTCGGCAGTGCCATGACCTCGGACCGCAGCCGCTGCGTCCACCACGCAGACGTTCAAGAAACGTTTATCGGCCACTGCGATGCTCCCGGCACGCCCGGCGGAACGACGGTGACGCCTGACGGGCTCTCCGTCCGTCTGACCGGGCAGCACAGCACAACGGACGTACCGTCGTACGCCACAGGCGACAGGAGCCACCATGAGCAAGACGGAGACCAAGGACAACCACGCCACCGGCGCACCCGCGGCCCCGAAGCCGCAGGACAACCACGCCACCGGCGCTCCGGTCAAGCCCAAGACGCAGGACAACCACGCCACCGGCGCACCCGCGGCCCCGAAGCCGCAGGACAACCACGCCACCGGAACCGGCACCGACTGAGCACCACCTGCCGACAACGCAGGCCCCGTCGCACCGACGGGGCCTGCGGCGTGTGGCCTGTCGCCTGTGAACCGCCCTTTACAGAAACGCTGTTGCGGGGAGAATCAGCCAGAGTGGCACGGGGCAGCGCTCCGTACGCCTCCGGCCCGAAGCAAACCGCCGTCCCTGGGAGCACACATGAAGCGCACCACGCGACTCCTCGTCTCGTTCTCGTTCGTCGCCACCCTCTTCGGCGGAGCCGCGCTGTCGACCGTCGCGGACGTCGCTCCGCACGACAACCATGTCACCGGCATAGCCGCCTGACCGACGTGCGAGCGGGCGCCGCCCCCGCCGGGGGGCGGCGCCCGCCGCGCGTTGGAGCCGGACCACG
Source organism: Streptomyces otsuchiensis (assembly GCF_004305975.1). Taxonomy (GTDB): domain Bacteria; phylum Actinomycetota; class Actinomycetes; order Streptomycetales; family Streptomycetaceae; genus Streptomyces; species Streptomyces otsuchiensis. The sequence continues at coordinate 7,831 of NZ_BHZI01000048.1, forward strand.
GCCCCCGCTCTGTCCCAACAGTCCTTTTCCTGTCGGTGGTTGGCAGCACAATGGTCGTCATGGATGCCATGCGGGGATGGGTGAGGGTGACCGTGGTCGCCGGGTCGGTCCTGCTGCTCGCGGGAACGGCGGCGACCTGGCTGCTGGCGGACCTGGAGACCGCGGGGTGGGCGGCCGGCGTCGCCGGAGCCGTGATCGGGGCCGCCGGCCTGGTGCTGGCCGCGTGGAACGGCGGCGGTGACAGCCGCGGTTCCGAACTCACCGTCTCCGGCACCGGCGACGCGACCGCCCGCGACGGCGGCACCGCCACTTCCGGCGTCACCGCCCCCGCAGACCGGCCGTTCAGCGCCGAGGTCCGCGACAGCGGGGACGCCGAGGCCGACGGCACCGGCTCGGCCGCGAACACCGGGATCACCCTGACATAGGCCCCCGGCGCGGGCCCGGGGCTGCCTGGACGGAGAGGCGGCGACGATGCCGACCAGCAAGCAGAGCGTGAACGCCTCACGTACCGGCGAGGCCAGCGCCACCGGCGGCGGCCTCGCCAACAGCGGTGTGATGCACATCGGTACCGTCATCGTGCGGGCGGCCGACTGGGAGGAAGCCGAGGTCACCCCGGAGGCCGCCGCGGCTGCGATCGGCGCCTACGCGCGACGGGTGCGGGAGGCGTACGGGCATCTCGACCTCGACGTGCTGATGCCCCACTCCGACCAGGGCGACTACCCGGCCGTGGAGTTGCGGGAGGTCTTCGTCCCGCCCGGCGTGCGCGCCGACCCACCGGCGACACCACTCCCCCGCGAACTTCTCGAACGCCTTCGTGAACGAGGCGAGTTGCCGCGCGAGGACGAACTACCGCCCGGAGTCGACCCCGAACAGATCGTCCGCGTCCACGGAACCTCGCAGCCGGCGGTCGAGGAGGCACTGACCGTCCTGGCGGCACCGGGCCGGCAGCGGACGGTGGTCCTGGGCGACCCGGGCTCGGGCAAGTCCACCCTGGCCCGTTACCTGGCACTGGCCCTGGCAGGCGGAGCCGACCTCGGCGCCGAACTGGCTGGACGGCTGCCGCTGGTGGTGGAGCTGCGCCGCTACGCCGAAGCGCGCTGGCGCGAGCGGACCTTCGAGGACTTCCTCAACCATCTGCACGCCACCGAGGGCCTGTCGGTGCCACCGCCCGTGCTGCGGTCGCTGCTGACGCGGGGGCGGGCGCTGGTCGTCTTCGACGGCCTGGACGAGCTGTTCGACCCCGCGATCCGTGAGGACACCGCGCGCCGCATCGCGGGGTTCGCCTCCCGGCACCCGGACGTGCGGGTGATCGTCACCTCCCGAGTGCTCGGATACCGCAAGGCCGTACTCGACGGAGCCGACTTCGGGCACTACCAGTTGCAGGACCTCACCGAGCCGCAGGTCGAGCAGTTCACCCGGCAGTGGTACGCCACGTCCTGCCCCGGCGACCCGGGCGCCGCCGAACTGCTGGCCCAGCGCCTCACCGAGGCCGTGGGCCACTCGCGCCCGGTGCGGGAACTGGCACGCAACCCGCTGCTGTTGACCATCCTCGCCATCATCGGCCGACGCCAGACACTCCCCCGCGACCGCCAGGGCGTGTACGAGCACGCCGTGACCGTGCTGGTCGCCCGCTGGGACCAGGACGCCAAGCACCTGCGGCCCGACTGCACGGAAGGTGTCCGCGAGGTCCTGGACGTGCTGGAGCCGGCCGACCGCCTCGAACTCCTCCGGCTGCTCGCCCGGCGCATGCAGGAGGGCGAGGGCGGCATCGCGGGCAACCACATCCACACCCGGGAGTTGGAGGAGGTCTTCCGGGCCTACCTCGGCCAGTACGAGCTGCCACCGCTCCAAGTACGCGCCGCAGCCCAGGTGATGGTGCGGCAGCTACGGGAGCGGAACTTCATCCTCAGCCACTACGGCAGCGGAGTGCACGGCTTCGTCCACCGCACCTTCCTGGAGTACCTGGCCGCCGCCGACATCGTCCAGCGCTACCAGCAGGAACGGGAGTGGACACCGGCGGAACTGCTCACCGATGTGTACGAGAGACGAGCCGGGGACTCCACCTGGCACGAAGTGCTGCTCCTGGTCACCGGGCAGCTCGCACCGAAGGACGCGGCGCTGGTCGTGGACCGCTTCCTGGACCTTCATCGGTCCACCAGGAACCCGTCGATGCTCGCGCTGGCGATCCGCGCCCTGGCCGAGGTCCGCAAGATCGGCGCACTCACCCACCAGAGCGACCGGGCTGTCGACGCCCTGATCACGCACCTGACCTTTACGGGGCCGCACCACAGCCAGCAGGACCAGGTGGTCTCGGCACTCACCACCTTCTCGGAACACTGGGCCGGCAGGCAGCGCTTCGCCCACTGGTACCGCGTGCACGGCCAGTTCACTGCCGCCGACCAGTGGGAGGTGCGCGCGGAGGTAGGGGCGGCCCTCCTCGGTCACGCTGCCCGTGATGTCCCGGTCCTGGCGGCGCATTCACCCAGCCCCGTGGTCAGGACAGCTGCACATCGGTGGCTACTGACGACGCGGCAGCCGGACGGGAAGTCCCGTGGCCTGCTGACCGAACGCGCCACCTCCGACCCGAATCCCTACGTGCGCAAAGCCGAACTGATCCTCCTGGCCGAGCTCTGGCCGGACCACGAGACTCGCGACCTCCTCACTCGCCACTCCACCACCGAGCCCGTTCTCGCGATCCAACTCCTGGCTGAGCACTGGCCGGACCAGCGAACCCGCGACCTCCTCACAGAGCTCGCCACGAACGACTCCGATCCATTGGCCAGCAGCGTCGCGGTCTCCACGCTGGCCGAGCGCTGGCCGGACCAACAGACCCGAGACCTGCTCACCGAACACGTCACTAGAGACCCGGACGTCGCGCTTCAACTTCTCGCCATCCACTGGCCGGACCAGCAGACCCGAGACCTCCTCACCGAACACGTCACGAGAGACCCGGACGTCGCGCTTCAACTTCTCGCCATCCACTGGCCGGACCAGCAGACTCGCGCCCTGCTGACCCACCACGCTACCCATGCCACCCACCGATGGACCCGAACCGCTGCGCTCCAAGGACTCGCCGGTAACTGGCCAGACCAGCAGACCCGAGACCTCCTCACCCACCACATCCCCCACGAACCTGACGCCGCGCTTCAACTCCTCGCCGCCTACTGGCCCGACCAGCAAACCCGCAACCTCCTGACCCAATACGCCGCCCATCACCCCGACACCCGGCCCGGAACAACTGTGCTCCAAAACCTCGCCACGCGCTGGCCGGACCAGCAGACCCGCGACCTCCTCACCCACCACGCCACCACCGACCCCGACGCGGGGATTCGCAGCGTGGCTCTCCGCCAACTGGGTCTGCGCTGGCCGCTGGACGAGGAGATGCGCAGCCTGCTGCTGGACCGCGCGCTGCGGGACAACGACGCGGATGTGCGGCTGGACGCGTTGCGGCGCTGGGTGGTGACCGGCGGGGACGAAACCTGGACGGTGCTCGCGCGGCGGATGACAGACGACCCCGCCGCGAAGGTACGCGAGGGAACGGCCTGGTCCTTGGCGTTCGGGTGGTTCGCGGACGACAGCGCGATGGCGGTGCTGCGGACCGCCGCCCGGGAGGACGAGGACGAGGAGACCCGCACCGCGATGGCCACCGCGCTCGACGCGGCCGCCGCGATGCGCGCGGCTCACCGCGACGCGGCCGAGTGACCGCCCGACCCGGACACGAACGACACGCCGGGGCCGGGCGGTTGGGGTCAGGGCCGCCGGTACGGCCGGGTGATCGTCACCGATGCGGCCGGGGGCAGCGACAGCCGAATCGAGGTGTTGAGTTCCAGCCGGATGATGCCTCCCCGGTGCTCGGCGAAGGTGACGTGCATGGTCTCGCCGCCCACGCTGAGAAAGTCGCCCAGACGTACCTGGTCTGCGGGCAGCCGGAGGGTGGTGGCACGAGTGCGCACGGCCTCACTCACCGCCTCTCGCTGTCCGGCGCCGTCGACCGGAACAGCTCGCGCAGCGCGGAGTTGAGGACGCGCACCTCATCGGTGGGCAGACTCCCGATGTGGACGAGGTAGCCCTGACGACGGCACCCGCCGCACGGGTCGAGGACGTCGATGTCGTCCAGCCTCACACCCAGCCGCTTGATGTGGTTGAACAACTCCCGTGCCTCCTCCTCCACTTCCTCCCGGTCGGAGTTGGCGAAGCTGATCTCTTCGTACATGGACGGTCTCCGTTGCTGATTGCTGTCGGTTGGGGCCACGGGCCGCGTCAGGCGGCGCGCAGCAGACGCCGGACGGTGGTGTGGCGGTGGATCGGGCGGGCGGAGAGCGAGTACAGGACCTCGACATCACCGAAACCGCAGATGCGGTCGGGCCCACGAGCGTTGACGCTGACCGGACGGCCTGAGCGGAGCGCGTCCTGCTGGACGCGCTGGTACACCGCGTCCTCCGCCCACTCCCCGAAGACCCGACCCGGGTTCCACGAGCCTGGCTGCGGCCGGGTGAGCGCGTGAGAGGGAAACGGTCCGGTGGCGTCGGCGGGCGGGTCGAGGGCGGTCGCCAGCCGAGCGGCCTGCCCGCACATCCACGCCAACGCTCCCGCAGGCGACGCGGCCCAGTGCCCACCGAGGTACCACTCGCCCCCGGCGTCCGGGCTGCGCACCACGGTCTCGCACCAGTAGCCGTCCGCCTCCAGCAGCACCGGCTGTCGTTGGCTCACCGACGGACACCCGCCGGCTCCGGCATCACCCGCACCGCGTCGATATCCCGGCCGCTCTCCCCATGAATTGCACAGAGCGCGACCAATTCACGCGGCGCACTGACGCGGCGCATCATGATTCACCCGCATTCATAGGCGGAAATCTTCTCCACTCGGCCAGCTTCAACAGATGCGCGTCAATACGAGCCGCCAGATCGGCGCTTTGCGCTCGCAGCTCGTCGAGCGTCGGGATTTCAGGTTCACCGGCCCCGAGCCGCGCTTCCGCCGCTTCTCCGGACGTCACACCGACACCCCCGCCCCGGCGACCGTCCATGATCTCCGCAGCTCAGTGGCGGTGCGAGCTGCGCCCCACACTCCGCGGGGGACGGCGACCGAGGCGCGGAAGCCGTGCATTGTCGCACGGAAATCAGAGCTCTCCGAACCAGAATGACTCTTCATGGGATCGAACCCTCGAATGTGTAAGTTCTCGTCACGAGTGACGGTTTGTACTCCTAGAGTTGCGGTGCGCAAGCGAAACCCGCCAGTGGTTCACCGATGAGCGGGGTCCCGTCATTCGAGGGAGTCGATCCGATGACAGCAGAACGCATCACGCCGAGCCCGAAGGTCTCCTTGCTGGAGTTCTTCGGGTCAGAACTCCGCCGCCTCCGCCTCAAGGCCGAGTGGTCCCAGGGGGAGATGGCGACCGCCGCCCACACCACCCAGTCGATGATCTGCAAGATCGAGCGGGCCCGGCAGGTCCCGTCGATCGAGCTGTCGATGTGGCTGGACAGGGCGCTCAACACCGACGGCCACTTCGCCCGCCTCCACCCGCTCGTCCTGGCCTACGCCTACCCGGCCTGGTTCCTGCCGTACGTCGAGATGGAACGCGACGCGACGCTGATCCGGACTTTCGAAGCACAGGTCGTGCCCGGACTGCTCCAGACCGAGGACTACGTACGCGCCGTGATGGCCAACCGCCGCCCCGACAACATCGAAGATCTCGTCACATCACGCATCAGCCGTCAGAACGTCCTGGAGGGCGACCAGCGCCCTCGTGCCTGGTTTGTCCTGGACGAGCAGGTACTTCGCCGCACTCTCGGCTCACCAAGCGTGATGCGCGCCCAGCTGGACAGTCTGCTGGAGGCCGGAAGCGAACCACGGACGGTAATTCAGGTTGTTCCAGAGCGCGTGGCAGCGCACGCTGGACTCGAAGGCCCGTTCACCGTGCTGAGCTTCAAGGAGGCGCCCGATGTTCTGTACGTCGACGGCTTCTCTCAGGGGCGTATGAGTGTCGAAGCACCGGAGACTACCGAGGCACTGCATGCCTATGATCTGCTCAGGGCGGAGGCCCTGTCACCTGGTGATTCGGCTGATCTGATCCGCGAGTACATGAGAGGTCTGACGACATGAGCAACGCGAACGGACTGTCTGTGGAATGGCGGAAGTCCAGTTACAGCAGCAGCAACGGGGGCAACTGCCTGGAAGCCGGCCACGGCATGGCGCACGCCGTCCCGGTGCGTGACTCCAAGCTCGCCGCCAGCCCCGTGATCGTCTTCCCCAGCGCTGGCTGGAGCGAGTTCGTCACCACCGTCAAGAGCGGCGACACCCTCGCCTGAGGACCTGCGCGACTTCCGGACCCCGCCCGGCTGCCCAGCAGCCCGGCGGGGTCCGCGTGCGTCTCCCCCCGCCCACGGCTGGACCGTGTTGCTCACGCACCTCAACGGCCCGACGTGAGAACGCGCTTGGCGGTCCTCCCGGCCGGGCGGTTATCGTGACTGCCGCGACCAGCCGCAGACACGGCGACATCGCGGCGCCTACGGCGCCACACCCGGGGGGGGGAGTCTGTCGAATGGGTGCTGTATTCATCGTCATGGGGGTCGTGTTCCTGGGGCTGGCGTGTGTCCCCAGCCTCACGCTCTGGCGTGCTACGAGCGGTTGGCGCTATGCCGATCCGGAGGCGAACAGGCCGTCCGAGACGGCTCTCGCTCTGAAGAAGCTGCGCAATGTGGTGGTCGGCCTCGTCCTGGGAGGGTTCGGGATAGCCGTTCAGGACTGGGGCGGGGTGTTCAGCTCGTCGGCCACCAACCTTCGCGCCACGGTCGAGGCCGCCGTCGAATGGCTTGAGGAGGATACCGTCGACGTCCCGGAGGGCCGGCCTGACGGGACGCTGGAGCGCCGGGTGGCCGCTGCCGTGAGGGCGTCCGCGCCCGGGACGTTCGAAGCCGAGGTGGGGCACATCGACGAGGAGCGGTACGAGGTCACCGCGCGCAGGACGGAGGACGTCTACTGCCTCTCGATCACGATGCGCAAGGCGAACCAGCAGAAGGACTGGACGGACGATGAGACCGTGCACCTGCGGGTCACCGCCACCGACTCCCCTTGCTGACCAGCCAGCAGCCCGGCTGCTTCCGCCCACCGGGCACCAGCCGAGCGCGATACCGTCGCCAGTCGGACCTTCCACAACGGCGTGCACGATCGGCGTCTCGACCGTCGAGGAGAACTCACCTGTCACGCGATGAAATCGATGAAGCCAGGCATTACCGGCGCATCGTCCGCGACAACGCCTTCTACTGGGCGATCCTCGCTTTCGTCCCGCTTTCGTTCATCGCAACGACGGCAACCGCCGCCTGGCAGGTGCGGGTGGAGATCACCGGCAACGTCATCAATATCCACGAACCGGCAACACCGGACCGGACCGAGTACCACTGGCACGAGGCCGACTGGATCGCAGCCGCCTCCCTCGGCGCCGGCGCGACGGCGGTCTGCTGCCTCGTTGGCGTCGGCATGTTCCTGCTCGTGACACGCAGGCGATATGCGTCCATGCGTGAGCGCCTCGACGTTGCGCAGCGCGAGGCAGAGAACGAACCCCACAGTCCCCGCCCGGTAAGTGAAGTGGGGCAGGCCCGTGAACTCTCCTGAGCGGCAGGGCGGAGCAGGAAGGGCGGGACCGCGGCTGACGGTCGCAGCGGTCATCGCGCTGGTAGGCACGACCGTGGCGACGCTCGCCGAGGCCGTTCCTCAGGCCCTGAAGCCGGTCCGGATTGACGATGCCTGAAGGAGGAAATAGTGTTCACGCATAAGCACCATCGACATCAGCAATCACGCATCTCGCGGTAGCGAACTTACTGCAGCTTCAGAGCTGTTCGACCCTCCCGCGATATACAGGAGAAGGCGGCCGGCTCGTGATCCACAGCTGGCTGTTTTCTTGATTCATCCATCATCGCCGGGAGGCCGCAGCGACAGATGCAGCTGCCGGGTGGAATCGCGGTGACGCTCGACTGTAGCGGTGAAATGCTCACCAATCTCTGGCGCGGCAATACCATCCGGTTGGTCTTCCGGCTGAAGCACGGCGAGGGCATCGGGCTCCTCATCAACGCTGGCGAACGCGACACCCATCGGAAGTTTCTCGAATACCTCGCCATGCACAACAGCACCTACCGGTACCTCCGCCACGATGCGCGGCCAGGCCGCTTCCGAACGACCCCTCAGTTCCTTATAGCGTTCCTTGGGGCCCGCCTCGCCCAGCCGTCCGGAGTGCGCGGCCTCCTTCCACTCGGCTAGCACCAAGTGGATCTGCTGGAGATCGCCATCGTGATGGACAACCTCCCCTTCCACTGCATCCCCCAACAGCGGAAGCCGCGCCCCTCGCGGCATCCGTGAGACCTTGGCCAGGAACAGGGCTTCCGGGCCCGCTTCGACCGACACGAAAGCCCCAAAAGGCATGACGCGCACTACTCGTCCGCGCACTCGCACCCCAAGCGGAAAACGAGCTACCCAGCACTGCCAGTCATTCACCTAAATCTCCTACTCCGTCACCACTCGTACCCATTGTAGTAGTTGATCCAATTCCGTTCCTCGGTAAGCTCGTTGAATCTCGGAATCCGGTCTTCGGGAATAGACCACTCGGAGTGCGGGCCCCCGTCGTGAGGTTTCTTGTACCTACTGAACTCTGCACCAAATTCAGGCCTCATCACGTACTCGACATATCCACCTTCGTAGCTGCCGCCGTTGTACTTCTGGGCAACCTCCCGCTCGCCGACGTAGGCATGGCCGTGCTCGTCCTGGTATCGGGACCGGTCGAGGCCATTCGCCAATTCGTTGTCTTTATGACCGGCATGCGGTGATCGATAGACACGGTCCGGTGGGTGTGGCGCAAGACCGGCTGGATCGACCCATCGGGTGGGATTCCGGGGATAGGCGTATGCGTCAGCTGCGGGCCTAATGCCCAGCGGGTCCGGGGTCGTAAACCGGGCAATATCCGGGTCGTAGTGACGGTGCTGGCTGTAATGCCAACCTGTCTCCTGGTCAGCGTACTGGCCAGGGAATCGCAGAGGCGTCGCAGATTCCCCCTGGCTTCTTGTGGTTACCCCCCACACTGAGCTCTGATGCTCCCACGCAAGATCACCTTGGGCGCCAACCAACTGCATGGGAGATCCGACGAGGTCGGTGACTATGACGTAAAAACGACGGTCACATTCGGCCTGACCCGGGAAGCTTTCGGTCTGGGTTAGAGGAGTCAGCCCGCGGTGGTTCCATGTGAGAGTCCGCCCATCATCGGAAGTTTCCTCGATGAGCGTGTCGCCATGCCAGGTAAAGACGACTCTCTCAGCGATGTCACCGTCAGGGGTCAGCCGCTGCTTTGATATGCGCCTGCCGAACGGGTCGTAGGAGTAGGTCCACACGGCTCCGTCGGGGGTAACCGTTCTGGTGAGTCGGCCCTCGACATTCCAGGTGTAGTGCCAGGTGTCGGGTTTGCGTGAGAGTCTCGTCTTCTGCCGGACTGTCGTCCGGCCAGCTGCGTCGTACTCATAGCGCATCGCACCCGCACGGACCAGCAGGGTTCCGTGGTAGGTGCGCTTACCCGCAGCGTCGGCGGGCGTCGTACCGACGGGCCAGTTCGCATCCGTCAGATTGCCACTGGCATCATAGGCATACGTCTCGGCGCCCTGTTTCGTCATCGCCTCAGTGATCCGCCCCAGCGCGTCAAAGTGAAACCGACGGCTGCTGCCGCGACGGTCGCTCACCTCAGCGAGGAGTCCGTCAGCGCGATGCCGGTAGGTTTGCGCTGTGACGACCTGCTGCGTTTCAGTGGACAGGTCCTGAGTAGTCAGCCTGCCGGATGGATCCCATTCCGCGCTGAGCCTCAAGCCTCGGTCCGTCCGGCGCAGGGTCTCTCGGCCCACTACGTCGTAATCAAAGCTGAGAAGAACCCCGTCACCAGCGAGGGAGGCCGGATTTCCATCGACCCCGTACGTCCAAGTGCTCTCGTGGCCCGTCGGAGTGATACGCAGCGTGGGACGGGCAAGGGGGTCGTAGAAAAGTTGCAGGGTCCTGCCGTTGACTGTCTCTGTGTTCAGTAAACCGGCAGGAGTGTAGCTACGTTCGAGAAGAGCGCCCGGCGATTCAGCTCGAGTAACACGACCAAGCAGGTCATAGGCGAACTCGAAAGTCTCACCACCTGAAGTACTTTTCTTCAGAAGCCGCCCTAGCAGGTCATGAATGTAGTCGATGCTCTCACCGAAAGAATTCACTTGCCTGACGAGCTGTCCTGCGGCGTCATAGTGATATTCGACTGTTCGACCGTCATAGTCAGTCTCATTGACCAGGCGACCATCGGCGGCGTATGTGTATGACCATTCAACGGTCGTGGCGTTGGCAACCTGGGTCAGTCTGAGCTCAGTGTCCCGCGTGAAGCGGTGAGTCACTCCATCGGGCGTGGTCCTGGTGGCAGGGAGGTCAAACGGACCGTATGTGAAGGTGGTCTGTGCTCCCTCTGGCCCGGTAACGGTGCGCAGGTTTCCCTCTGGGTCCCAAGTGAAATACTCGGTCTCCCCGAGAGGGCCAATGCGCCGTAGCGGCTTCCCCTCCGGGTTCCAGACCATCCTGGTGGGCGCACCGGCGGCATCCGCTACGGTCACCGGCCGCCCGAACGCATCCCGTTCCACCGAGGTCCTGGCTCCCGCTGGGCTCACGACGCCAGTGGCGAGGCCGGCGGCGTCGGCCACGATCCGCGTCACGTTTCCCAACGAGTCAGTGACCGCGGCGACAGCACCTGAGGGGTGGTGGGAGTACTGCGTGGTGCTGCCATCTGGATCGGCGCGGCTGATGCGGTTGCCTGCGGTGTCGTAGGCGTGGTGCCAGGTGGTGCCGTCGGGTTGGCGGATGAGGGTGGGTTGGCCGTAGTCGTTGTATTCGGCGGTGATCTGGTGCTCGTCGGGGCGGGTGAGGCAGGTGAGGTTGCCGTCGTGGTCCCATTGGTAGCGGGTGGTGCGGCCGAGGGGGTCGGTGACCGAGAGGGGACGGTTGTACTCGTCCCAGGTCTTGCGGGTGGTGTGACCGAGGGGATCGGTCTCCGCGATGACCTGCCAGGCGTCGTTCATCTGGTACGTCGTCGCATGACCCAGGCTGTTGGTGGCGGTGGTCCGCAGGTTCGCCGGGTCGTAGTCGTAGCGGTATTCCAGCGCCCGTTCGGTGCCGGTGGTGAAGACGCACCGGCCCGCTTGGTCGTACTCGTAGGAGTACCAGGTGTTGTTGCGGTCTTCCCAGCGGATCATCCGCCGCTGGGCGTCGTACTCGAAGCACAGAGGGAGGCCGGAGGAGTTGTACACCTTCGCGAGGTTTCCGGCGTGGTCGTAGTCGTAGGTGCGGATGATGGGCTGGTCGGGGTCGGAGAGGAGGGTGAGGGCGGTGATGCGGCCGTCGTAGACGGCGATCCCGACGCGGTAGCCGCCGGAGTGGACCAACTCGCTCGGGTCGCCCTCGAGCGTGTAGTGGAAGTCGATGCGGTTGTTGTTCCGGTCCGTGATCGCGACGATCGGCAACTCCGAACCGCGCCGGCCGGGGACCGGGGCGAAGTGCAACGTCCGGCCGCTCTCGCGCTGGTGGATGGTCATGGTGCCGCCGCCGGCGCCGTCCCAGGACAGGCCCCAGCGCGGCCCGGAGACGGGGTGGACGGGTGCGCCGTATTCGGGTTTGGGGATGGGGTAGTGCAGCCGCATCCCGTCATCGGCGTAGTAGTCGGCGCCGAACTGGTCCAGGACCAGGCGCTGGTCGAAGGTGGAGGCCCAGGAGCGGCCGAACCAGCGGCCGTAGCGGTAGCCGGAGAGGTGCTCGCGTTCGATCGTGAGGGGGAGGATGCCGGGGAGGGTGAGGTCGGTGTTCCGCAGGGTCATCTCACCGGTCGCGATGTCGATCGGGTCCCCGATCAACACCTTCCCGATCCCCCGAATCCCCTCCTGCTGGTACATCGACTTCATGTTCTTGAAGTTGGTGACGTACTTCTTCACCCCACCCGCAAGCCCCGCCAGGCTCGTCACACCCTTGAACCCCGGGATGCAGTCCAGCATCGCGAACCCGACATCCCACAACGACGCGTTCCCGTTCGCGTAATCGATCAACGTATCCGCGAGAACGATCAGAGCGGCGGCCAGGACCACCCAGGCCAGCGGCCCGCCGATGATCATGACGACGATGCCGAGGACGGCGACAACGACCTTGGCGATGGTGACGATGGTGTCCCAGTTGTCCACCACCCAGTCGACGGCCTTCTGCCACCACTTCTTGTTCTGAATCCCCGCTTCCGAGGCTTCTTCCAGGGAGTTGGCGCAGATCTCGGCGGCGCTCTCCCGGGCCTCCTTCGCCTGCCCGGCCAGGGCCTTCGCGGCGGTGAGGGCGGACTCGGCGGAGACAACGGCGGCCTCGGCCCCTTCGTGTGCGGAGGTGGCGGTCCGCAGCGCTTCGCGGACACCGTTCCGGACTTCGTCCTCGTCCGGGTCTTCCGCTGCCTCCTCGGCGTCCTCCAGTTCAGAGACGGCGGTGGCGAGCGCGGACTGGGCGGTGGCGAGTTCGGCCGCGGCGGACTCGCCGTCGGTCAGCGCCCGGTCGGCATCGCGCTGGGCGTCCTCCAGCTTCGGCCAGTACGTCGCCAACGCCGCAGCCGCCAGATCGTAAGAGGTGTGCAGCTTGGTCAGGTTCGGCGGAACCTTCTCAAACCGCTCCTTGAACGCATCCGCCGTCAACCCCACGAAAGTCGCAAGGGAATCCGACTCGACCATCCCCCGAATCGTCGACAACGCCTCCGCCGCATCATCAGCGAAGGTCTCCAGACGCTCCGCCAACCGCTTGATCCGCTCCGGATCACCCGGCGTCGGATCCGACGACAACCCCAACACCGACCAGTCAGACGAACGCCCCACGACCGACACCCCCCAGGTGGACCAGCACTACGACGTCACGCTAGCCACCCAGCGTCACCATCCGCAACAGCCATACGAAGCCGTTGCTTCCAAGCCCGCACAGCGGGTCAGGCCAGCGATCGCGGCGGACGCTCAGCGGACGATCGTCTGGACCTCGTCGACGGTGATGTCGATCGTGGAGCTGAGGGTGCCGTCGGCGAGTGTGCCGCCGTTGCCCGCGTAGTCCACCCAGGTGACCTCCCAGGTGAGGGTGGCGCGCAGCGCGTTTGCCCCCGTGTTGTGGGTGGCGCGGCCGTAGGTGATGCCGCACGGCGGGTCCTCACCGGACCGGCCGCGGACGTAGGGCTCGCCCACCCGGCCGTCCCGGATCACGCAGGTGCCCGAGGCGGGGTGCGTGCTCGCGTCACCCGTCCCCGGCTCCAGGGTCAACTCCTTGGGCGTCGCCGTCGTCTCAGCCCAGATGCCGTACCCGTCCAGCTCGGCGCGGACCGACACCGGCGAGAAGTCCACCTCGTCCAGCCACACCCACATCGGCAGGTTGACCTTCTGCGCACCCTCGGGGTTGATTGACACCTCGGTATCGGGAACCCGCGTCTCCGCCCACGCCAGCTCCGCCAGGTTCTCCGGCTGAATCACCCCGGGCTCAACCGGCGGCGGATCGCCGTAGGCCACCCAGTAGGTCCGGAATTCGCAGGTGAGTTGCTCATCCAGCGGGTAGTCCCTGTTCCGCACCACGCCCCAGAACGCACCCTCGCCCTGCTGGTCCAGGTTGTAGTCCTCGTGCTCCTCAAGGAAATCGTCGTGCGACTGATATAGCAGCTGCTGATCCTCTGGGATCAGCCCCCGGATCGCCATCAGATCGGCCCAGTAGGACTCCATCTCCTCAGGCGTCCGCAGCGGCGCGTAGTAACACGCCGGCGGCGTCCACGTCGCGTTCACCAACGCGCCTTCGGAGCTTGACGCTTTGGGTGTGAACGTGATCCGCATCCCCTCAGGGCTACCTGCACCACCGCCGACTCCGGCGCTGATCCCGCCTGCACCGTCAGAATCAGCTTCGGTGTTGTCCCGAACGTCATCGAAGAAGTCGTCTCCTCCCTGCGCTCTGGCTGGTGTTGCCGCGAGGAGGAGGATAACGAGGGAGCAGACCCAGACCGTCGGCATGCGACCGGCAAGCGTCAACACCGTTTGGACCGCCGCTCATTTGACGTGGCATTGGCCTGCCACACGCCGATGTCGTTCTTCTGCATCCGCACCTCGTAACGAGTCGGGAGAACGCCGAGGTTGGATTCCCCGATGACTTCTCCCGTCTCGAAGTCGATGTTGTAGGCCTCACTGAAGTCACGGCAGTACGTCACGAATGCCGTATCGCCCTCCAGGCTGGAGACCTCGTAGCCGGAGAACTTCATGATCCCTGCCGACGACCCACCCTGGTCGATGATGTTGTTCAGTGCGGCGATGTCCTCGCGGTAGGACTCGCCCGTCGTGTAGAAGCTCACGGACTCGTTCTCGATGTCGTGCGTGGTCAGCACCTCGAAGACCGACTTGACCTGCCACTGGCTGTCGGTCAGGATCGCGTCCTTCACCGGGTCTCCGGTGTCCGGCTCCTCGAAGACCAGCTCAAGGCTGTCCGCCACCTGGATGTCCGGGCGGTCGATGCCGTCGCCATCGGCCTCGTCCTCGGCGGCGTCGTCCGGCTGGTCGCCTTCCGGCTCGTCCTCGTCCTGCGCTTCACTCGCCGCCGCGTCGTCGACGCCCGCGATCTCGTCGTCTCCGCTGTCGCTTCCGCATGCGGTGAGCAGCAGGCCCGCCGCTACGGCACCGGCCACCGAAGCGCGAACTCGCGCGCCCGACACCAAAGATCGACGACTCACGACCAACCCCCATGTTCGACACAGACATGTCACTGCGCCCAACACGGTAACCGTTCGGGTGCGCCATCCGGCAGTCGCCCCGGCTGCTCAGAGTCACGTTCGGTGACGAAGCGCGGCGACGGAGGCCCCCGAGGCGCGCCGCCGTTCAGTCCGTGGTGGCGCGGCGTCTGCCGACGTGCGCGCGGGCTTTCATCCGGTTGCCGCACACCGCCATCGAGCACCAGCGCGCCGTTCCCGGGCGGCTGCGGTCCAGCAGGAAGAGGTTGCACTCGGCGTTGGCGCAGGCACGCAGCCGTCCGGGCAGCTGGGCAGTGACCCGGGACCAGGCAAGGACCACGCGGACGGCGAGCTCGGCGTCGGCCGCCACCTCCAGCCTCCATGTGACCTCGGCGCCCTCCAGCACGGGGCGCAGGCACGCCTCTTCTACGACCGCTCGCAGTTCGCCGAGGTCGGCCGACCCGTCCCGGATGTGGGTCTGCAGCACCTCGCGCACCGCGCGGAGTCGCTCGCGCTCCTCGTCCACGCCCTGGCCGCCCTTGTCACGAATCCAGTCGAGCCCAGGGTCGTCCGCCAGCGCGTCGACGCTCCGACCGTCCACGACGGGGGCGCTGTTGAGCACGTGGAGCAGCAGCTCTTCGTCCTCGACCTCAGCGAGCTTCATACGCCGTCCTCCTTGACAACCTCCCCGGGCGGGGCAACACTCACCCTAGAATAACCAGTAAAACTACTTTAAGAGGTTAGCGCCATGGTCGCCGTTCACCACCGCACCGTCGACATCGACGGACAGAGCGTCTTCTACCGCGAGGCGGGACCCGCGGACGCGCCCGTTCTGGTTCTGCTCCACGGCTATCCGTCCAGCTCACACATGTTCCGCCACCTCCTTCCGGCCCTGGCCGGCCACTACCGCGTGATCGCGCCCGACCACATCGGCTTCGGCCGCTCCTCCTCACCCCCGGTCGAGGAGTTCGCCTACACCTTCGACTCGCTCGCCGAGGTCACCGGCTCCCTGCTCGACCGGCTCGGCGTCGAGCGCTACGCCGTCTACGTCCAGGACTACGGCGCCCCCATCGCCTGGCGGCTCGCCCTCGCCTCTCCCGAGCGGGTCGTCGCCGTCATCTCGCAGAACGGGAACGCCTACGAGGAGGGCTTCGTCGAGGACTTCTGGGCACCGATCTGGTCCTACGGCGACGACCCGTCGCCGCGCAACGAGGCCGCGTTGCGGCCCGCCCTGGGGCGTGAGGCCGTGACATGGCAGTACACGCACGGCGTGAGCGACCCGACGCTCGTCGACCCCGACGCCTGGGAACACGACCTGGCACTCCTCGCGCGCCCCGGCAACGACCATGCCCAGCTGGCCCTGTTCGCCGACTACGTCGGGAACCGGGCCCTGTACCCGAAGGTGCACGCCTGGCTGCGCACCCACCGCGTCCCCGTCCTCGCTGTCTGGGGCCGCAACGACGAGATCTTCGCGGCCGCCGGTGCCACCGCGTTTCGCCGCGACGCCCCGGACGCCGAGGTCATCCTCCTGGACGGGGGTCACTTCCTGTTGGAGACCCATCTCGACGAGGTATCCGAGGCGGTTGTCCGGTTCCGCCCGCGCATCCTGGACTCGGCCGCCCGCGCGGCCACTCGGCCCACGGCGACGTGACGGCCGCGACCGGCGGGTGCAGCGGCGGCGATTCCTGGTCTCCCGGGCCGGCCCGGGCTCCCGATGGCGTTTAGCGAACGTTTAGCGCCCCTTGCCAAGCTCCATCCCACGAGCCGCCCCCACGGGAGGGCGGCACGGACCGGTGCCGTCGGTGGCGCCGGGAACCGTCCGACACCGGACGCCGGCCGAGGGGGCGGCATCCGGCGGGGCACTTCGCACGGCACCGGGCCGGACCCGCTGGGGGGCGGGAACGGTCCAGCCGGACTCGCTGGGGGGCGAGTACGCGAGGGGCACGCCGGGTTCCGCCGGTCGCACACGGTGCGTGGACGGTTCCCCGGGTGGATCGCCGACGCACCAGCACCTGGGCCGGCCCGGGCGACGTGGAGGGGGTGTCGCCCGGCCCGGCCTCGCGTGTGTGTCGCCGCCCCGGAACGCGGCGCCCCCGAACGCACCGGCCGCGGCCCCCGCTGTGCACGACGCCGCCGCACGCGGCGCGCACAGCCGTTTATTCAGCGTTTAGCGCCGCTTGACATGCTGTTCCCACGAGCCGCCCCCACGGGGGAGGGCGGCACGGACCGGTGTCGGCAGCGGCACCGGGCACAGTCCGACACCGGACGCCGGCCAGGGGCATGGCCCCGGGAGCGGTGCGTAGTCGGTGCGGGACCTGTCTCGTCGAGGCGAGCGGCTGGGGTCCCCGCCGGAACGGCACGCATCGCGCTCGGGGCCGTGGGGCCGGCCCGGTTGTCGGACGTGCCCGGCTCGGGGACCGCGCGACGACGCCGCCATCCCGGCCGGCCGGGCGGCAAGGGGACCCTTGTGGGGCGCCGCCCGGACCGGTCGGCCCCGAGGACGCGTCGGCGTTGCCGGGCACGACGCACCCGGCAACCCACCGT
>NZ_BHZI01000049.1 GCF_004305975.1 Streptomyces otsuchiensis
CCTCTCGCCACCCGCTCCCCCGCCGCGGCCGGTGCGGGCGGTGGAACCGGTGCGGCCGGTGCCCGCGTCGGCTCCGAGACCGGGGCCGACCTTCGACCGCGCCCAGCTGGAGCACCTCGCCTCCCGGGAGATCTCCACGCTGTTCGGTCCGCGCTTCGCCGAGCAGGACGGATACGCCGTGCAGACCCGGATGCCCGCGCCGCCCATGCTGTTCGCCGACCGGGTCACCGGCATCGACGCGGTGCCCGCGGCGCTCGTCCAGCCGGACCCGGTCCGCACGGACGGGAGGATCTGGACGGAGACTGACATCCTGTCCGACAGCTGGTACCTGGATTCCACGGGACGCATGCCGGCCGGCCTGCTGATCGAGGCGGGCCAGGCCGACCTGCTCCTGCTCAGCTGGCTGGGTGTCGACCTCCTCAACCGAGGCGAGCGTGCCTACCGCCTGCTGGGCTGCGAGGTGACGTTCCACGGCGTCCCGCCGCGACCCGGCGACACCCTGTGCTTCGAGATCCATCTGGACGGCCACGCGGAGGCGGGCGAGGTCCGCCTGGCCTTCTTCCATTACGACTGCTACGTCGACGGCGAGCTGCGGCTGAGTGTCCGCGAGGGCCAGGCCGGGTTCTTCACCCCCGCCGAACTCGCCGCCAGCGGCGGCGTGCGCTGGGACCCCGCCGAGCACGTGCCGGGGGACGACCTGCCGCTCGACCCACCGGCCGTGCGCTGCGAACGGACCCGCTTCGGCGCGGACCGGGTGCGAGCCGTGACCGAGGGGCGGCCCGCGGAGTGCTTCGGCCCCGGCTGGGAGGCGACGGCGGCCCACGTCCGCTCGCCCAGGCTCGACGAGGACCGGCTGCGGCTGCTGGACGAGGTCACCGTCTTCGACCCGGCCGGAGGGCCGTGGGGCCGGGGATATCTGCGCGCCGAGACCTCGTTGTCCCCGGACGACTGGTTCTTCACCGGCCACTTCAAGAACGACCCCTGCATGCCGGGGACCCTGATGATGCAGGGTGGTCTCCAGGCGATGGCGTTCTACCTGACGGCCATGGGCTTCACCGTCGACCGGGACGGCTGGCGTTTCGAACCGGTCGGCGAGCGCCCCTCCGTGGCCATGTGCCGGGGACAGGCGACCCCGAAGAACCGGAGGGTCGTCTACGAGCTGTTCGTGCGCGGCGTCTCGGCCGGGCCGGTGCCGACGCTCCGCGCCGACATCCTCGGCTCGGTGGACGGGGTGAAGGCGTTCCTGGGCCGTGACATGGCGCTCCGGCTGGTGCCCGACTGGCCGCTGTCGCACTGGCGGCACTCGGGCCCGCCCACGGTGCGGACCGACGGCGTCCCGGTGCCGCTGCCACGGCTCGGCGGGCTCGCGGGGCACCGCGAGGAGGGGCCGGTCGCCACGGCGGCCGACGGGTTCACCTTCGGCTACGCCTCGCTGCTGGCGTGTGCGTGGGGCAGGCCCAGCGAGGCGTTCGGCGCCATGTACGCACCCTTCGACGGCACCCGCAGGGTGGCCCGGCTTCCCGGCCCGCCGTACCACTTCATGAGCCGGATCGCGTCGGTGGACGGTCCGCAGGGGGGAATGCGGGAGGGCAGCGTCGTCGTCGCCGAGTACGACGTACCGGACCGCGCGTGGTACTTCGAGCAGAGCGCCGGGGGCACCATGCCGTTCGCCGTCCTCATGGAGGTCGCCCTGCAGCCCTGCGGTTGGCTGGCCTCCTATGTGGGCAGCGCGATGACCAGCGAGGTGGATCTGCTGTTCCGCAACCTCGACGGGTCGGGAACGGTGACCGGCGAGGTCACCCCTGCGGCGCGTACCGTCCGCACAAGGGCCGAGCTGACCCGCGCCTCGGGCGGCGGGGACATGGTCATCGAGTCGTTCCGGGTGACGTGCACGGCCGACGACGTTCCCGTGTTCGAACTCTCCACGTCGTTCGGCTACTTCCCCCGATCGGCCTTCGACGAGCAGCGGGGACTGGCCACTTCGGCCGAAGACCGGGCCCGCCTCGACGAGCCGTGCGGACATCTGGTCGACCTGACCACCCGGCCCGCCCGGTTCTGCGCGGGAGAGCCGCGGCTGCCGGGGAGGATGCTGCTGATGCTGGACCGGATCACGGGCTACTGGCCGGACGGCGGAAGCGCGGGGCTCGGCCGGTTGCGGTCGGAGAAGGACGTCAGCCCGGACGCCTGGTTCTTCCGCGCCCACTTCTTCCAGGACCCGGTACAGCCCGGGTCGTTGGGCGTCGAGGCCATGTGCCAGCTGCTCCAGTACCACCTGCTGGAACGTGGCGCGGCCGACGGAATCCCCCGCCCCCGGTTCGAGCCGGTGCTGCCCGGCCGTGAGACCGCCTGGACGTACCGCGGCCAGATCACCCCGGCCAACCGGCTGATCCGGGTCGACATGGACATCGTGGAGAGCGGCACGGACGCGCGCGGCCCCTATGTCGTGGCGGACGCGTCGCTGTGGGGCGACGACACGTGCATCTACCGGGTGCGGGGCCTGGGCATGCGCGTGGTGCCGGGGGCAGAGCCCCTGTCGTGAACCTCCCGGCGCGCCTCCGTGGACTCCGGCCCTCGTGCCTACGCTGCGGGCAGGGGCGTCCTGAGAGCAGGGCGGGGCGTGACGGGGTTCAGTCCCGGGGCAGCAGGGAGCCGAGCGGGCCGAGGTCGAGGTTGAGGTCCTCGGGCAGAAGGCCGAAGCTGTCGCGGAGTTCGTCCATGCGCTGTTCGAGCAGCATCAGCGTGTTGCCGATGCGTTCGATCTGCTCCGCGGACAGCTCTCCGGAGTCCACTCGGCGCAGTGCCTGGCGTTCCATCAGCTGGCGGAGCAGTTCGACGACGGTGAGGACGAGGGCGACGAGATCGCGGCCGACCGTGTCGCCGTCCAGGTCCACTCGGCGGTCCGTGCCGGAGCCGCTCACCACGGTCCGCCGTCGGCCCAGGGCGCCGGCAGGCGCTCACTGACGGAGGAGAGCAGCGCATGGAGGGACAGCCGGACGAGGGGCACCTCGGCGATGGCGATCACCACATCGCCGCTGATCACCACTCCGGTGGCCATCACGCGGTCGAGCAGGTCGACCAGCGGCACTCCGATCGGACCGTACGGGCCTTCGTCACCCTGCCAGGGCGCGGGCTCACTGGAGACCATCGGTGGCGGCCTCCTCGTCGAGCCGGGCGAAGGAGTAGGGGACCCACGGGCCGGTCAGCTCGATCCGGGCCTGGTCGGCGATGGCGGGATCGGTGCTCAACTGGTCGATGGCATGGCGCAGCCGCGCTTCCGTTCCGTGGTCGAGCAGCAGGGCCGCGTTGAGGAGCTGCCGGGCCCCGGCGCCGGCGAGCGCTGGATCCTGTGGGCGCAGCCGTCGGGCCTCCACGGCGGTGCGGCGGGCGACCGCGTAGACGCGTTCAGCGGCGCGCCAGGCTGCCTCGTGCCTGTGTTCGCGGTCGCGCTGACGGCCGCGAACGCGGTCAAGGTAGGCGCGTCCGTCGGCGGGGGACCGCCGGCGGTCTGTTTCCCCGGCAGGGCGGTCGGCCGGCGGCTGCGCGCCGGGCGTCGAGGTGACCTTGAGCCCCCACTCCGTTCGCCGGTGCAGCCGGTTCAGGAGCCGGGTGAACTGCGCCTCCCGTTCGCGCACGGCCGCCACAGCGCGGGTGTCGTCGAGGTAGAGGGTGGCGAGCGGAAGCGGTACGACGGGGCCTGTGCGCGCGGCGGCGGTGATGACGTCGTGGTGGGCGCGGGCGCAGCGTTCCAGTTCAGCGGGGTCTTGGAGCCGTTCGGCCAGAGCCTCCCCGGCGAAGGCGGCGGCCGGGACGCTCTGGACGATCAGCGCCAGCTCTCCGGCGTCGAGCACCCGGGGCTCTCCGCCTCCGGCGTGGCCGCTGAGGGCGGGCGGGAAAGGGCCGGGGCCGGACGCGGCGAGGTGGACGGCGAAGGCACAGGTCGCGAGAGTCGATGTCTCGTCGGGGGCGGTGTATGCGGGGACGCTCATACGGACTCGGGCTCCTTGGGGCGGGTGTGTCGGTGGTCGCCGGTGGTTTCCAGCTCGCTCAGCCGTTCCCGCAGCCTCTTGTTCTCGTCGTAGAGCGCGTCCCGGGCGGCCCGGGAGGAGAGCGCGGGCTCGGTCTCCCACCAGTCGATGCCGGCCTTGCGGGCTGTGTCGACCGAGGAGATGAAGAGCCGGACCCGGATCGTGAGCAGTTCGATGTCGAGCAGGTCGATCTTGATGTCTCCCGCGATGACGACACCCTTGTCGAGGATCCGTTCCAGGATGTCGGCGAGGTTGGCCGTCCGCGGGGGGTAGGGCTCCAGGGGCTCGTACGACTCCAGGGGCTGCGGGGTCCTGCGGGTCATCGCCGTCTCCGTTTCGTCGGGGGTCCCTCGTCGTCGTGGTCGTCCTCGTCGTCGTGGTCCTCGTCGTCCTCGTCCTCGTCGTCCTCGTCGTCGTCCTCGTAGTCGTCCTCGTCGTCGTCGTGGTCGTCGTGGTCGTCGTCCTCGTCGTCGTGGTCGTCGACCTCCTCCTCGCCGCCCCGCTTCAGGCCCGCGATGGACTTCTCGACCGGCTCGACCGGCTCGACCGGCTCGACCGGCTCGACCGGCTCGACCGTGGCATCGTGCAGCAGCCGGTCGGCCGACGCGACGGGGCCGGCGGTAGCGCTCTTGAGCAGGTCGCCGGCCCTGGCGGCCGGGGCGCCGGCGATCTTGGAGGCAAGGTGCTCCATCCGGTGGCATGCCGCCCGGGCCAGATGCTGAGCACGGGCACCGACGTAGTCGGTGAGTTCGTCACGCAGCCGCTCGAAGCTGTCGCTCACGCCTCCGGCCGATTCCGATGCCCGCTGGGACTCCGCCATCAGGCGCGCTCCGACGCGCGGGGCAGACCGCCCTCGGCCTGGCGTGTACCGCTTCGCTGCCGCGCGGAGGCCCTCCTCGTGCGCGCAGGCCGCTCCCGCGTCGCGGACGGTGTCTTCGTCTTCTGCTCGGGCGCCCCTTCGGTAGCCAGCTCGGGATCGTCCTCGGTGCTTCCAACGCCCTCCAGAGCGTGGGCGCTCTGGCGCAGCGCGTCGGAGAGCGCGTCGAGGCGGCTGGTCGTCGCGACGGTCACGACGTTGCGGCCGGCAGCCAGCAGATCCTCGCTCACCCGGTCGCTGATCTCTCCGTAGCGGGGGTGTTCGCGCAGGCGCCGGGCGCCTTCCCCGACGAGGTGACGGGGGGTGAGCGGGAAGCGGCGACCGACTACGTAAGTGGCTACGGCGAAGGCCAGCTTGGCTTTCCGGCTCCGTCCCAGGAGGTATCCGCCGGCGATACCGGCCGCCAGCGCGGCCTTCGTCTGGTCCATCGAGGTGGGCGCCTTTCTCGGCAGGTCAGTCGGTGGGTGGTGGGGGCGCGAGGTGATCCGGGTCCTGTCGCTGCTGGATCGCGACGAGCAGTTGTTCCTCCTGGTCCTCGAAGGCGTCCTGACTGATCTCGCCCGCTTCCAGCGCTCGGTGCAGTTCGCGGAGCTGGGCCATCAGCGGAGCCGGGTCGTAGAGTTCCTCCTCGGCCGCCTGTGCGACGCGGTCGGCGAACCAGCCGGCCGCGCGGACCGGCGCGAGAGGCAGCAGAAGGAGCTCGCTGAGCAGTCCCATCCGCTCACGACCGCCGTTCGGAGGCGACGGCTGCCGCCGAGGGCCGGGAAGCTCTCGGCCTGTGGCGCGCTCTCGGTGGGGGGTCGGTGAAGCTGAAGCACGGCAGCGGCCCGGACAGGCGCAGCTCGGCCTGGCCACGGTATTCGGCGACGAACCGGTCGACGGCGGTGCGGAAGGCCCCCTCGCGTTCCCTGGGCAGCAGGAACGACATGTTGAGCACGCAGCCCTCGACTTCCGGGCCGGGGGACATCGCCTCGGCCAGCGCCCGCACCTGCTCCACGGTGCGGGCGGCGGCCTGCGTAGCGCGGCGGGCGAGGCCCTCGGCAACGGCCTGACCCAGGCGGAGGCTGCTCTCGTACCCGGGCCGAGATCTGGATTCCTGGTGCAGTCGACGGATCCGCGCGTCCTCGCGGACGAGCGTCGGCAGGCTGTCCTCGACGACGAGCGCCTTCAGGTTCATCTCGACCCGGCCGTCCAGCCGTTTCAGAGCGTCGTGCTTCTCCTCCGGAGACTCGGTCAGCCGCCGTCGCAGCGTGTCCTCGTCCGGGGCGACGGAGCCGAACCGCATCGGGATGACCGGTCCCTCGCTAGCCAGCGCCAGCAGGGTCTCCTGGTGAGCGAGGAGGTCACGGCGACGTGCGAGGAGCCCGCCGGGTGCGCGGCTGACGATGATGGTGAGCGGACCTTCCGACAGGGCGCGCAGCCGCTCGGGCGGGTTGCCCACACCTGTGGCCTCCGACGGCAGCCGGTGCCCGGTGCGGACGATGCCGTAGGTGTAGATCTGTTCCGTCACAGCGCAGCCTCATTCAGTCGGTGCCCGGTAGGGCGCTCTTGACTTTGTCCCTGGCGCCGCCGACCGCCTTCTTCGTGCCACTCGCGGCCTTCTTCGTCTTCTTCTCGCCGGACTCGACGGCCTTCTTGACGCCCTGCTCGCCCGCCTTGCGGACCACCCCACCGCCTCCAGCGCCGCCGAAGAGTTCGGGGACAGTACGGCTGCGGGTGTCCGCTTCCAGGTCCAGGCGGTTGCAGGCCTCGGCGAACCTCAGGTAGGTGTCGACGCTGGCGATCACGATCCGTATGTCGATCTTGAGGATCTCGATGCCGACCAGCGAGACCCGCAGGAAGACATCGATGACCATCCCGCGGTCGAGAATGATGTCGATGACGTCGTAGAGGGTGCCGGTGCGCGGCACGGGCGTGATGTTGTCCCGGTAGGTGGTCGTGGTGGTGCTCATGGAATCTCTCCCTCGGTGTCCCCCCGGTGGGCCTGCGGTTCAGTCGTCGGTGGCGCACCTCCGGTAGCGGCGCACTCGCTCGTACTGGAGCAGCCGTCCGTCGTGGTCGAGATCGACCTCGTAGGTGGCCATCAAGCTGGTCGTGTCGGGGATGCGAGGGACCTCGATGACGTCGACCCGTACGCGCCAGCCGTCCTCGGACGGGCCGACGGCCGAAACGCCGTCGACGGCGTGCCCCGTCAGCGCCGAAAGGCGCCGCCCGGCCCGCCGCGCGGCCCCGATTGGCCCTTTGACCGGGCTCGGACTTCTCTTGCCGGATTGTTCTGTCATGACCTCATGACGACACGGCTCCGTGTGGGCCGCATCCGATGATGAGCTGTTAGGCGTCCGGTAGCAGGGCTGATCGAGTGCCGCGAGGCTGGAGTGTGAGCCGAACGGGCAGACGGCACGGCGAGGCGGGACGGAGGACCCGTCGGCGCGCGAGCGATCGGCGGCTGCTCGATCCGCGCGGCCCGATCGGTAGCCTGGCCACGCAGCCGGCAGGTGCGTGGATGCGCCCCCGCGGCACGACGGCGCCCGCGGTCCGGACGCGCCCCGCGCCGGAGGCCGGTGTACCGAACGGAGAGGTGAGAATGCGGCCCATCATTCCCGACTACCTGGCCGAGGCGCTGGGAGATGTGGAGCCGGACGACTCCGGAGAACCGGCGGCCTACATCCCCGAACTGGCGGCGGCCGACCCCGAGCGGCTGGCCGCTGCCTTCGCCACCGTCGACGGACGGGTCGACGGTGCCGGTGACGTCGACGTCCCGTTCACCATCCAGTCCATCTCCAAGCCGTTCGCCTACGCGCTGGCCCTCGCCGACCGCGGATTCGACCCGGTACTCGCCAAGGTCGGCGTCGAGCCGTCGGGAGAGGCCTTCAACGAGATCTCCCTCGAAAGCGGCACCGGACGTCCGCTCAATCCCATGATCAACGCCGGTGCCATCACCGTTCACTCACTGGTCGGCGCGGAGAACTCCAGCTCGGAGGACCGCGTGGAACGCGTCGTCCACGGCCTGTCGGCCTTCGCCGGCCGCCGGCTGACGGTGGATACGGAGGTGTGCGCGTCGGAGTTGAAGCACGCGCACCGCAACCTCGCGATCGCGCACATGCTGCGCAGCCACGATGTCCTCACCGAGGACGCGAGGGCCGTCGTCGACGGCTACACCCTGCAGTGCTCCGTGCTCGTCACCACGCGGGACCTGGCCATCATGGCGGCGACGCTGGCCAACCGCGGCGTGAACCCGCTCTCGGGTGAACAGGTGGTGCCGGAGCCGGTGGTACGCCAGGTTCTCAGCGTCATGTTCAGCTGCGGGATGTACGACGCGGCCGGCGACTGGGCGACCCAGGTCGGCATCCCCGCGAAGAGCGGGGTGGCCGGCGGGCTGATCGGCGCGCTTCCCGGAGGTATCGGGATCGCCACGTTCTCACCGCGTCTGGACCGTCACGGCAACAGTGTGCGCGGGGTGTCCCTGTTCGAGCGCTTCTCCTCGGACATGGGCCTGCATGTGATGGAGGTGCCCTCAGCCGGACGGGCGGTCGTACGGTCGAACCACGTCGCCGGCAGCGGACCGGGCGCGCTCCGCGTCCTGGAACTCCAGGGCGGCATCGGCTTCGCGGGAGCCGAGCGCGTGGTCAGGGAGGTCCTGGAGACCGACCCTCGGGAGGCCCGGGTGGCCATCGACCTCACACGCGTACACGCGATCGACGACGTGGCACGGCGGATGGTGCTGGAAGTCACGCGCCGCCTGACGCTGGACGGCCACGAGGTCTATCTCGTCGACCCCGAGACGATCCTGCCCGATCCCGACCCGGGCGACGGGGGCCGGGTCACCGTCGTCCGCGATGTGGATGCGGCGATGCTCCCTTCTGCGTGAGCGCCCCCGGATGCGCGAGCCGTCGACGGCGCGGTCCCTCTGATCCAGCCAGTCGGGCGGCGCGGGCCCGGCGTGGGGTCTCCCACACGCTCTCAGCCGTGGGCGGCCTGCGGGCGCGGCCGGACATCGGCCTCGGTCGCGTCACGCAACCCGGCGTTGGCCGTCACACCGGAGCGATCCACGACGGTGCTCGCAGGGGGGCGGCCCCGCGCGGTGCCGTTCGGCACGTTCCACACGCGTGCAGCACGGTTCGCGGGTGCGCGACGCCCCGATCCCCCTCACAGGGCGGGGGGCCTCCACCGCGCACTCGGTCGCCGCCCGCCACACCTCGCGCGGCGGTCACTCAGCGCGGCGCGCTCCTCCCGAGGCTGCGCCCCGTGCTCGTACCCGGCCTCGTCGGAGGCGTCCTCTCGACCCTCTCGTACGGTCTGGTGCTCTGGGCGCAGACCCAGGCGCCGCTCGCACCCGTCGCCGTCCTCCGCATCACCGCCGCGATCCTGATGGTCACGGGCATCGCTCTGATGGTCGGCACCACCTGACGGAGGTTTGGACTTGCCCATCGAGACCGAGCGCAAGTACCTCGTCCGAGCGGACGATCCGCGCTGGCGCTCCCAGATCCGCGCAACCCGCGTCCTGCGTCAGGGCTATCTGTCCCCGGACCCGTCACGCGAGGTCCGGGTGCGGGTTGTCGGCGACACGGCGCCGCTTTCCTAGTCAGTTTCGTTTGGATCGTCGGGTGGACCAGAGGAAAATGCCCGCGATGTGGAGTCCGGCCAGGTTGGGCTTGATCCGCTTTGACGGACGTTCGAGATCAGGGGTTCAGCCCCGAGAGGATGTCCATCATGGAGAGCATAGGGAAGAAGAATCCTCGCCCTCGCCGCTCGTTCACACCAGCGTTCACTGCCGAGACCGTCGAGCTGTGCCGTCGCGGTTACCGCTCGGTCGGTCAGGTCTCCAAGGGCTTCGATCTGACCGAGACCGCAGTGCGGGACGGGGTGAAGCAGGCCGAGGTCGACGCGGGCGAACGCGACGGGCTGACCAGCAGTGAACGAGAGGAACTGGCTGCGCTGCGGCGGGAGAACCGCCGGTTGCGGGAGGAGGTGGAGGCCCTCAAGCGGGCCACGGCTTTCTTCGCGAAGGAGACCCGGTGACGGTGCACCCGTTCATCGAGGCGGAGAAGCAGGGCGGTCACAGCGTCAAGCGGGCGTGTGAACTGCTACAGGTCTCCCGTGCCGCCTTCTACGCCCGCCGGACCGGCACTCCAGGCCCCCGCGCCGTCCGTCACGACGAGCTGAGCGAGCAGATCACCGAGGTTCATACGCGCTGGCGTGGAACTTACGGTGCTCCACGGGTGCATGCCGTGCTCCGGCGGGAAGGCGCCGTATGCGGCCACCGCCGTGTCGCACGGCTGATGCGAGCCGCCGGGCTGGCCGGCCGCCACCGCGGACGACGGCACCTGACCACGATCCCCGATCCCCGGGCCGCCCTGCGGCCCGGTCTCATCGTCCGCGACTTCCAGCCCGACCCCACCGGGCTCAATGCCCGCTGGTGCGGCGACATCACCTACACCCCGACCGAGGAGGGCTGGCTCCACCTGGCCACCGTCATCGATATCGCCTCTCGTCGCGTGGTCAGCTGGGCGACGGCCGATCACCTGCGAACCGATCTGGTCGCCGACGCCCTCACAGCCGCCTGCCGCCAACGTCGCCCCAACAAACCGGTGTTGCATCGACCGGTTGAACTCGCCCAGTACACCAGTCAGCAGTTCGCCGCCCTGGCCGCGTACTTCGGAGTCCGGCTGTCGGTCGGCCGCACCGGACAGTGCTGGGACAACGCGCTCGCCGAGTCGTTCTTCGCCACCATCAAGCGCGAGCTTCTCGATACCCTCACCTGGCCCAGCAAAGCCGTCGCCCGCACTGCCATCTTCGATTTCATCGAGGGCTGGTACAACCTGCACCGTCCGCACAGCAGCCTCGGCTACCGCAGTCCCGCCGAACACGAGACCGCACTCACAGCCTGACCACCACACTCAAGGTGTCCGTCAAAGCGGAACAAGCTCAGCTCGGCTCCTCGTCGTTGCGGGATGCAAGCGCGGGCGTTCTGTGTTCGCCGGACTTCGGTGCTGGCAACGGGTGTCGAAGGCCCCGACCAACAGCACCGAATGGAGTGTTGGCCAAGCGGTCACTTCGACAGAGAGGAACGATGCGACGCGGTGCAATGAAGCTTCGGTGATGAGCACCGGTTTGGTTCGGCCGCGAACCGCGCCCCGGCTCTCGGCGGCGCCCGTGCGCCGCGACCCGATCCGGCGGAGCGGTCCGCAAGGTAGGGAGGTTTCGCGTGCCCTCCCCGACGGTCGCAGCAACTGACCTAAAGTGGGCGCGTCATCAAGTGCTGCGGGCTACTCTGAGTGTCCGGTGGGGGCGCGGCCGATGGGTGGTCAGGGCGCGGCGGCGTGGGGGTGCAGAGGGAAGAGCCCGCGACGGATCATGACCGCAATCAGGGTGCGGATCTTCCGACGGCCCAGGGGACGTGTCCGGCCCGGGTCAGAGATCCCCGGCGGAGACGCCAGCCATCGCGGTCTCAATCCGTGCGCGGCAGGCCGGAATGCGGAGCCGCAGCAGGCACTTCCGGAGCTGACGGGGCGGGGTTGGAACCAGAACCAAAGAGAGAGTCACCTTCGACCACGGGTGATTCATCATTCAACAGGAGAGCACCGATGGAATCAGTAGAGAGGCTGTCTTTGGGCAGCGGCGGGGAGATTCTGTTCGAGGCATCCCCCGTAACCGAGCTGAGTCCGAGGGACGAGGGCGGGCCAGTCCAGGCCGGGCGGTTATCCGGGGCCGCCAGCGAGATGCCGACCACACTCGTGGCGGCTCTCGCACCCGTCCGGGAGGCGGCGGAGACGGTACTGGACCAGTTGCGCAAGGCGAAGCCCTCCGAAGTCGAGGTCACCTTCGACGTTAGGCTCTCCGCGCAGTTCGGGGCTCTCATCAGCAAGGGCGAGGGCAGGGCCAACCTCAAGGTCCGGGTGCTCTGGAAGGAGCCCCGGGAATGAGCGAGTGGCGTCACGACGGGGAAGCGGCCCGGGCAGTGGTTGGCCAGCCCCGCGGAGGGGGAGCGACCTCCCCATCCTGGAGCGTGCTGATGCGCGCTGGAGTCGTTCAGGTGCTAGGCCGCGAGGGCCGGGTGTGCGGTGCGGGGTTCCTGGCGGGACGGGACCTCGTGCTCACCTGCGCGCACGTGGTCCAGGACGCGGGCAGCGGCCCGGATGGCACGGTCGACCTGTGCTTCGTGAACCTGCCCGGCACCCCGGTTCTCCGCGGGCGGGTGCTGCACGAGGCGTGGCGCGGCCGAGATGCCGAGGACATCGCCGCGATTCGCCTGGAACAGACTCCGACCGGGGCGAGGTCGCTCCGGCTGGGTGCGGCGACAGGGGCCGACGGACGCCGCTTGCTCTCCTACGGATTCCCCTACAACGGCCCGAAGAACGGGCACTACGGCAAGGGCACGGCTGGGAATCTCCTCACCTACCCGGTGAACAGCACACGGCTCCAACTGAGTGATGCCAACGACCTGAGCGTCGGATTCAGCGGTGCGCCCCTGCTGGACGAGCAGACCGGCCTGGTGCTGGGCATGTTCACCGCCATCACCGGCGCGGACCCCTACCACCGCGGCGAGAACATCGGCTACGCGACGCCCGCCGAGATCCTCCGCCTGCTCATCCCCGAGCTAAAGCAGCAGCAGTTAGAGCCGTACCCGGGGCTGGAGCCCTTCACTCGGCACGACGCGGTTTGGTTCCACGGTCGGCAGCGCACGGTGGACAAGGTCCTCGGGAAACTGCACCACCACCGGCTGGTGCTGCTGATGGGGCCTTCGGGGACCGGTAAGTCCTCACTGGTGCAGGCAGGAGTTCTGCCTGCGCTCACCGGCGGCGGGGCAACACACGGCGGCCGGTGGGTGACCCTGGTGGTGCGCCCGGGGCTCAGCCTCTCGGCGGAGCTCGCCAGGGTGGGTCTGCCCCTCTCGGACCGTCGCGGCGATCTGGAGCACGCGGTACGGAACAGCATCCGGGCCGAGCCCGGTGCGGAGCGACTGCTCCTGGTGATAGATCAGTTCGAGGAACTCCTTACTCACACGCACGCCACCCGCGACCGGGGCGGCCTGGGGCCGGGGCTGGAGGTGATGGACAAGCTGCTGGTAGCCCTCGGGACGTCGCTGCCGCTCAGTGTTGTACTCATCATGCGTGACGACTTCTATCCGTCGCTGGCCGCCGCCTCTATCCGACTTCTGGAGGACGTCAACCTACAGGTGGTGCATACGCCCAGGTATCTGAGCACCGCCGACCTGAGGTCCATTATTGGCCGCCCCGCCCAGGATGCGGGAGCCCAGTTCGAGCCCGGTCTACTCGACCGCATCATCGATGATCTGGGGGCGGCGAGCGCGGCTGGCCGGGTCGAGGCGACCATGCTTCCGCCTCTTCAACTGGCCCTGAGCCAGCTTTGGAAGACCTCCCAGCACGGCTGCCTGACGCACGGGGCCTACGTGGACCTTGGCAAGGTCTCGGGAAGCCTTGCGGCGTCGTGCGACGAGAAGCTGCGGACCCTGTCAGCGGTAGAGCGGCAGACGGCCCGGCGTATTCTCACCGCTCTGGTGCAGCCGGCGGGCGAAGGGGCGGGCATGCATCCCGCCCGCCGCCAACTTCCGCTGTCCGAGCTCGCCGCCCGTGCCTCCGAGTCGCCCAACGCATCAAACGCGTCCGAGGACGAGTTCCGGCAGGTTCTAGAGTTCCTCAACAAGGCACGCATCACCACCACTAGCGCGCCCCTCGATCCCGGCCCCCTTCCATCCGGCCGCCCCGCCGGACACCCGGTCCACGAACCCGTCATCGAACTCGTCCACGAGGCGCTCATCCGCGACTGGGAGAAGCTACACACCTGGGTGAGGCAGGACCGGAAGTTTCAGACCTGGCTGACCGACGCTGAGAAACAGCTCAAGCTCCACGCCGAGAGCGGTCACGCCAGGGACCTCCTCACCGGCACGAGGCTTGCCGAAGGCAGAAACTGGGTGAGCCAGCGGCGCTATCTACCGCCTCATCTGAGCACCTTCCTGGCCGTCAGCTGGAAGCGCCACCAGCGGGATACCCGCCTGGCCTGGAGTCTGGCCTCGGTCCTTTCCCTGCTGCTCGCTATGTTGCTGGTCGTGACAGTCTGGGGCGCCTTGCAGTGGCAGAACACCGGCGAGTCCGAGCGACGGGCGCAATCGCGCAATCTGGCGGCCCAATCCCTCGCCCTGCTGGAGCGGGACCCCGACACGGCCTCTCTCCTAGCCATGCACGCCTATGCCACCTACCGCACCGACGAGGCGCGCGAGAGCCTGCTGCGTGCCGGCGGCCTGGGGCTCGAGCACCGCCTCACCGGTGATGAGAGCGCGGTCCGGTCGACGGCGCTCAGCAAAGAGCATCGCGTGGCCAGCGCACACGAGAGCGGCACGATACAGGTCTGGAACATCGAGAACGAACCCGCCCTCCGCACGTTCAAGGGACACGAAGGCCCGGTCAACGCAGTGGTGTTCAGCTCGGGCGGAAACCGCCTCGCCAGTGCGAGCGACGATGGCACGGTACGGGTCTGGAACGCCTATCCCACCGACGACAGCGAGGAGGAGCCGCGAATCGTCGGCCGTCATGCCGGCCCCGTCAACGCAGTGGTGTTCGACGGCAGCGGGAATCGGTTGGCCAGTGCCGGCGAGGACCGGACCGTACGGCTGTGGGACGCCTCCACCGGGAAAGAGCTCCGTTCCTTCCGAGGCCACACCAGCGCGGTCACCTCCGTGGTGTTCAGCGCAGGCGAGCAGCGGCTGGCGAGCGGTGACACACACGGACGGGTTCTGCTGTGGGATACCCGGTCCGGGGAACAGCTCCGTTCCTTCGGCGACCACACAGGCGCAGTGACATCCGTATCCCTCCACCAGGAAAGCGACCGGCTGGCAGGCGCGGGTGAGGACGGCACCGTGCGGATCTGGAACACCGAGACCGGGGAGCTGCTGCACACGATCGAACACGACCGCCCCGTCAAATCAGCGGTGTTCAGCACAGGCGGTGGCCGCCTCGCTACCGCGACGGATGAGGCGGCTTGGATGTGGGACGCCGGCACCGGTGAAGAGCTCCGTTCCTTCCGGGGCCACGACGCCACGGTGACCTCTGTGGCGCTCAACGGCCAAGGAAACCGGCTGGCGAGCGCGGACACGGGCGGAACGGTGCGAGTGTGGAACGCGCAGTCCGGGGAGCACTTCCGCTCTCGCTCTGGGCACAGCCACATTGTCACCTCGGTCGCGTTCGCCCCGGGCACGGAGACATTCGGCACCGCGAGCCAGGACGGCACCGTACGGACGTGGAACTCCACGTCAACGAAGATGGACACCTGGGTGCCAGGAGGCCCGACCGAGCCCGTGTGGTCGGTGGCCATGCATCCGGACCGGCGGCACTTCGCCAGCGCCCACGACGACGGAAGGGTGCACGTTTGGGACATCCGGAACGCGGGGCAGGAACCACGCCGCTCCCTCGCAGGGCCTGCCGGGCCGACCTGGGGAGTGACCTACAGCCCCCGCGGGCAGCACATCGCAACGGCGCACGACGACGGAACTGTGGGTGTGTGGGAATCGCGAACCGGCAAGCTGCTGAACACGCTTGGCGCTCAGGCCGGGCCCGTGTGGTCGGTGGCCTACAGCAGTGACGCCCAGCGTTTCGCGAGCGCTCACGACGACGGGGCTGTCTTGGTGAGGAACGTCGAAGCCATGACGAAGAACGCAGAGGAGGCCGAAGCCCCCCTGGTCCTCGAGGGCCACATAGGACGGGCGATGTCCGTGGTGTTCTCTCCGGGAGGCGAGATGCTGGCGAGCGCGAGCGAGGACGGGAGCGTGCGGGTGTGGGATGCCGACTCCGGAGAGCTGATACACACGCTCACCGGTCACATCGGCGCGGTGAACTCGGTGGCGTTCGCTCCGAAGGGAGAACTCCTCGCCAGCGCGAGCGAGGACGGAACGGTACGCGTTTGGAACAGCACGTCCGGACGCCAGATCTACTCGCTCTCTCATGACACCGGCGTGAACGCAGTGGCCTTCAACTCGGAGACGAACCTCCTGGCCACCGCAGGTTCGGACGCGATCGTGAGAGTGTGGGAGGTGTGGCACCTGGATATCGGCGAGGCCGAAGAGGCCTGGGGCCGGCTCTGCGACGCGATTGACCGGGAACTCTCACCGGAGGAGCAACTGCTGCACTTGCAGGACCTCCAGCACACGCCCGTATGCACGGCTGGCCGCCCGGACTACTGATCGGAAACTCACGGGGTTCTCGTCCGAGATAGCAGACGTGTGGGCCGCCGAAGCAGTGACGGACGGTGGGGCTGGCGTTGACGCCTGTGGAAGAAGCGGCTGGTCTCCGCGGTGCATTCGGCCTTGGTTCCTGGGGCGGCCCTGACCAGGCAGCCTGTAACGAGCTCGTGCATGGTTGGCGGGGAGGCGTCGAAGGGTTCGACGTGGCTCTGCGTTCACATCTGCTGTGCCGAGTCCAGGTCTGCGGTTTGTTGGTGGGACAGCAGGCTGGCGACGGCCTGGACGGTGTCGCTGATGTGCTCGTGGCGGCCGAGGTGGCGGGCCAGGGTCCGCCAGTTCTTCAGGTGGGCGATACCGTGCTCGACCCGGATACGGCGTGAGGAGTGCGCCTTGCGCTGGCGCTCGTGGATCTCCAC
This sequence comes from Streptomyces otsuchiensis, assembly GCF_004305975.1. GTDB lineage: Bacteria > Actinomycetota > Actinomycetes > Streptomycetales > Streptomycetaceae > Streptomyces > Streptomyces otsuchiensis. The sequence continues at coordinate 16,513 of NZ_BHZI01000049.1, forward strand.
GTACCAGCCTGGGACGTTCTTCTTGAACTTGCGGTGCGGCGGCGTCACCACCCGGCCACCTGTCTGGACGCCCAGGCCCTGGTAGCCGGCATCGGCCAGGATCTCGACCGCGGTCCCGTCTGCCAGGAGCGTGACCAGCCCCAACTGGCGGGCATACGTGATGTCCGCGCAGCTTCCGGGCGTGGTCGGGCTGCAGAACAGCACCTGGCCGTCCCCGTCCGTGACCACCATGGACTTGACGGCGTTCTGCTTGCTCTTGCCGGAGATGAACGTGTCCCGGTCCTTGCGTCCGGCGGCTGGCCGCCGGACCCGGATCTCGGTGCCGTCGACGATCCCGGTCTTGCCGCTGGCGCCGAGGTGGTCGACGACCTCGGCCAGGGTCCGCAGCCGCACCCCGGGGCTGACGGTGCAGCCTCGCTCGGCGAGCAGGGGTCGCACCTCGCTGACGGAGCGGGTGATGGTGGAGCGGTCCACTCCGAACCAGCAGGCCAGCACGTCGTGGGTGGTCGCGTGCCGGAGATGCACGAGGGTGGCCAGGAGCCGGTCGACGAAGACCAGCCGGTGTTTCGCGCCCGCACCCACAGCCCGCTTCCGCGGCCTGGACACAAGCTGGGCCTGGTGGCGTTCATGCGACAACGGGCCCAGTTCAGCCACGAGTTCAGCAATCACGTCGGACGACAGGTCGGTGATCCTCCGGTCGCTAATGATCACTGCACGAGACGCGTTCCCCACCACACAACCATGATCACTCGACGCCTCCCCGCCAACCAGCACGAGCTCGTTAGTCAGTGAAGTCAGCATTAGGTCAGCATTGATCCTGCCAGAGGCTGCCACACCCTGCCACAGACGGGAACGACGAGCGCCCGGGAGAGCACACCTCAGCACTTCCTGAGAGGGCCCGTTCCGCTACCACGACGCACCCGCGCGCGAGGTCGACCGTCCCCCACCCTGACTCGCTGTCGCGCCAGGTCAGCGGATGCGTCCCCGTGGTTTCAGGGGGACTTGGGGCAGCGGCGGCGCGGTGAGAGCGGCACCGTCGTAGCCCTCCACCGTGCCGAACTCGCGGCCTTCCTCCCAGTCCGCCCGCGCCGCCGCGATGTCGTCGTGCGACCGCCCCACGAAGTTCCACCACATCACGATGCGTTCGTCGAAGGGGAGGCCGCCGAGCAGCAGGGCGGAGGCGTCGGTGGTGGCGCGGATCGGCAGGTGGCGGCGGCCGTGGCCGAGGTAGAGCAGCGCGCCGGGCTCCAACGGGACGCCGTCGATCTCGCACGTGCCGCTCATCGTGAGGATCGCGTACTCGAACTCCTCCTCCAGCGGCAGCCGTGCGTCGGTGCCGGCGGCGAGGGTGAGGTCGGCGCCGACGATCGGGGTGTGGGTGGTGCCGGGTGACACGGCACCGTCGAGCTCTCCGAGGATGACCGTTCCGCGCAGGCCGCCGCCGCCCCGGATCTCGGGCAGCTCGCGGTGGTGCTCGAACGACGGTGCGGTGCGGCGGTGTTCCTCGGGGAGGGCGACCCACAGCTGGGCGCCGTGCAGCAGCCGCGCGTGGTCGCGCGGCGATTCCTCCGAGTGGGAGATGGCGCGGCCCGCGGTCATCAGCCCCAGCTCCCTGGGACGGACGGTCTGCAGGCTGCCGAGACTGTCGCGGTGCAGCACCTCGCCGTCGTGCAGCCAACTGACGGTCTGCAACCCGATGTGCGGATGCGGCGGTACCTGCATGCCGGACTGCCCGGCGATGTCGTCGGGACCGTAGTGGTCCACGAAGACCCACGCCCCGACCATCCGGCGGCCGAGGCTGGGAAGCAGGCGGCGGACGACCGTGGACTCCCCCAGCGGCGTCAGCCGGCCCTGGATCAGGTCGCGTACGGGCCCGGGGTGCCGCTCGCCGCCGCACTCGGTGGCCGGGGGTGTGGTGTCGAGATTGCTCATGGGACGAGGATGCCTCACAGCGGATCGGTGACCCAGGACGACCCGTCGTACCCGTAGACCTGGTTCTCGGCGGAGCCGCTGGTGCGGAAGGGGTCGCCCGCCTGGTCGAGACGGACGATGCCGCGGTCGGTTCCGCTGCTCCACTCCACTTCCAGGTACCAGCGGCAGTCGCACTCCGCGGCGGTCGCCTCCGCGCGCAGCGACAGCGGTTCGCTGTCAGTCACCTGGAACGGCAGGCTCGGAGCGGGCAGGACCCGGTCGCTCTCGCCGTCGTAGCCGTCGTTGGCCTCGGCGCGGGGCCGGTCGTCGTCGAGGTCGACCTTGAAGGCGGCCAGTGAGAGCGCGCCCCCGCAGCCGAAGTCGGTGGTGAAGACGGGCCAGTCGAGCGGCTCGTCACGGTCCTCCACCCGCACGTACAGCGCTTCCACGACGACCGGGCCGTTACCGTTGGTGCGCAGCGTGGCCTCCACGATGGTCTCGGCGCCGTGGACGGCGCCGGTCTCCTCGGCCCAGCTCTCCGCGTCCTGCTCCAGCGGAGGGCCGGGGACGGCGGCGGGGTCGCGGTCCACCAGGTAGCGGTGGCCGCACTCGGTGCGCCAGACCTCGGAACGCAGGGTCCAGTCCAGCGGAGGTGGCTCCGTACCGGTGCCGTCCCGGTCGGCTGCGGTGGCGTCGTCCGTCGCGTCGTCCGAGTCGTCCGTGGCCGGTTCGGTCGCGGGGCCGGTCGCCGCGCCGTCCTGGGTGGACCCGGCAGGACCGTCGCCGGTCCATGCCCGCACCCCGAACACGACGATCAGCGCGAGCACCACCACGGCCGCTCCGGCCGCCAGTGGCCACCGCGGCCGTCTACCTGCCCGCCCGTCCGCCGTCGTCGCGGACGTTGTCGCGGACGTTGTCGCGGGCGGCGTCCCCGGCGCGGTACCGGCGACCCCGTCGGAGGTGACTGGGTCGGCCGGGTGGGCTGGGTCAGCCGGGTCAGCCGGGTCGGCCGGGTCGGCCGGGTCGGCCGGGCCACGGACGCCCGGGGCTGCCCCGGCGCCCGACGCCGTCTCGTCGCCCGCCCCTCCGCCGTCGGCTGCGCCGGCCGGACCGGCACCGGCCGCGGTGGCCGCGCGACCCCCGTCGCGGAGGCGGTTCCGCGCGCTGTCGGCGAGAATCCATGCCCGGTGGAGTTCGAACAGCTCGGCCGTGGTCGCCCCGCAGGCCCGCGCCAGCCGGTCGACCGGGGTGTAGTCGACGGGGACGGCAGCGCCGGAGCAGTAGCGGTGCAGGGTGGAGGTGCTCATGTGCAGCCGCTTGGCGAGCGCTCCGTAACTCAGTCCGGACCGCTCCTTGAACCCCCGGACGGTCCGGGCGAACTCGTCGATCGCCTCGTCCCCCACTGCCACCCTGTCTCTCCTCCATCGCTCATCAGCTGTCGGCCGCGCCCGCCGCCCGCCCCGGACGGTCCGACGTTCCGCGCGGCCGGGTCGTTCCGTCCCGACGTTCCGTCCCGTCGCGCCGACCCGTCGTTCCTGTCCGTCGGCCGTTCCAGCGAACCGTTCCAGCTGGCGGCCGTTCCCGCAGGTCAGGGCTGCCGGAACCGTTCCCGTGTCCCGTGTTGGGCGAGGGAGGTTGTCCGGCTGCGCGGGGGTGGTCACTGTGGTTCAGGAGGCGCCGGGAGCTGCCCGGCGGTCCGCACCGAACTCTAAGGGGAACAATGCGCCTTACTCGAACCCGGCTGATCGCCGGCATCGGATCCGTGGTCACGACTGCCGCGCTCACCGCGACCATGGTGGGCCAGGCCCAGGCCGGGCAGCAGAACGCCGGGGAGCGGGCGTCCGCGACCACCGAGACCACCGACGACACCGGCGACCGGCAGAGCACCGCACCGGACTTCCTGGAGCCGTCCGAGCTTCCCGCCGACGAGCACACGACCTGGTTCGCCGGCGACGCGACGCCCGGTCTCCCCGACCTCCCCGTCTTCTGCTTCGAGGGCCTGCTGCCCGAGGACGGGTCCTGGCACCGCGACTTCGGGACCGACCTGGACACGACCGCCCGGCAGGTGGTGATCGACACCGGCGACGCCGGGGACGCCGCCGAGCTGGCCGGGACGTTGGAGGAGGCCGCCGCGAACTGTGCGGCCGACTGGCTGCGGAACGAGCCGGGCGCCGTCGCCGGCTGGGACGACCACGGCCCGGTGTCCGATGCCGGAGACTCGGCCCACGTCTACGCCGTGTACACCGCGCCGCCGGAGGCGGGCACCAACATCGCGCTGTTCGGTGTCGGCCGCACCGGCGATGTCGTCACCCTCGTCCAGTGGGGTCAGATGGGCTCCCTCGGCGACGCGCCCGCCGGGGACTTCGCCGACTCCCTCGCCACCGCTCTGGACCGCCTCGCCCCCTGACGCTCCGCCCCGCCGCGCCCCCGCCGGGGCACTGCCCGTCACGCCGAGGCGCCACCCGTCACGCCGGCGCGCCGCGCAGCCGTACCGACAGGCAGGTGACGCACCCTTCCAGTTTCTCGAACTCGCCGATGTCCACCACGACCGGGTGGAGGCCCAGCCCGGCGAACAGCTCGGCGGTGCGCGGCGCGGAGGCCGCCATCAGCAGGTTGCCTCCGCCCAGCAGCACCACGTGCGCCCCGCTGGGCTCCGGCACGGGCAGGAACCGGGGGAACAGCTCGGGGTGGTCGACCAGTGGCGGGTGGCCGATCACGGTGCCGTCCGGGAGCGCGGTCACGGCGGACTTCAGGTGCAGGACGCGCCGGACCGGCACACCGATCACGGTGGCGCCCAGCGGTGCGAAGGTGTCGCGCAGCTGCGCGACACCTTCGTCGTTGGTGCGTCCGCCCACGCCGACGTAAAGGATGTTCCCGACCTTGAGGACGTCGCCGCCCTCCAGGGTGGCGGGCGCCTCCGTCCGCCGGATGTCGAGCCCGAGTCCGGCGACGGCCTCCTCGGTGGCCGCGGGCTCCGGACGACGGCTGGGCGCGCCGGGCCGGGTGAGCAGGGCGACCCCTCGGTGGACGACGACGGTGTCCTCGACGAAGACGGCGTCCGGGCAGTCGTCCGCGGGGTCGACCTCGTGGACGGGCCAGCCGTGTGTCAGCAGCGCCGCGACGTACTCCTCCCACTGCGCGTGCGCCCGGTCGAGGTCGACCGGGACGCGCTCGCCGTGGGTGACCAGCCCCTGGGTGAGCCGGGGGCCGGGGCGGCGCACCAGGGCGAGTCCGCCGGGCGTCGGGTCGTCGGCAGCGGCGCCGGGGACCGGTACGGGTACGGGTACGGGTTGGTTCATCGTCAGTCCCGGTAGGCGGCGCGGAGCGCCTCGTCGGCGGCGGCCAGTGCGTCGGCCCGGTCGATGCCCAGCCGGCGGGCGCGGCGGGCGAACTCGTCGGCGGCGTGTGCGGCTTCGCGGGCCGGGCCGTCGCCGGTGGCGGCGACGAAGGTGCCGTTGCGGCCCCGGGTCTCGATCACGCCGTCGGCCTCCAGTGCGCGGTACGCCTTGGCGACGGTGTTGGGGGCGAGGCCGAGTTCGTCGGCGAGTCCGCGCACGGTGGGCAGGCGGTGGCCGGCGGGCAGGATGCCGGCGCGGGCCTGGGCGGCGACCTGGCCGCGCAGCTGCTCGTACGGGGCGTCCGGCGAGTCGGCGGTGATGGTGAGCTTCACGGTGCCGATTCTGCCTGCCCGCGGCCACCGCCCGCACCCGGTGGGCCGTACTCGCAGCACCACCCCCGCAGCACCAATTGTTTGAATTCGAACATCCTGCTACCGTGACAGTAGTTCAAATTGGAATTACCTGGCTCCCTCGTGAGGACGACCACCGCCCCCGGCGCCCCGCCGCTGCGGCATGCCGTCACCACCGAGCCGGACCGGACCTAAGGACCGCCATGACCACCGCCCCGCCCCCGCGCATGCCGGTGCTCTACCTCAGCCACGGCGCGCCCCCGCTCGCCGACGACGCGCTGTGGACCTCGCAGCTGGGCGCCTGGTCGTCCCGGCTGCCCCGCCCGCGAGCGATCCTGGTGGTCTCGGCCCACTGGGAGTCCGCACCGGCGATGGTCGGCGCCACCCGCACCGTGCCCCTGACCTACGACTTCTGGGGCTTCCCCGACCGCTACTACCAGGTCCGCTACCCGGCACCCGGCGCGCCTGAGCTGGCGGAGCGGGTCTCCGGCCTTCTCGGCACACCCGGTTCGTCCGTCCACCAGGACGCGGAGCGGGGCCTGGACCACGGCGCCTACGTGCCCCTGGCGGAGATGTACCCGGAGGCGGACGTCCCGGTGCTGCAGCTGTCCATGCCGACGCTGGACCCGCGGCGCTTGCTGGAGCTGGGCCGCCGCCTGGCGCCGCTGCGGGACGAGGGGGTGCTGATCGTCGGGAGCGGCTTCTTCACCCACAACCTCAGCGACATCCTGTGGGACGCCGGGCCCGACGAGGCGCACGGCTGGTCGCGGGAGTTCGACGCGTGGGGTGCCGAGGCGCTGGCGTCGGCGGACGTGGACGCGCTGCTCGACTTCGAGCACCGGGCCCCGGCGGGCCGCATCGCCCACCCGCGCACCGAGCACTTCGCCCCGCTCTTCGTATCACTGGGTGCGGGCGAGAGCGACCTCGCCGGAGCGAGCACCGCCGTGGACGGCTTCTGGGGCGGACTGGCGAAGCGTTCCGTTCAGTTCGGCTGAGAGCTGAGAGCGGGGCACGGAGCGCGGGGCGCGGGCGCCCGGGAGCGGATCCGTCGGCTCGGCGGGCCGGGTCTTAACCACCGGTCAGCCGTTCCTTAAGCCGACCATAAGGAGTGGCCCACAGGCGCCGACCGGCGGGTTTTCCCCGGCCGGCGTGGTTAGCGTGCTCGGCACCGGACGGCCCGCGGGCCGTCCGGGCGTCCCGCCCCCGAGCCCAGGAGCCACCCCCATGACCGTCCGTCGTACCGCAGCCGTCGTCGGGGCAGTCGCCGTCGCCCCGCTCGCTCTCAGCCTGCTGACCGCCGCGCCGGCCGCCGCGCACGGTTCGATGGAGGACCCGGTCAGCCGCGTCCGGGCGTGCTTCCACGAGGGACCGGAGTCGCCGTCCAGCGCGGCCTGCCGCGAGATGGTCGCCATCGGTGGCACGCAGCCCCTGTACGACTGGAACGAGGTCAACATCGCCGACGCCGACGGCCGGCACCGCGACCTGATACCGGACGGGGAGCTGTGCTCGGCCGGCCGCGACAAGTACGCGGGCCTGGACCAGGCGCGCGCCGACTGGCAGACCACCGGAATGAGCGCCGGCAGCCACACCTTCCGCTACACCGCCACGGCCCCGCACACCGGTTCGTTCGAGCTGTACATCACGCAGGCCGGCTACGACCCGGCGCAGCCGCTGAGCTGGTCGGACCTCCAGCACTTCGGTGAGGTGACCGACCCGCCGCTGGAGAACGGCCAGTACGTCTTCGACCTGGAGGTTCCCGAGCGTGAGGGCCGCCATCTGATCTACAGCGTCTGGCAGCGCTCGGACAGCCCCGAGGCGTTCTACACCTGCTCCGATGTCGTCTTCGGCGGCGGCGGGAGTGGTGGCGCGGGTGGCGGCGGAGCTGCCACCGCACCGGGCGGCGGCCAGGCGGACGGCACCGGCGGCGGCACGGACCAGACGGACGGCGCCACGCCTCCGAAGGACCACGGCCACGACGCACACGACGCACACGAGGGCCACAAGGCCCCGGCCGGCGACGACACCCCGGCCGAGGAGCCCGGCACCGCTGCGGACGACCACGCGGGCCACCGCCCCGCCGGCGGCGAGGCCCCGGCGGCCGACGCCGAGGACGCGGAGGACGGCACCGTTGGCGGCAACGCCCCGGCGGTGAACGGGAACTCCGACGAGCTCACGCTGGCCGCGACCGGCGGCGGCGACAGCACGCTCCCGCTCGCGCTGGGCGGCGCGGCCGTCGCCGCCGCAGGCGCCGGTGTGCTGCTGACCACGGTGCGCCGCCGGGCTCTGGGCCGCCACCGCGCCTGAACCCGGGTCCGGGCCGCGGCCCGGACCCGCCCGATACCGCCGCCGTCTCCCCTCTTCCCCCACGCCCCGCGGGAGGCGGCGGCCCCAGCCGTCCGGTGGGGTGGCCCGGCCGGCCGCCCCACCGGACGCGACAGGCACCCGACGGC